>CBDUSI010000210.1:0-1656 GCA_965370045.1 uncultured bacterium | reverse complement strand
TGCTGGCATACTTCCTTTATCGGCAATTCGTTACACATACTTAAATTGCTCTAGAACTCCAGCCAGCCGAAGCGGCCGGGCGTATGGTTGCCGGCGCCGGTGAAGCTGAAGACGAAGCTGCCCGGCTCGGCGCGGCGGTTTCTCGCGACGTTGAAACCCCAGCGGGTACCCGGCTCGGGCGTGCCCTCCATGCCCAGCTCGGCCAGGGGCAGGGCGATCTCCAGCGCGTAGCCCGTCTCCGTGCGCGCCGCGCGCGCGGTGACGCCGGGGCTCAGCGACGCCTCGCCGACCTTGCCCTGCTCGCAGGCGAAGCAGAAGCCAGCGGCGTTGACCATCACGTGGAAGTAGCGCTCGGCGCGGCCAGCGACGTCCAGGAATACCTCGACGCCGTCGTCGGTCCATAGATTGACGGAACCGTCTCGCGTTACGGCGAGTTTCATGCGCTCGGGCAGCGGCTCCTCGCAGTCCAGACCAAGAAACAGCGTCCCCCCGGCCAGCAGCGCGCGGAACTCGGTGCGCACCGGGGCGGGGCCGCCGGAGTCGGCGGTCACGAAGGCGTCGGTGCGGCCAGCCGCTTGCCAGGCGGGGTCGGAGAGATCGCCTCTGAGCTCGGGGGCGATCGCGGCGCGTCCAACGTTGAGGACCGGCCTGGCTTCGATCAGCGCGCGGCGCCTTGCTATCTCCTCGCCGGCCAGGAAGAAGGGCTGGGTCCAGGCCAGGCGCCCGCGGGGGGCCAGGACCTCGACGCGGAAATACAATCCGGCGCACTCCCGCGCCTCAAAGACCAGCTCGCGGCCCTCGACGCGCGCCAGCCGCCGGCCGGCCTCGCCGAAGACGCTGATAACCTCTGCGTCCGGGCTGCGCAATCGCAGCCGGGACCCCTCGACCTCGATGCTCGCGATGCTCGCGCCGGTGGAGGCGTAAAAACTCCCGGTCCGCAGCGCGGCCAGAATGGCCTCCGCTGAGCGCTCGCGGACGCGGACCACGCAGGCCCCACGGCCCTGGTGCAGGGGTCGGTGGGCGTCGTCGTTGGCCAGGCCCCAGGGGCGCCGGCCGGCGGCCAGCAGGCGGTCCCACTTGTCCGTCGCGTAGGGCGAGCCGGGGTTCTCCTCGATGCTGCCGTTGTAGATCTCGATGCCCATGTAGCCGGTGAAGCGGGCCAGGTCCTCGAAGTGGTAGTGGTTGAAGTTGGCGCCCCAGTCCGGGTGGCAGAGAACGGCCATGCCTCCCGAGGCGCCCACCGCGTCGATGACCGCCTGGTGGCCCGCGCCGCGCTGGAACTCGGCGGCGGAGCCCAGCACCAGGATGTGCCCGCGGGCCCCGGTGACCTCGTTGGCGGGGATGAGGACCAGCCCGCGCGAGTCGAGGCCTTGCGGGTCGGGGGGGCAGTTGTGGTCGCTGAGCGCCAGGAAGTCGTGGCCCAGTGCGGCGTAGGCGGCGATGGTCTCCTCGGGGGACAGCGCGCCGTCGGAGCGCGTGGTATGCGTATGCAGGTTGCCGCGCAGCCAGACGGCGTCGGCGGCGTCCAGGTAGGGGTTCTCGATGACGAGGCTCATGGGGCTTCTCCTAGCAGGCCGTTGAAAAATGGAGCGCCGTGACGGCGGAACCTCCCGCCGCCCTTCGGGTTGGGGCATAACGGCCCGTCTCCTTCGTCGG
>CBDUSI010000209.1:0-1776 GCA_965370045.1 uncultured bacterium | reverse complement strand
CGCCACGAGGCCGAGGACGTCAGCCAGGCCGCGTTCCTGCTCCTGGCCCGCAAGGCGAAGGACCTCAGGCCGAGGGTGGCCGTGTCCGGGTGGCTCTTTCGGACCGCCGGCTTCATCGCCGCGCGGGGGGCCCGCGAGCGCGGGAGGCGCAAGCATCGGGAGGAGGCGGCCATGCAGCTTCGCCGGGAAGACGCCGCCAGTCCTGAAAACGAGCGGACCTGGCGGAAGCTGGCGCCCCACCTGGACGCGGCCATCTCCGAACTGCCTGCCGGCTGCCGCGACGCTGTGGTGCTGCGTCACGTTGACGGGCTCAGCCAGCGGGAGGCCGCCCGGGAGCTGGGCATCAGCGAGAGCGCCGTTTCGCTGCGGGTGATGCGCGGGCTGGAGAAGCTCCGCGAGAAGCTCGGCGGGCGCGGCGCGGTGCTCTCGGTGGCGCTGCTGGCGCTGCTGCTCGGCGAGCGGGCCGCCTCGGCCGGCGAGAGCGCCGGGCTGGTCACTTCCATCCAGGCCGTCTGCCGCGGAACGGCAGAGGTCCCGGTGTCGGTGGGTTCCATGATGGAGGATGCGATGAGAGCCATGCGTTGGAGAAAGCTGAAGGGCGTTGCCGCGGTCGCCGCGGTGCTGATATGTATCGGCGCTTTCACCCCCCTGGGGATAAGCGCCTGGGCCGGGGGAGAGAAGAAGCCGGACGGGTCACGGCCGGCGGTGAAGCCCGCGCCGGAGCCGGGGCCGGCAGCTGCGGTCGCTGCCGCTGCCGCAAAAAAACCGGCGGCCAAGCCGGTCGTGAGAAAACCGGCTCCGGCCAAGGACAAGGCCGAGGTCGTCAAGGAGGCCAACGCCTTCGCCTTCGACCTCTACGCCAGGCTCAGGGACGACAAGGAACAGCGCGGCAAGAACATCTTCTGCTCGCCGTTCAGCATCTCCTCGGCGCTGGCCATGACCTACGCCGGGGCGATGGGCAACACCGCCACCGAGATGGCCAAGGTGATGCACTTCGACCTCAAGGAGCAGCAGCTCCACCCGGCTTTCGCGGACCTGACCGACAGCTTGAACGCGCGTGGCAAGAAGGGCAGCTACAAGCTGGCCGTCGTCAACCGCCTCTGGGGGCAGAAGGACTACAACTTCCTGCCCGACTTCCTGCACCTTAACAGGTTGTACTACGGCGCGGGGGTCGAGCGGCTGGACTTCAAGGACGCTCCCGACAAGTCCCGCAAGATCATCAACGCCTGGGTGGAGAAGCAGACCCAGGACAAGATCAAGGATCTGCTCAAGCCGCCGCATATCAAGACCGACACCCGCCTGGTGCTGACCAACGCCATCTACTTCAAGGGCGACTGGGCCCGGCAGTTCGAGAAGAAGCGCACTCGCGAGGCCGTCTTCACCGTCTCGGCGGGCAAGAAGGTCAAAGCTCCGATGATGAACCAGACCGCGAAGTTCCCCCACATGCGGGGCGAGGGTTTCCAGGCGCTGGAGCTGCCCTACAAGGGAGGCGAGCTGGCCATGGTCGTGCTGCTCCCGGACCGCAAGAGCAACCTCGCGGCGCTGGAGAAGAAGCTCAACACCAAGAACCTGAACGCCTGGCTGGGCAAGCTCCGGACCCAGAAAGTGGCGGTCGGCCTGCCCAAGTTCAAGATGACCTGGGACCTGGACCTGAAAGAAACGCTCATCTCCATGGGCATGGTTGACGCCTTCAGCGATCTCAGGGCCGATTTCTCAGGAATGACCGGCACTCGTGACCTATACATTTCCGTCGTGGTCCATAAGGCCTTCGTGGCC
>CBDUSI010000208.1:0-1858 GCA_965370045.1 uncultured bacterium | reverse complement strand
TCGCAGGAAGGTGAGGGATGTTCGCGAGACAATAGTTCTTCTTCGTGCCTTGGTGTCTTGGTGGTTGATAAGGACGTTGAAAGAGCCCGGGAGCATGTCCTGCGGGCCATGGACAGGTGCGCGGGGCTCTTGGATCACGAGAACCCCTTCGTGGTGCTGCGCGCCGCGCGGGAGATTCTGCAGCATTACCGGCATCTGTGTCGCGAGCGGTTCAAGTGGACGGCGTGGAGTGAGGTGAGAGAACGCGGCGATAAGAAGCGCCGGGGCGTCGCCGCCCGCGCCAAAGCAAGAGACCTGGGCCGCGAGCTGGCGGGGATTAGGAATACCCAGGGGGACATGTACCGGAAGTCCGCCGAAGGCGGAAGCGGTACGTGTCCCCCGATAGAGGAAAGTGACCTCGAACCTTGGGAACAAGAGTTTGAAGGCGCGGAGGAGGAATACCGGGTCGCCCCTCCCCCGCCCATCGACTGGGGCGACGACCCCGACGAACGCGCGCCTCCGTGAGTCGGGGAGCGGTAGTCGGGGGATCGTGAATAGTGAAACGTGAAGAATGGGGAATGGAGCACTTCCTCCTCCAGACTCCAGACTCCGGACTCCAGACTGAACAACCGGCAACTGACCCATCGATTTCCCCCTTGCCTCCCGGGCGGCACGCGGCTAAGCTCTAATGCCGAAGAGGGGAACCGACCATGCTCAAGCCATGCCTCGCCGTCCTGCTGGCACTCTCGCCCGCCGCCGCGCTGGCGGGCGAAGCCAAGCCCACGACCCCGCCGATCATCAAGACGCAAAAGCTCGACTTGGCCGCGGAGATCGCCAAGTCGGAGAAGGCCTGCAAGCGCCCGGGGGCCTCGCGCGCCGACCGCGAGCGCCTGGCCGCGCTTTACATCCTCGCCGGACGCTCGGCCGACGGCCGACGCAAGCTGACCGAACTCTTCAGCCCGGCCAACGCCCAGGCCGGCCTGAAAGCTGCCGCCGAGTTCCTCAAGGCCGAGGTCCGCAAGCACTCCGGCCGCGGCAAGGACGTCCGGCCCGGACGGGAGGAGATCCTGGCCCGCCTGCGGCTGGCCGCGGTGGCCCTGGCTTTGGACTCGCCCACCGAGGTGGAGAGGGCGCTCGAACCCCTGGGACCGCTGACCCTGCCCGGCCGGCCGGTCGACAAGTACGAGGTCCGCCGGCTGGCCCTGCTGGGCGCCGCCTCCTGGAGCACCGGCGAGAAGATCGTGGCGGGCAAGTGCCTGGAGGATCTGCTGCGCAAGGCGACCAGCTCCCGACGGCTGAGGCTGCGTGCTGCAACCCTGGTCGATCGGGTGAGAAGCTACGGGGTCTACAACGAGCGCAAGAAGAAGACCGTGGCCCCCGGCGAGAGCGTCCTGATCTATTGCGAGGTGCTTAACTTCGCCTGCAACAAGCTGGACTCCGGCGGCTGGCTCACCGCCCTGGACGTGGACCTCAAGTTCGAGACCGATGATATCGACCGGCGCTCCATCAAGGAGATCAAGGAGTACTCCCAGGTGCGCCACCGCACCCGCTCGAACCTGCGCGACCTGCATCTGGTGATCCGCGTCACCGTGCCCCGCGGGCTGGTGCCCGGCGAGAGCTACGTGCTGCAGCTCACCGTGCGCGACCAGGGCGCCGCCTCCATCAAGGACCCGACCCCCGCGCGGCGCCGGCCCGAGGGCGAAAAGAAGCCGGAGAAGACCTCTGCGCCCCGGGCCTCGGCGTCGATAGTGCTCAGGGTGGCCGCGGACCGGAGCTGAGCCGTGCGCGCGCGAGCCCTGGCCTGGAGCGCGCTGGGGCTGCTGGCCCTGGCGGCCGCCGCGCTGATATTCTGGCCGGAGCCCGAGCCGCCGAACGGGAA
>CBDUSI010000207.1:0-1911 GCA_965370045.1 uncultured bacterium | reverse complement strand
GATTCAACCACCAAGACACCAAGACACGAAGAAGAGTGAGTGTTCAGAGC
Organism: uncultured bacterium; assembly: GCA_965370045.1. Taxonomy (GTDB): domain Bacteria; phylum Planctomycetota; class SZUA-567; order JAKLDR01; family JAKLDR01; genus CAZONU01. The sequence goes on along the minus strand of CBDUSI010000207.1, from coordinate 1,861 downwards.
TCAGTGTTCAGTGTTCAGGAGTCCTGAAAACCGAGGACCTAAAACTGAAAACTGGCTTGGTGCCTTTGTGCCTTGGTGGTGAAAGCGCTTGGTCCCCCCGCGATCCGAGTCCCAACTTGGTGCCTTTGTGTCTTGGTGGTGAAAGAGGTTGGTCCCCCCGCGACGGACCCTGAGCGCGGCGGGATGGGTCAGAAGCTGTTACTCTTCCCCGAACTTGTTTTCGATAAGTTTGCTGAGGCTCTGGAGGCATTCATCGGCGTCTTCGGAGCCGAAGCAGCGCACGGTGAGTTGGGTGCCCTTCTCGGCGCCGAGCATCATCAGGCCCATGATGCTCTTGCCGTTGACTTCCTCGCCGTCCTTGAGCAGGAGCACCTCGCAGTTGTAGCGGCTGGCGGTCTCAACGAACTGGGTGGCCGGCCGGGCGTGCAGGCCGTACTTGTTCTCGATGACCAGGACTTTCTCGACCGACCCGTTGTCGCTCATCCGTCGGGTTACTCCCTGTGACGTTCCACGAGGTCCATCAGCGCCCGGGCCAGTTTGGGAGGGCTGTGCCAGGCCGGGTTGGTGGGGTCAACCACGTCCTCCCTAATGTACTGGTAGCCGTCGCTCTCTGCAAGTCCCTCTTCGTCGCGGATCATCCTCCGGCTGCGGTGGGTAGCGAACTTCTCGAGGGCCTCGGCCTCGGGCGTCCCGGAGTTGATGATCACGTAGTCTATGATCCTGGTGGGCACGTGCTTCTCGATGGCGGCGATGTGCTCGGCCAGGCCCATCTCGCGGGTCTCGCCCTCGGTGCTGGCCACGTTGGTCACGTAGACGCAGGCCGCGTGACTCGCGCTGATGGCCTCGGGGATCCCGGAGATTAACAGGTTGGGAATCACGCTGGTGTAAAGCGACCCCGGCCCCAGGATAATCAGGTCGGCTTCGGCAATCGCCTTGAGTATCCCGGGATCGGCCTGCGCCGGGGCGGGTTTGAGCTCCACGCGGTCGATGGGCTTGGTCGATTCGCTGATCAGCCGCTGGCCGGTCGTCTTGTCCCCGTCCGGGTGGATGGCCACCAGGAAAATGCTCTCCAGGGTCGCCGGGAATATCCGCCCGCGGACCGAGAGCATCCGGCAGGCCTGGTGCACCGCCTCGCCGAAGTCGCCGGTCAGGCGGTTGAGCACGGTGATGAACAGGTTCCCGAAGGAGTGGCCGCCGAGCTCCTCCTCCGGGAAGCGGTAGCGCAGGAGCCCCTCCATCACCGGCGAGTCGTCGGAGAGGGCGATGAGGCACTTGCGGATGTCGCCCGGCGGGAGCATGTCGAACTCCTTGCGCAGCTTGCCGGAGCTGCCGCCGTCGTCGGCCACCGAGATCACCGCGGTGATGTCCGCGGTGTAGCTCTTCAGGCCCGAGAGCAGGTTGCTCATTCCCGTCCCGCCGCCCAGAGCCACCACCTTGGCCCCGCGGGCCAGGTACCGGCGCTCGTAGGCGATGTCCACCAGCGTCTTGGAGGAGTCCCCGCGCTTCTGGAGCAGCTGGCCTATGGACTTCAGCAGCCGGTATATGCCCGTGAAAAGCACCACCCCGCCGATGAGGAATCCCAGCGCGGCCACGCCCACCGCCTGCACGAAGTGGCTGGTGTCCTCTCGCAGCTGGAACAGGCCGAAGACCAGGAAGGCGGTCCCCAGGCTGGCGATGAACACCCCCAGGAAGATCACCACGATCCAGCGCTTGATCTTGAGCCCGGGGTAAAGCCATCTGAGGGAGCGGAACATTGAAGTGCTGCCCTCCTGCCTGGAGTTCCGCCGGCGTCGGGGAGCCGGCCGCGGCTAGGCCCTGTCTGACAATCGCCTGAAGTATAGGCGGATCATGGCCAGCTTGA
>CBDUSI010000206.1:0-2287 GCA_965370045.1 uncultured bacterium | reverse complement strand
CGGGGGGGGTTGACACTAATGGGGGGCGGCGGGTATCCGGGCCGCCCCCGGATGCCTTGCGCGGTGCTTCGCCTACTTGCGGCCCTTGGCCCGGGTGGGCACGCTGAGCGTGCCGGCGGCGTCGGCCTCGCGAACCGCCTTCTCGAGCTCGGCGCAGATGTCCTTGTTTTCCTTGAGGAACTTCTTGACGTTCTCGCGGCCCTGGCCCAGGCGGGTATTGCCGTGCGAGAAGAAGGCCCCGCTCTTGGTCACCAGCCCCAGGGCCAGAGCGCCGTCGAGCACCGAGCCCTCCCAGGAGATGCCCTCGCCGAACATCAGGTCGAACTCCGCGCGGCGGGCCGGCGGGGCCATCTTGTTCTTGACCACGCGCGCGCGGACCACCGAGCCGATGTCCCGTTCGCCGGCCTTGATGCCGCCGATGCGCCGGAGGTCGATTCTGACCGAGCTGTAGAACTTCAGCGCCCGGCCGCCGGGGGTGGTCTCGGGGTTGCCGAACATCACGCCGATCTTCATGCGCAGCTGGTTGATGAAGATCACTGTAGTACGGCTCTTGGAGACGATGCCGGTGAGCTTGCGCATGGCCTGGCTCATCATCCGGGCCTGCAGGCCCATGAACTGGTCGCCGGTGGCCCCGTCGAGCTCCACCTTGGGCACCAGCGCGGCCACCGAGTCGATGACGATGATGTCCACCGCGTTGCTCCTCACCAGGCGGTCGGTGATGTTCAGGGCCTGCTCGCCGAAGTCCGGCTGGCTGACGTGCAGCTCCTCGGTGTCCACGCCCAGCTTCTTGGCGTAGCCGGGGTCGAAGGCGTGCTCGGCGTCGATGAGCACCGCGTTGCCGCCGGCCTTCTGGGCGCTGGCCATGACGTGCAGGGCCAGGGTGGTCTTGCCGCTGCCCTCCGGGCCGAAGAGTTCCACCACCCGGCCGCGGGGGATGCCGCCGATGCCCAAGGCCAGGTCCAGGGTCAGCGCCCCGGTGGAGATCACCCCGCCGGTGAAGTCGTAGGCGTTGTCGCCCAGGCGCATGATGGAGTTCTTGCCGAACTGCTGCTGGATCATGTCGATAGCCTTCTCCAGGGCCTTCTTGCGGCCCTCGCCTTCGGAGGCCTTGGTGGCGGTTTTCCTGGTGCTCTGCTTGGTGCTCTGCTTGGGCATGTGGCTCTCCTTCTATGCTATGACTGCGCGCCGGGCCAGCGGCCCCCGGCTGGACGACTGCAATTTATTGGCCGCGGCGCGGCGTGTCAACGGGAGGAAACAGGAGGCGCCATCGTCAACAGGGCAAATGCTTCCGGGTCCAGCCCGTGGTTGTGAAAAACGCCGTCACGCGGCCGGATGGCCTCCAGACAGGATACCGGAGTGAACCTGCCGGAGCGGAACGAAACCGGTTCTTCAAGGAAGGTTCCGGCAAGGACTTCTTCCAGCCGCTTGCGGACAGAAGCCAGCAGCTTCGGCCAGTTGAGACGATAAGTACCGACAAAGGCTCCGCAGAGCGGCCGGATCAGGTCACGCAGGACGACAATGAGCGCATCTCCGCGCCATTCCTTCAGGGCCAGCCTGCCCTCTTCCGCTTTCTGGACGGCCCGCGGAAAGTCAACGGCCTGCCAGGCTTCGATCTCCGTCCTGAGCTTCTGGAGCAGCCAGCGTCCGGCGAGATCGAAGGCGTGTTCGCGAGAGAGTGTCCCCCTGGCAGCCTGCATGGGGAGAAGCTCTATGGTATCCCCTGCAAAGCGCCATTTCCTCCGGCGTCATCAAGTCGGAGTCTCTGCCGCTCAACGATTGAAGCACGTGGTGGACCTCGTAGCGCTTGACATCCTCGAAGAATTCATCGCTTGTGAAGGCGTCTGGAACAGACTCCCCGAAGTTGCGGACGATGAAGTGCCCGCACTTCCGGTTCGAAGGAGGGCCGACCGTGAATCTCAATTGCAGCCCGCTCCATCCGGTCGGCTCCGGTGTACGCAGATCCAACGTGGGAACGGGCAGGTGATCGTTCATGTTGATGCCAAGATGCATGATCGCTTCAGGGCCGCAGGCGAAGCGATGGTCGCCTTCTTGAAGAACCTTGAAGAGCGCGACCAGGGTCACGTGCTTCGCGACTCGCGCGTTCGCCAGGAGTTCCCGGCAGGCCGCAAGATGCTCGGCTCTTACTGCCTCGGAAACGACGAAGGCTCTCATCCCGAATCAGATGTGCTACTGACCGCTTCAGCATGAATCCACGGCATATCGTGCTGCCGCAAGCTAGGCCCTGTCTGACAATCGCCTGAAGTATAGGCGGATCATGGCCAGCTTG
>CBDUSI010000205.1:0-2346 GCA_965370045.1 uncultured bacterium | reverse complement strand
CCCGCGCGAGGTGGTGGTCAGCGGGTTCATAGAAAAGCAGGGCTGGGGCAACGCCTTCCTGGACTTCTACCACGGGCTGGCCATCAAGCTCCAGGAGATCGGCGTGGCTCGCAACGCCTGGGCGGTGAACGTGGACGCGGCCATCGCCGCGGTCTGGCTGGGCATCACCTGGCCGCTCCTGCGCGAGAAGAAGATCACCTACCAGCGCGCCGTGGACATTCCCTTCCTGGCCTTCGCGCTGGGCCGCGCCGCGGGCGGAGCCGCGGAGTTCCTCGACCACCAGGACTTCGGCAACCCCATGGACATGCGCATCCCGGCCAGCGAGACCAAGGCGCTGGCGCGTCCCCGGGACTGACCGGGCTTGACCTGTGCGTTGAGCATGCTCCCGGCCCGGGGCCTGGAGAGGCCCGGGGTCTTCGAGGCAATCGCTGCCTGCGGTTTTCGCAGCCTGGAACTTTCCGGCGACGGCAACGCCCCCGACAGGTGGATGGACGACCCGGCGGACGCCCGTCGGCGCCTCGACGCGCTGGGCCTGGCCGCCGCCGCCGTGCACACCCCGTCTGCCGGCTGGCATAACTCCGCGGCTGACACCCGCACGCGGGAAAGCTCGGTCCGGGCGTGCTGCGAGTCGCTGGCCTGGGCGCTGGAAATAGGCGCAGGGCTGGTCATCGTCCACCCCAACGCTCCTGACATGGACGGCAACGCCGGCGACTTCGATGTCGCCCGGCACCTGGGGCGCGAGTCCGTCGCCCGGATCGCCGAGGAGGCCGGGCGCCTGGGCCTGCGCATCGCCGTGGAAAACATGCCCCGCCGCGAACATATTCATCTGCCGGGGACCGCGATGGCCGAGGTCCTGGAGTTGATCGAGGGGCTCGGCGAGCACGTCGGCGTGTGTCTGGACACCGGCCACAGCAACATCAACGGGCTCTCGGCTGCCGACGAGGTCGACGCCGCCGGCGGGCGGCTGTTCAGTGTGCACCTCCACGACAACGACGGGACCGGCGACCAGCACGCCGTCCCCGGCGAGGGAACCGTAGACTGGACCGCTCTGGGGAAAGCGCTGGCCGGCTCGCGCGCCGGGCCGCTGCTGACCATCGAGGTGCGCCGCAAGCCCCAGGGCCTGGAGGCCACGCTGGCCGCGCTGGCCGCGGTGCGGGACAGCTGGGAGGAGGAGTAACTTGGGCGGCCAATACGGCGTTTCAACTCTCATCGACACCGGCCCCGCCGACGCGGGGGGTGAGATGTGAGTCGCTCGGCGGGGAGGGACGTGGCCCGCAAGCTCCAGCGCTGGCTGCTCCTGGTCGTGGCCTTTCTCTCGGTGGGGTTGGGTGAGGAGTGGCTGACCAACATGCTGCAAGCGGCCGGCTGGCGGAGCCGCTGGTTCAAGGCCCTGGTCATCATGCTGGTGGTCGGCGTGGCCTACGCCCTGGCCGCCGTGGTGCTGGCCCCCTACCTCCATAAGTCGGTCCGCAAGATGCACGGCGCGGTCAAGCCCGGCCGGGGCGCGCTGGCCGGCGTAATCGGAGCGCTGGCGCTGCTGGTCGCGGTCTACCTGGGCTACTACTTCACCTTCACATAGCGCCGGACTTCTAGCCGTTGACCTCGCAGAATTTGGCGAAGGAGCGGTCGTAGGTCTTCTCGACGTCCGGCGAGAAGCAGCAGGCCGGGAGCTGCTTGCTGGCCAGGTGGTAGGCCAGGCACTCGCAGCACTTGCCGTGCCGCGGGCAGCCCGGGTAGGTACAGGCGCAGTCGAGCTTGTTGCTGCAGTCCTTGGCGGCCATGAAGACGCTCCTTTCAGGCGATCCGATTCTCAAGCCTACTCGGTGATGATCACCGGCGTGCCCACCGGGCACTTGTCAAAGAGTTCGCGCATGTCCCCGTCGTCCAGGGCCACGCACCCGGCGGTCCAGTCGCTGGCCGAGCCCCGGCCGTGTATCTCAATCCAGGAGCCCAGCTTGGTATCTTGAGGCGGCATGCGCCCCGCGCTTACGGCCTCCACTATGGCATCGTGCTGCTCCCGGTTGATGAGTCCCGCGGCCAGGCCGCGCGCGGCGTCCTCGGCGTTGGGGTAGCTGAGCACCAGCGCCAGTCCGAACTTGCTGCGCGGGTTTTTTGCGCATACATAGAACTCGCCCTGCGGCGTGGCCCCGTCGCCCTCGCGCTGCTTGTCGGATACCGGGTCCGAACCCAGGCCGGCGCGGCACTGGCGTTCGACCTGCCCGTCGCGGCAGACATACAGCCGGCGGGCGCGCTTGGCCACCCAGACGACCAGCCCTTTGCGGCGCGCGGCTTGGGGCGGTTCGGCGGCGGAGGGGTCTGCCACGGATGAGGGGTCCTTCCCGTTCG
>CBDUSI010000204.1:0-2505 GCA_965370045.1 uncultured bacterium | reverse complement strand
GAACAAGGTCAAGAGCTCCCGCAGCGCATGGTGGAGCCGGGTGGGGATCAAGTCGCTGGAACTGCGCGCCTCGGGCGGCGGGGTTGCCGGCAGCAGCGCTCGTCCGAAGGGCTTCCAGGTTTGGACCAGTCCCATATGCCAGGAGCTTGGACCTAAGGACTACGGTGATCCCTGTGATTCTCCGGGCCGGATCCGGCTGTGTACCGGGCGGGGTGGGGTGGTCTCCGGCCAGGTGGTGGCCTCCTCGGACGCCGCCTTTGGTGGCTTGCAGGTTAAGGTCTCGGCGTTGAAGGGCCCTGGGGCCATCCCTGTCTCGGCGATTCAGTTGCGCTACGCCCGCAAGGGCTGGCGTCGAGGCCGGACCCCGGCGGCCTTCACGGATCTGGAGGATTTTCCGCAAGCCAGCGGTACGGTTCAACCTGTGTGGGTCACGGTGCGCGTGCCTGCTGAGGCCAAGCCCGGCGAATACAAGGGCAAGGTCACGGTGGGGGCGACCGGCCAGAAGTCCGTCGACGTGCCGATTGCCCTGCGGGTGGTCGATTGGCGGGTGCCCGATCCCAAGGATTTCAAGAGTTCCTTCCTGGAGTTCATCCAGTCGCCGGAGTCGGTGGCGCTGCAGTACAAAGTGCCGATGTGGTCTGAGAAACACTGGAAGCTGCTGGACCGGACCTTCAAGCTGCTCGGCGAGGTGGGCAACAAGGTGGTCTACGTCACCGCGCAGTACAAGACCCATTTCGGCAACGAACAGAGCATGATCCGCTACGTCAAGAGTGGCGGCGGCAAGCACGATTACAAACCGGATTTCTCCATCGCCGAGAAATACCTGGACCTGGCCATCAAGCACCAGGGCAAGATGCCGGTGGTCGGGCTCTACGTCTGGCGCTCGCCGTGGGAGACCGGCAACTTTGCCGGTGCCGGTCCGCGCGGTGATCGCAAGATATTGATAACCGTGAAGGATCCCAAGACCGGAGCCCTAAGCAGCGCCGAGGGCCCCGAGTGGGGCACGCCGGAGTGCGCCAAGTTCTGGAAGCCGGTGATCGAGGGCATGAAGAAGATTTGCGCCAAGCGCGGCGTCGGCAAGTCGCTGATGATCGGCCAGTCCGGCGACTACACTCCCACGGACACGGCACTGGCCGATCTGGACGCGGCCAGCGGCGGCCTGTTGTGGATACATCACTCGCACGTGACGCGCACGAAGCTGGGCAACATGGGCAGCCAGCCGACCGGTTCGCGGAAGTGGGTGCGTGCCAAGGGCGGCAAGACCTACCCGGTGGGCATGATCTCGCGGGCATGGGGTGGCGATGGCAAGCACCGGGACCCGGACTTCGGGCGCGGCTACGGCTGGAAGAATCGGCTTGGGCCCTGGCGAACGGTGACTCGCGAGAAATTCCACAATCATCCGTTGCCGGCTCTGCGAATGCGGTTGGAGGCCATGGTTACCAACGTAATCTATCCTCCGCACGTTGGCGGGAACAAGGACTACGGTACCCACGGCATCGGTCGGATGGGCGCCGACTTCTGGAACGTGCTGAGCGACAAGCGCGGTCGCAAGAGAGAACTTTGCGGGCGCTATTCCGAAACCGCCTGGGGGCAGCTCAAGATTTCCTATTGCGCGCAGTTCTTCCTGCGGCCCGGGCGTGACGGGGCCATCGGTACCGCGCAGATCGAGATGTTCCGCGCGAGCTCCCAGGAGATCGAGGCGCGCGTGTTCATCGAGAGGGCCCTCGCCGATCCGGCGCAGAAGGCCAAGCTCGGGGCGGCACTGGCCGAGCGAGCGCAGAAAGCGCTTGATGACCGCACGCGCATTGCCCAACGCAGCATCCGCAGTGATTGGCGGGGCATCCTGTCACTGGGCGTGCAGGAGCAGTCCGAACAGCTCTACAAGCTTGTGGCAGCGGTCGCAAAGAAACTCAAGAAGTAGCTCTTTGGTGGTGGCAGCGCAGACGGCTTGTGGTCGGGGAAACTGAGCAATGAGAAGTTTCACGTTCTTGAGCTTGCTCTGGGCTCTGGCTCTCGCCGCGGTCGGACCCGCTGTCGCCGGCGAGGGGGCCAGGAAAGCCCTCCTTGATACCGCCGGCTACTGGCGCTGCCGCTACACCGCGGGCACCGACGTTGTCCGCACCGCGGACGGCAAGCTGGTTTCCGTGCATCCGGCCCAGCCCCGTGAGCGGCTGACCAAGATGGTCAAGGGCCGGAAGAAGAACGTCTCGCAGCTTCGCGCACACCCGACCTCCCGCATCACCGGCGTACCCGGCGATAAATGGGCTGCGGTGAGTTTCGATGATGGATACTGGGCACGGCTCAAGGGCCCCTTCTGCATAGGCAAGAGCAGAACGCCTCAAGACGGCTACAAGAGCGCCCCCGTCATCTATCTTCGGGGGCGGTTCCACGTCGCCGACCCGGCCAGGGCCACCGGGCTGGAGCTCTCAGTGGTCTATCACGGCGGGATCGTGGTGTACGTGAATGGCAAGGAGCTGGTCCGCAAGCATCTGCCGAAGGGGCCGC
>CBDUSI010000203.1:0-2786 GCA_965370045.1 uncultured bacterium | reverse complement strand
CGCTTTCCCGCGACCCGGGCTCCAACTTGGTGCCTTGGTGTCTTGGTGGTGAAAAAGAAGCGCCCGAAGAACTGAGAAGGCGCATCACCTATGCGGCGCATCGCGTGGCCCACGGCGGCGATTACATTACGATTGCCGGCGAAGTGGGCCACCCCCGGGAGGAAGTCACCCGCTGGGCCTTCATCTACGCGAAGGCCTGGGACAAGACGTACTCAACGGCGAGAAGAACCGCCGCGCAGTTCGGCGCGTCGCTGGCGATTAACCGGCTGCTCGATTTCGTAGTCGGCTTTGACCCCAAACTCGCCGCCCGCGCCGGGCGGACGCTGCTGGTGCATCGCAGACATATGCATTGGGAACGGGATAATCAACCACCAAGACACCAAGACACAAGGAACCTTGAGGTCCTGGACGCGGCGGAGGCCGCTCGCGGAACTGATGCGCTCTCCCGCGAACCAAGCTCCAACTTGGTGCCTTGGTGTCTTGGTGGTGAAAGAGGTTGGTCTCCCCGCGACGGTCCGGACCGTGGATAGTGGTTCTTGGTGCCTCCGTGGTGAAAAAAGCCGCTAGGCGTTGCTGAGCTCCACGACCCGCTCCAGGACCTCCCGGGCCTTGCCGGAGTCCAGCGACGCGCGGGCCAGCTTCAGGCCGTCCGCGAGGCTCCCCGCCTTGCCGCCGACCATGATCGCCGCCCCGGCGTTCAGGATCACGGCCTGCCGCGCGGGGATGTCCTCGCCGGCCAGCACCGCCCGGGCCATCGAAGCGGCCGCGTCGGTGCCGTCCACGCGAAGCGCGGCTACAGGTACGGGTTCCAGACCCAGGTCGCTGAGCTTGAACTCGCCTTCTGTAACCTGGCCGTCGCGCCAGTCGGCGAAGTGCGTGGAGGCCTCGGGGCTGAGCTCGTCCAGGCCGTCGGCGCTGTGCACCACCAGCGCGCGCCGTGAGCCCAGCGCGCCCAGCGCCTCGCAGATGGGCTTTACCAATGCGTCGGAATAGACGCCCATCAGCTGGCGCTTGACCCCCGCGGGGTTGGTCATCGGGCCGAGGATGTTGAAGACGGTGCGCAGGCCCAGCTCCCGGCGGACGGGCATGGCGTGCTTCATGGAGGGATGATAGCCCGGCGCGAAGAGGAAGGCGAAGCCGCACTCGGACAGGCACTTCTCGGCAGTAGCTGGGGCGCAGTCTATCTTGACGCCCAGCTTCTCGAGGAGGTCGGCGCTGCCCGAGGAGCTCGACACCGAGCGATTGCCGTGCTTGGCCACCGGGACTCCGGCGCCGGCGGCCACCAGCGCGGCCAGCGTGGAGACGTTCAGCGTCCGCGATCCGTCGCCGCCGGTGCCGCAGGTGTCAATCGCGTCGGCCGGCGCGGAGACACGCAGGCAGTGCTCGCGCATGGAGCGCGCGAAGCCGGCGATCTCCGCGACGCTCTCGCCCTTGACGCGCAGGGCGACCAGGAAGGCGGCGAGCCGCACGGGTGAGACCTCGCCGGCCATGACCGCGTTCATGGCCGCGAAGGCCTCGTCCTGGGAGAGATTCTGGCCCTCGACGACGCGGGAAAGCAGCGCGGGAAACTCCATGGATCACCTCCGGACGCCGGATTGTATGGCGCGTCCCGGCGGTGTCAACGCGGCTTGACAAGCCGAAACCGGGAGGTAAAATCCGGCGCACCGGAGACACGAGTGCCCCCTTGGCTCAGCCCGGTAGAGCAACTGATTCTTAATCAGTGGGTCCCAGGTTCAAATCCTGGAGGGGGTACCAGCGCATATCCGCCGTAAGCCTTCCCGTCAGTCGGGCTTACGGCATTTTCTTTTGAGCCCGCCACAGCCCGTGCAACTCCTGTGGCACTCTCGCGCCCAGAAATCGCCTCTTTGACCTTCCTGGCGACGGCCTCGGCAACGGCCCGCAACCGGGTCGGCTTGGCCTTGCAGTAGGTCTCCATCGACATCTGAGCGGACTTGTGACGGGCCAAGGTCATTATGGTCTTGAGGTCGGCTCCGGACTCGGCCAGCGTGTTGATGTAGTTTACCCGGAAGCTGTGGAAGGTGGCCCGGCCCTCGGGTGTTTCCTTGGGAACGCGGGCCTTCTTGAAGTCCCGGTTGAGGTTCTCGGTCATAGTCTCCTTGCGGGGAGCGCGCAGAAGCGGGGAATCAGGCGGTTGGCCCCTGGAGAAGACCGTCAACTCCTCCGCCAGTTCTCTGGAAATGGGCTGCCTCGCATCATCGCGATTCTTGGTGAAGGCCCCTGCAAGGGGCAGAGAGGGGCCGAACCGGTCCAAGTTGCGGACCTTGAGCGCCCGGAGTTCCTTGGCCCTGTAACCGGTGTCCAACGCCGTCCTGTAGAGCAGTTGACGCTTATGCGGAGCGGCTCCCATGAGCTGCGCAAGCTCATCGTCAGTCAGGAGGCGGTTCGGCTTCTCGGGCTTCGTGTTAAACCGTCCCACGGACGCCATCGCACGGGGTGACCACGGGGGTGGCATGCGGCGCTCAGAGGAAGAGATGATGCGCGAAAGCATCACCAGGGAGGAGTTGCTGGCAAACGGAGCGTATCGTCCCCGCTTCCCGATACCGCCCGGCGGCCATCCGGAGTGATGCTGACGCAGTTCACGCAGATCGTGTGTCCCTCGAACATCCTCACGCACTCGCCTGTAGCGAGGTCCCACAGGCGGAGCGTCGTATCAGCTCCCGACACCGCCCACCGTCCGTTTGAGCTGATACTAACGGACTCCACCGACTCCGTATGCCGATGCCCTCAACCAACACCCTCTGACGACCAAGTCTCAGCTTGCTGAG
>CBDUSI010000202.1:0-2845 GCA_965370045.1 uncultured bacterium | reverse complement strand
AGTACCCCCTCATAAGTACTATGAGCACCTGTCCACGAAGCCGCACGGCGCAAGCCGTAAGTCACGCAGTCTCCGGCTGTGAAATTCTCATTTTTCCGGACTTTGGCCAAGTAGGGGAACAGCGGCATAGTCGGTGTCACTGGAATGGTCCGATAGACTATCTTATGGCGCGCTGACCAACCCCTTGCCCTGATGCGCCGCGGGAGTTAGAATATCAGCAGGAGGACATATGCCGGAAGGGCAGCCGGAAGGAAATCCCAAGAAGCGCAAGGGGCTTCTGGCCTTCTACGTGGCCACAGGCTTCCTGGCGCTCCTGTTCGTCGGCTTCTACTTCGGCTGGACGCCGCTGAGGGTGTCGTACTGGGAGCGAGGAGTCTTACGCAAGGCGCCGGCGGATGGCCTCGTCGAGCAACTGAAGGCCAGCAGCAACATCTTCACAGCCCGCTCCGGCAGCGCCACTCCTCTCGTACTGGAGCAGATCGACGGCTTGCCTGAGGCCCTTAATCTCGTCGACGCAGGACCCCGGGCGGGCGGTGCTCTCGGGCGGTTGCTCCAGGCCAGCGACCGCGAGGTGCGCGGCGTAACCAGCTTGGCGCTTGAAATGCGCAAGCCACCGTGGGTCTTACCACTTGTCATGCAGGCGGTCGAGAGCAAAGACGTGGACATTGCTCTGAATGCTGTCTTCACGGCCCAACGTCTCACAGACGAGGACTTCGGACTGGACGCCGCCTCGGGATCCATAGAGGATCGCAAGCTGCTGCCTGATGCTCGCAAACGTCTCCTGGCATGGTGGGAGCGCGAAGGCAAGGCCAAGTACGGGAGTGGCAAGTGACCGACCCCGCCCCTTCCCCACAGTTGCCACCGGAGGCCAAGCCTGTGAACAGGTCCAGGGGATCCAAGCCCCCCGCGCACACGCGCCACCGAGGTAGGCGTCAGGAACCGTTGACCAAGCTGAAACTGTTGTCCGTCTGCGGCGTCATCTGCGTACTGATCGCCTTCGCGTTTGCGGCCTTCTGCATACCGCGCGCCGCCGACGACCTGAATGCCGTCGGCATCATCGTCACCGCGGTCGGTTGCGGACTTCTGCTGTGGCGGCACAGGCATGGCCGCAGTTCAAGATGGCGATATCTCTGGGCCGTGCCCGTGGCCCTGCTGGTCGCCCTTGCCAGTGTCATCTTCTGGCCCGGGCACGGGGCCGGGGAACCGCTCTGGCAGTGGGCGGTGCCTTGCAGCTGTCTGCTGGCCATGGGCCGGTCCATCCGCCCGCGCTGGCCCATGATCGGGGGCTGCGTGCTGATGGCCTTCATGTCCATCTTCCTCAGTCTGCACTTTGCCTGTTTCGTCCATACCGCCAGATACACGGGCAGTCCGAGCCGGGAAGTGTTCTACGCCAGTCTAGACATTGCTCCCAGGTTGAAGGCAGCACGCCAGCGCCTTCGCGCCGTGGCATGGCGAGACGAGGTAGCCCACGAGGCGGGTTGGGTCAGGAGGTCAGCTCTCGAGAAGCACTTCGGAACTGACGAGGCAAGCGCCCTTGAAGACCTGACCGTGACCCTGCGGGTCGAGCGCGTCTGGAACACGTTCCTGACGGGCATGTACGTCAAGGAGCGGGCCACGGTTCGCCTCTGGTACCCGGGCGGTCTTCTCAAACAGGCGGCGGAGAAGGTCGAGTTCCGCGTCGTTGGGAGCGGTAACCGCCCGGGAAGATGCTTCTTTCGGCCTTCAGTCCCGGAGAGCCTGGGAGTCGTTGATGGCTGAGATAAGCACGCCCAAGGGACTCCCCCCCAAGCCCCGCTCCAAGCGCCTGTAGGTGTATTGGGGCGCCGCCGGCTACAGTCCGAGCATGAACTGGAATACCTCGTCCGCCTGGCCGGGGTAGGCGCCGTGGGCGAAGTCGGGGTAGACCCGGACCTCCTTGGGCGCGGTAATCTTGTTGTAAGCCGCGAACTGCGTCGACGGCGGGCAGATGTCGTCGAGCAATCCGGTGTGCATCCTGACCTCGGCCTTGATGCGCGGGGCCAGGTGCTGGACGTCGATGTAGCCCAGCGTCGCGAAGATCTCGTCCTCGCGCAGGTGGCGGGGGTCGAAATGCCTGAAGTACTCCTTGAGCTCCGCGTAGGCCCCGCCGCCCAGGTCCATGTCCCAGACGCGCTTGTAGTCCGAGAGAAAGGGACAGCCCGCCGCGGCGCGCTTGACCTCGGGCACCAGCGCCGCGCAGGCCAGGGTCAGCCCCCCGCCCTGCGAGCCGCCGGCCGCGCCCAGCCGCTGGGGGTCGACCCCGGGCAGCCCGCAGACCACGCGCGCCAGCATGGCGGTGTCCAGGAAGACCTGCCGGTAGTAGAGCTTCTCCGGCGAGTCGCCCAGCCCGCGGATGATGTGCCCCTTGTGGGTGTTGCCGGAGACCAGCCCGAGGTCCTGGCTGCGGCCGCCCTGGCCGCGGCAGTCCATGGCCGCCACGGTGATGCCCGCGGCGGCGTAGGGCGCCAGGTCCACCCAGTCGGCGCTCGAGCCCGTGTAGCCGTGAAAGCGCAGCAGCGCCGGTCCGGGCGCGGAGGTCTTCACTGGCCGGAGCAGCTTGGCGTAGACCCGCGAGCCGCCGACGCCGGTGAAGAAGAGGTCCTGGCCCTCGGCGAAGGGGGCGCTGAAGTCCGCCGGGGAGGTCTCGACGGCGGGATCGGTCGCGCGCATCTCGGCCAGCGCCGCGTCCCAGTACTCGTCAAAGTCAGCGGGCCGCGGGTTGCGGCCCTGGTACTCGCGGAGCTCCGGAAGCGGTTTGTCGACGACTGGCATTTAGCAGTCCGTTGAAAAATGGAGCGCCGTGACGGCGGGCGCTCCCGAGCGATGC
>CBDUSI010000201.1:0-3005 GCA_965370045.1 uncultured bacterium | reverse complement strand
GCCGACGATCCAGACTCCGGTCTTAGTTGACAATCTGCTTCCTCCCGTTGCGGAACCTGTTCTCCCCGGTGCTGCTAGTCGCTCTTCTTCCCGGGCTTGTAGATGAACTCACCGTCATTCACGACCGGCTTGCGCTCCAGCGTCTTGCGGTCGGGCAGCGTCTTTCTGTCCGGCAGCGTCCGCTTGGGCGGCGTGGGCCCCTTGCAGGTTACCCTGTAGTTGAAGTTCTCGAACTTCGGCGGCTTGACCAGCTCGGCGATCACCTTCACGCTCTTGCCGGCGGCCAGCTTGTCGACCCCGCCGGCGCAGCGGGCCAGCACCTTGCCCCGGGTCGCGCCGAAGAGGCTGAAGGTGATGTTCACCGCGGTAACGTCGTGGGGTGCGCGGCTCAAGAGGCGGCTGACGAAGATCAGCTCGCCCTTGGGGCCCTTCTTGACCTCGACCCGGACCGCGCCGACCTTGCCGGGGGCCACCTTCGCGGTGATCGGCTTGAAGACCATCTCGGTGCTTTCGGCGAACTCCAGCTCGTAGGCGAAGGCCCCGAAGGAGGGGCAGCCCGGCACGGTGACCGCAAACGGCTTGATCTCGCCGGGCTTGAGCGTGCCAGTTATCGTGAAGGGCACCTTCTTGACGATCTTGGGAGGGGTGGATTTGTCGGTGAGCTGAATCACCACCGTGGGGTCGGTGACCGGCTCGCGGCGGCCGTTGCGGATCTTGGCGACGATGTACAGGCTCTTGTCCGGCTTGCGCACGAACCTGAACTCGGCGATCTCCAGTTCCGGCTTGCGCGAGAACTTGCCGCCGGAGAGGGCCTCCTCGTCGCTGACCTTGGCCACCGAGAGCCGCACCCGGTAGCCGCTGTAGCCCCTGACCCGCGCGGCGATCAGGAAGTTGAAGGACTTCTCAATCCCGCCGGCAATCGTGCCGCTGCCCAGGCGCTTCTCGACCTTGTGGATGACTTTGCCGCCCTTGCCCAGGAACTCGAGGGTCACCGCGGCGCCGGTCGCCGGCTTCTCGCCCAGGTTCTTGACCCGGACGTAGAGCCGGGGCTGGCGCGTGCGCCGGTCCAGACTCACCTCCCGCCCGAGGAGCACCAGGCGGCTCACCCCCTTGATGGGCTTGTCGCTCCACGGGGTCGGCAGGCTGAGGGGGTCCGGCGAGCGGTAGACGGACTCGTGCTTCTTGCTGCCGACCATGTATTGGATGCGCAGCTCGTAGGCCTCGAAGGCCGGCACCAGGCCCTCCACGTACTTGAAGGTGTGGGTCTCACCGGCGCCGATGACCATGGCGAACTGCCAGCTGGTCTCCTTGACCTTCTCGCCGGTGGAGGCGTAGTAGGTCAGCCGGCTCTTCACCTGACCCATATCCTTCTTGCCGGTGTTGGTGACCTTGATCTCGGCTTCGACCTTCTTGGGTATCTTGTCGCCCCGCCCGTAGCGGAAGCGGGCCAGCTTCCAGCCGGAGAGCTTTATCTGCGGCGCCTCCTCGCCGGCGCGGGCCGCCGCGCCCCAAAGGGCCAGCAGGGCCAGGACCGCCAGGGGCTTCAGCGCGGCGCGCACGGCTATTTCTTTTCCAGCTGAACCAGCGCCTTGCCCAGCGCGCGCAGCGAGTAGCCGGTGCAGATCGCGCCGCTGGCCTCGTACCAGCGGGAGGTTTTGTTCCGCCAGCTGCCGTCGGCATTTTGCAGGGAGAGCAGCTTGGCGCTCAGGTCCTTGGCCCACTCGACCTCCTTGCCGTCCTTGAGCTTGAAGGTCGCCTTCCCCCGGGCGGAGAAGGCCAGGGCGAAGGTGTGGTAATAGTAGTAGAGCCCCTGGCCGCGCATCCCCGGGTTCTCGTCCAGGGTGTAGTTGTTGCTGATCCAGCGCTCGGCGCCCTTGACCCGCTCGTCGGTGGGGCTCAGCTTGGCGTAGATCAGGCTGAGGTAGCCCGCGTAGGTCATCGAGCCGTAGCCCTTCCAGCCCTGCTTGCCGCGCACCGTGACCTTGCCGGCCTTGCTCTCCGCCGGGGTGTAAATGAAACTGCCGTCGTTGACCACCGCGGCGTACTCCAGCGTGTTGGTCTCGGCGTTGTTCTGGCACATGGAAACGAAAGCGATGGCCCGCTTCCAGACTTCCTCGTCCTCCTTGACCCCGGCGGCCTTGAGGGCTTGCAGGGCGTAGGTGGTGGTGGACATGTTGCTCTGGGTCTTGTCCGAGCCGTAGCCGAGACCGCCCTTGGACAGGGGATTCTTGGAGCCGTCGTCCTGTAGGCCGATGATGTAGTCCTTGGCCTTGGCGATGACCCCCTTGTACTTCTCCCTGTCGATGGCCGCCAGGGCCATGATGGCGATGGCCGTCTCGTAGGTGTTGGCGCCCTTGTCCTTGACGTAAATGCCGCCGTCCGGCTGGCGGTACCCCAGCATGAACTTCAGGGCCTTCCGGATCGCCGGGCCCTCCTTGCCGCCCGGCGCGGTGCCGCTTTCGACCAGGGCGACGACTACCAATCCGGTGACGCCCACCATGCCGCTGAAGTTGGGCGGCTCGCCGAAGCTGCCGTCCTTGTTCTGCCCGGCGACCAGGTAGGCCGCGGCCTTCTTCGCGGCGGCCCGGACCTTCGCGGCGGTCACTTTGGCTTTGTCCGGGGTCTTGGCCCCCTCCGGCGGCTTGGGTTTGGGCTTGGGCTTCTCTTCCCCGCCGCAGCCGGCAGCCAGGACACAGGCCGCCAGGATGGCGACAGTGAGTTTCAGGTAACTCTTCATGATCAACCCTCCTTCCGGAACAGGAATAAGTCTAGCCGCACAACGCGCTCATGTCTAGCAGGCCGTTGGGAAATGGAGCGTCGTGACGACAGGCGCTCGCCCAGCGATGCGAGGCCTGAGGGTGAGCGCGATGCCTCTGGCATCGTGCGAAGTCCCGAAAACGAAGCAGCGCGACGGGACCGCCTGTCGCCCACGGGGTTGTGGCATAACGGTCCATCTCCTTCGTCGGGAACCCGAAGACGATGCTCAGGCATCGACTTCGGAACCC
>CBDUSI010000200.1:0-3217 GCA_965370045.1 uncultured bacterium | reverse complement strand
CGTCTTCGGGTTCCCGACGAAGGAGATGGGCCGTTATGCCCCAACCCCGTGGGCGGCAGGCGGTCCCGTCGCGCTGCTTCGTTCTCGGGATTCGCACGATGCCAGAGGCATCGCACTCACCCTCGGGCCTCGCATCGCTCGGGAGCGTCTGCCGTCACGACGCCCCATTTTTCAACGGCCTGCTGGCAGGCCGTCTTGACCGCAGCCGACCCCATGCCTCCGGTGGACACCGTCGCCTGGTCGCGCGGCGCCGTGCGCCTCATCGACCAGCGCCGCCTGCCCGCCGAGCTGACCTACCTCGACTGCCGCACGACCCGGGAGCTGTGGGTCGCCATCAAAACGCTGGCGGTGCGCGGCGCCCCGGCCATCGGCGTGGCCGCCGCCTACGGCGCGGCCATGGCCGCCTGGGGTTCGGAGGCGTCCGAGACCGCCGGCCTCGCCGGGGACCTGGCCGCCGCTGCTGACTACCTGGCCACCAGCCGGCCCACCGCGGTCAACCTCTTCTGGGCCCTGGAGCGCATGAAGCGCGTCGCCGGCGAGAATCTCTCGCTGGCCCCCGCGGCGTTCAAGGAGAAGATGCTCGCCGAGGCCCACGCCGTCCGCGAGGAGGATTTGGAACTCTCCCGGCGCATGGGCCGCGCGGGGTTGGAGCTGATCCCCGACGGCGCGACGGTGCTCACCCACTGCAACGCCGGGGCGCTGGCCACCGCGGGGCTGGGCACCGCGCTGGCGCCGATCTACTCGGCGCACGCGGCGGGCAGAAAGGTCTCGGTGCTGGCCGACGAGACCCGTCCGCTGCTCCAGGGCGCGCGGCTCACCGCCTGGGAGCTGGCCCGCGCGCACGTCCCGGTCACGGTGATCACCGACAGCATGGCCGCCTGGGCCATGAAGCGCGGCAAGGTGGACCTGGTGATCACCGGCGCCGACCGCATCGCCGCCAACGGCGACGCCGCCAACAAGATCGGGACCTACGGGGTGGCGCTGGCCGCCCGCGCCCACGGGGTGCCCTTTTACGTGGCCGCGCCGGTGTCGACTTTCGACCTCTCTCTGGCCTCGGGGGAAGAGATCCCCATCGAGCAGCGCGACCCCGGGGAGGTCCTGGCCCCGCGCGGGCAGCGCTGGGCCCCGGAGGGCGCGGCGGCCTGGAACCCGGCTTTTGACGTCACGCCTCACGAACTCATCGCCGCGCTGATAACCGACGCGGGCCTCTTGAAGCCGCCCTACACTGAGTCGATCGCCGCGGCCTTCGGAGGCGCCCCGCCCGTTAGTTCTTCCCCTTAGGGGCGATTTCAATAAGCGTGACCTCCGGCCGGCAGCCGAAGCGCACCCGCGGCGCGCGGCCGCCCTCCATGCCGATCCCGCGGTTGACGTAAAGGTGACCCTTCGCCACGCGGTGCAGGCCGATGTCGTAGTACCCCCCGAACCGCGTGATTCTGATCAGCGGACCCAGCAGCGGCAGCCGCACCTGGCCGCCGTGGGTGTCGCCGGCCAGCCCCAGGTCCGCGCCGCGGCGCACGGCCTCGGCGGCGACCTCCGGATAGTGATGAACCAGTACCTTGAAACGGCCTTCGGGTATCCTGGCCAGCAGCTCCTCGGCGACCCTACCGTTGGCAGCCTCGTCGGAACCGGCCCCGCCCGGGAGCACCGGGAACCCGGCCAGCCACACCTCCGACCCGCCGGCCTCGACTTTGGCTGTCGCGCCGTCCAGCGCCTGGACCCCGGTACCCCCCAGGAGGTCCAGCTCCGGGAACCACCACACCTCCCAGTTGCCGCGCACCGCGTAGGTGGGGGCGACCTCCGCCAGGCGGCGCATGAGTTCCCGGAAGACCGGCAGGCCCTCCGGGGAGTTGACCGCGTCGCCGGCAAAGATGATGGCGTCGGGTTCGAGTTCCGCGACCAGCTCCGGCAGTCGGCGCTCGGTGCGCGCCCGCGGATCGCAGTGGGTGTCATTGATCAGCACCAGGCGCACCGCTCGGGAGCCCGGCGGCAGCTTGGAGGTCTCTACGCGTTCGCGCTCGACGGCCAGCCAGAAGGGCTCGACCAGCCGGGCGTAGAGGACGCAAAGGAGTATCAGGCCGGCCAGGACCAGGATCGCCCGGCGGACCCACTTCATGGTCCGGGCGAGGCGGCCCGGCGCGGGGCGCTCGACGTCCGCGGACAGCCAGCGGGCCACCATGTGCAGCAGGCAGATTCCGGCCGCCGCATAGATGACCGCGGCGGCAACCGCCACTGCCAGCGCGCGTGAGGTGTCGACCACCCGGTTTCCCCTTCCGAAGCCTGGTTTACCCACTCGCGCAGCCGCCGTCAAGCCCCCGGCTTTGGCCTTGACTTTCGCCCCCGAGGGCCTATCATCCCTCGCCGCAGTAGCGAGTTGGGAGGGTCCGTCCGTGGCCAAGCGCAAGCCCGCCAAGAAAACGAAGCCCAAGGTCAAAAAGAAGCCCGTCAAGACGAGCAAGGCCAAAGCCAAGCCCAAGAAGAAGGCCCAGGCCAAGCCCAAGCCCAGGAAGAAAGCCCCGGTCAAGGCCAAGGTCAAGGCCCCGGCCAAAGCCAAGGCCAAGGGCCGGAAGAAGAAGGTTCCCCCTCCCCCCCTGCTCAAGGGGGTCAAGACGCCGCTTATCCCGGTAATACTCGACTCCGCCCCCGTTGAAGAGCCCACGGAGAAGCCCAAGCCCACGCGCCGGCGCAAGCTCAAGCCGGCCGACGTGACCGACATCCGCAAGCTGCTGCTCAAGCGCCGCGGAGAGCTGCTCACCGAGATCCAGGAGGAGATCGACCAGTCCCAGACCGGCGCCAAGCAGCGCAGCGCTGACCCCACCGACCAGGCCTCGGACTCCGCCGACGGAGACTTGGCCCTGGCCCTGGCCCAGTCGGACACCGACGAGCTCCAGCAGATCGAGGCGGCCCTGACGCGCCTGCTGGCCGGCGAACTGGGGGTCTGCGAGGAATGCGAGTGCAATATCCCCATGGCGCGCCTGCGGGCCCTGCCCTACGCCACCACCTGCATCGACTGCAAGCGCCGGCGCGAGCTCAAGAACACCGCCGACGGCCTGGATGATGCCTGGGAGGCGCTCCACAATTCCGAGGAGGAGGCCGCCAAGACCCGCGACTGAGGGGGCCCGCTCTCTGATACCACCGTGGGGCCCGCGTTTTGAGGCCGCCCGGTTGTTTTGGGGGGGGAGGGCCGGCCCCAAAGGTTATACCCAAGACGCCCCGACGC
>CBDUSI010000199.1:0-3582 GCA_965370045.1 uncultured bacterium | reverse complement strand
AGCTCGTGTCCCAAATCCCAAATCCCTTCCCCCCGCCCCCCGTTACCCCCCCTGTCTGAACAAACACCGGCACCCCCCGGGCCACCTGTCCCCCCCCCCGCCCCCCCCCCCCCCGGCCCGTTGACTTCCGCCGCCCGCGTGCGGGGATTGCCTTGAATCCTCGCGAGCGGCGGGGAAGATTCCGCCTTGCGACTCGGACCGAGTGAAGGAGAAGAGCCGATGGCCGGAACGGTGCTGGTGCTGGGCGCGGGCCTGCAGGGCCGCGCCACCCTGGAAGACCTCGAGAAGCGCACGAGCGTGGAGAAGATCATCGCCGCCGACTGCGACACCGCGGCGGCCGAGCAGTACCTGAAATCCATCGGCGCGAGGCGCACCGAGGTCCGCGCGCTGGACGCCCGCGACGGGAAGGCCCTGGGGGCGCTGCTGGCCGGCGGCGTCGACGTGGTGATAAACATGCTGCCGGTAACCTTCCGGGACGCGGTCATGCGCGCGGCCATCGAGGCCGGCGTGCACTTCGTCAGCACCAACTACGCGCACGAGCAGCGCGACCTCGACGGCCGGGCCGCCGAGCGCGGCGTGACCATCATGCCCGAGGCCGGCCTGGACCCGGGCATCGACCTGGTCATGGCCGGCCGAGCGGTTTCGGTCTTCGACCGGATAGAGTCGATGATCTCCTACGGCAGCGGCGTGCCCGCCCCGGAGTGCCGCGACACCAACCCCCTGCGCTACAAGATATCCTGGAACTTCGACGGGGTGCTCAAGTCCTACTGGCGGCCGGCGCGGATAATGGTCGGCGGCGAGGAGTTCCGGGCCGGGCCGCACGAGATCTTCGAGCCGGCCTGGACCCACCGGATCACCTTCGGCGAGTTCGGCCCGATGGAGTCCTTCGTCAACGGCGACGCGGTGGCCTTCGCCGAGATGCTGGGTATCCGCGACTCGGTGAAGACCATGGGCCGCTACGCCTGCCGCTGGCCGGGGCACTGCGAGTTCTGGCGCAAGGTCGGCGCGCTGGGGCTGCTGGAGGAGTCCGCCCCGCCCGGCGGCGGGCCATCCCCGCGCGAGTTCCTGCGCCGGCACCTGGAGCCCCGCCTGCAGTACGCCGAGAGCGAGCGCGACATGGTCCTGCTGCGCGTCGAGGTGCTGGGCACCATCGATGGTGAGCGCGCGGCCCGCCGCTGGGAGATGGTCGATTACCGGGACCCGGCCAGCGGGCTGATGGCCATGAACCGGACGGTGGGCTACCCGGCCAGCATCATCGCGGAGATGATCCTCAACGGTCAGGTCACCCGCCGCGGGGTGTGCTCACCGGTCAGAGACGTGCCCCCCGGGCCCTTCTTCGAGGCGCTGGCGGAGCGGGGCATCACCGTCACCGAGACCGACGTCGATCCGGCCGAGTGCCACGCGCTGGCCAAGCCGGTGGCCGGAGGCTAGCCCGCGTCGTCGTCGCCTTCCTCTTGCGTGTATACCAGGTCGCCGGAGTCCACCAGGCGCTCGATCTCCAGCTCGATCTCCGCGTCGGAGCGCTCCGGGGTTACCCCGATTTCCTTGAGGTGCGCGGCCATCACCTGCGGGCCCATCGTCCAGTCCCGGGTGTGGTAACGGCGCACCAGCATGGAGATGAGCTTGCCCAATATGGCAGCCTCGTTGGTGTAGCGCTTCTTGGTGCTGTCTACGATGTGGCCCGCATCCGGCATGGGGGCGCTCCCTCCAGCACACTTATCCATAAATAAAGTCGCCCGGTCCAGTGAAAACCGGACGGAAAAATCCAGCCCCGGCTTGACCTCGCCCGGCGGCTGGGCTGCCGCACTGTCCACAAGGAAGTGGTGCGCGAGGGGGGATTCGAACCCCCACAGGTTTCCCCACCGGCTCCTAAAGCCGGCGCGTATGCCAGTTCCGCCACTCGCGCGCTGGCTTGTTCGCGGGAGTTACTCGCTCTTCTTCTCCTCGGAACACTTCTCATCGTCTGGCGCCATTCTATCCGTGCGCGGCCGAAATCTCAAGGGGCGCGCGGGCCCGGAGGGGTGGGGTTACCGGGTATTTTTCGCGCGCCCCTGGGAGGCGGGTAAAGTCTACTTGCTCTTCTTCTTCCCGACGTGTTTGTCGAGTATCGCCTTGAGGGCCTTCTCGTTGCGGTAGCCGACGACGGTTTCGACTTTCTTGCCGGCCTTGAAGATGATCATGGTGGGCAGCCCACGGACGCCGTGCTTCCTGGCGATCTTCTTCCGCTTGTCGGTGTCCACCTTGACGAAGGCGACTTTGTCCTTGTACTCGCCGGCGAGCTTCTCGAGGACCGGGGCCAGCTTCTTGCACCAGCCGCACCAGTCGGCGTGGAAGTCCACCAGCACCAGCCCCTTGGCCTTCGTAACCCGGGTCTCGAAGTCGGCCTCACTGGTTATCTCGTGTATCTTGCTCTTCCCCGCGGGGGCCGTCTTTCCGCCGCCGCGGGCCGCTCCAAAAGAGAGGGCAATGGCCACTCCCATCAGCGCGCCGAAGAACGCCCCGCGCCAGGGGTTGGCGGTCAGCGGGCACGCGCCCGAAGTGCACTTGCCCACGTAGCCCAACAGTGCCCCGAGCCCGGTGCCCAGGGCGGAACCTATCAGCAGTCTTACGACCATGACCCACCTCCCGGGACCCGCCGGCCTCCTGGCAGGCCGTTGAAAAATGGAGCGCCGTGACGGCGGGCGCTCCCGAGCGATGCGAATCCCGAGAACGAAGCAGTGCGACGGGACCGCCCGCCGCCCTTCGGGTTGGCCCATAACGGCCCACCTTCTTCGTCGGGAACCCGAAGACGATGCTCGGGCATCGACTTCGGAACCCCTTCTCGAATCTGGACCATTCTGGCTCCAATCACGGCCGCCCCATTTTTCAACGGACTGCTCACGGTTCAACCCTTTTCCCTTACGTAAACGGGAGGCTTCGGGCCTTAATTCCGCCAAAAACGGGGGACTGGCCTCGTCGCGCGGCGCCCTATCCCTCCGGTCCGTCGCGGGGGGACCAAGCACTTTCACCACCAAGACACAAAGGCACCAAGTTGGAGCTCGGGTCGCGGGAGGGCGCGCTGGCTTCGCGAGCGCCTTCCGCCGCGTTCAAGCCCTCAAGGTCCTTTGTGTCTTGGTGTCTTGGTGGTTGAGTAGCTCTGGCCCAATGCATATGTCTGCGATGAATCAGCAGCATCCGCCCCGCGCGGGCGGCCTGCTTGAGGTCCGGGCTGGCCACGAAGATCAGCAGACGGTTAATGGCCAGCGCCGCGCCGGCCTGGGCTGCCGTGCGCCTCGCCGTCGGATATGCCCTGTCCCAGGCTTTGGCGTAGATGAAGGCCCAACGCGTTACGTCAATCTCGTCCCGCCCCGTCTCCCGCGCGATCCGGTGGTAATCGTCCCCGTGTGCCACGCGGTTGGCGGCGTAGGTTATGCGGCGGCGTAGCTCTTCCGGCGCTTCTTTTTCACCACCAAGGCACCAAGGCACCAAGTTGGAGCCCGGGTCGCGGGAAGGCGCGCTGGCTTCGCGAGCGGCTTCCGCCGCGTTGGAGCCCTCAAGGTTCTTGGTGTCTTTGTGTCTTGGTGGTTGATAACGTCTTCGCTC
>CBDUSI010000198.1:0-3588 GCA_965370045.1 uncultured bacterium | reverse complement strand
AAGAGATATGGGAGACGGGGCTACCATGGTGGCGGTCGGAGCGGACCTTTGACAAAGGTGGGCAAGTGATCGTTAAGTCATACCTCACTCGATACAAGTATGGTGGCAAAGAAGCGACGTTGACATTGGACGAGAAGAGAGCTGTCAAGGACGATAGAGATGTTCCGGGCGCAGGCGTGAAGAAGAAGGGTGACAAGTGAATCGGCGGGTGTGCCCAGCGTAGTAGCTAAGTAGTCCCTCCCTTTCAAAGCGGGCCATTCCGGTGACACCCACCGTTAGTGCTCGGCCTTGACCCCGCCCAACGGGGATTCCGGGGACATAATACTTGATTCCCGGCGCCACACCCCCTAATCCCCCCCACCTCTTGACCCCACCCAACGGGGAGGCTATGTTTTCGTGATATGAACACGCCAACGCCCGAGTGCGAACCCGCCGCCAAGCCCCGCTCCAAGCGCATCTACGTGATGTGGGGCGTGGCGCTGGCGGTGCTTCTCGCTCTCGGCCTCTTCTGCTGGCTGGTGGTCGGGCCGGTGCTGGAGACGCGGGCCGTCGTGGAGCGCACCGGCCCAGTCTACCTGGGCCACTTTTTCGCTCGGTCTGATGGCACAATTGATCCCAAGATACCCCCCAGCGGCGAGATTTCCTTCATGTATCCCGACATTGTGAACCATGAGATCGCCAACTTGGGTGGACCAAAGGCAGCGTCGTGGCGTCTCACAACCTACTTGCGTCTGCCGCGGCAACTGGCCCCCCATCGCCTGAAAGCCATAGTCATGATCGGCATGTGCAGGACGGGAACGCCCGAGACACTGCGCGTGCTTGAGGCAGAACTCGCAAGTGCGGACTCGCGCATCTGCCGAGCTGCCAGGCAAGCCTTGTGGAAGATCAAATCTGCCAGGAGATCAGTGTGCGACGGCAGGTACGCCGTGCTTCCCTGGGACACGTTCCCGGATTTCGGGAAAACCAAGCCCGTTACGTTCGTCGAAATGGTGATCAAAGACGGAAGCGGCGAGATCAAGCTAAGCTATCAGGACGGGACCGACTGCTGCATTGATGTCGAAGTGACGGCCATAGATAAGGCCCTCGCCTTTTCCTACGCCTTTCCGGCTGGCACGTCGACTGGCTATAGAGGCAGAGATATCGTCCCTCTGAGGCGGACGAAGGGGTTTCTCGAAATACACCGCCGGAAGAAGTGGGTGCGCTTCGCTAAGACGCTTCGCGACGACGAGCGCATACCCTATCCGGGCTGGCACAGGATATCGTCGGAAGCATGGGGCATTGGGTCCGATGCGCGAGACAAGCCATGAACACCCCCGCGCCCGAGCCCAAACTGAAACGCTCCCGGCGGATGGTCCTCTGGCTGGTGGCCGTGCCGATTGTCATCCTGCTCCTGGCCCTGGCCGGCGCCAACTGGAGGACCTTCCACCTGGCTTACGCCAAGCACCTGATGGGCAGCGACGACGCCGACGACCGGACCAAAGGCGTCGAGATGGTGCTGGAAACCCACCTGCGCGTGGGCATGACCCTGGAGGAGGTACGCGCCATATTGGCACCCGCCAGAGTTACCGAAGCCGTTTTCCCAACCCAATACCCGTCACCGCCGCTTAGCCCCTTCGGGGTGTACGTGGAGGAAGATTACACTGCCTACCTGGGCTTCGACGAAAACGACAGGCTGCTCATGATTCACTTCATCTATAACCCACTGTTCCGCAAGCAGCCCGGAAGTTCTGGACTGCCTGGAGCCTTTGAACCCCTAACGGTAAAGAGACACGTCATGCCCCGGCACCTGGATGGTCTCGGTGCCGACGGCGCGCTGGCGGGGAGTCCCGCCGTCGTTGTAGTACTCGAACTTGGTGCGCTTCATCGAGCAGGTGGTCCCGTGCAGCTTGACCGCGCGGGCGCCGCGCTTGGCCGCGGCCTTCAGCGCGCTCTCCCGCGATCCGGTCACGGTGAGCGACCCGATGTACTTGAGCCCCGCGGTGCGGTCGCCGACCAGCACGCGCGGCGTGCCCTTGAAGGCCGGGTAAGGCCCGCCCCGGACGTTCTGCCGGACCACCGCCCCGGTCTGGCACCCGAACAGCACCGCGCCCAGCAGCAGCGCAGCCGCCCAGACCCATGTCCACCCGTGCGTCACTGGTCACCTCCCCTTGCAGGACTTCAGCCGACGTTCCCCGGATGACTCCTCCGGGTCGCGCGTACGGCCCTCACGGGCGGGGATTGTCTCCGCCTGAGCCTGGCGTTCAAGGCGATTCTCCTGCTTGTGGACGTGCCGCCGACCGGCGCGGCCGTCCCCCTCGGCGGCGCATCCCCCGGGCTCCGGGCGGAGGGCATTTGCAGGCGCCGGGCCGGCGCGTAACATAAGCCTCGAAGGGAGGTTCGAGGAGCGTGGCGCGGCGCACGGCCCTGCGCGGGGCGAAACCCCGGCAGCTCTCCAGCGGCGAACTGGCCAGCCTGAGCGGGCTGTCCAAGCGCTCGGTGGTCAAGGCCGTCGCCGACGGCAAGCTCAAGGCCGCGCGCACGGTCGGCGGCCACTATCGCATCTCCCTGCCCGAGGCCCGCAAGTTCATGCGCCGCCGGGGGCTGGACACCTCGGGAATCGACGCCCGCGAGAACTGCGCGCTGGTAGTCGCCCGCGACCGCTTCGTGGGCGACCTGCTCTCCGACGTGCTGGGCCGCGCGGGCGTGGAGATCCTCCAGTCCGAGTGCCTCTTCCAGGCCGGGGCCATGGCCGCCAAGTACCACCCCTGGATAGTGATCATCGACGCGGCCTCGGCGGGCCCGGAGCCCGTTCAGGTTTGCCGCAGCGTGGCCGGGAGCGACTGCTGCCGCGACGCGCGCATCCTGGTCCTGACCGGGACCGATGCGGGCGAGATGGAGAAGTTCCGGCGGGCCGGGGCTCACGGCGTGCTGGGCAAGCCGTTTTCCGTGAAGCAGATCAAGGCCAAGCTTCGCGATCTGGGATTCTCAACAGGCAGCTTCAGGAGGGTCGGGAAATGAGCGGCATTCTGGTACTCTACTACTCGCGCACGGGCAACACCGAGAAGATGGCCAAGGCCGTCGCCGAGGGCGCCCGGGAGCTGGGCGCCGACGTGTCCCTGGCCAAGGCCGAGGGCTTCAAGGTGGAGCGGCTCAAGGACTTCACCGGCATCGCCGTGGGCAGCCCCACCTACTACGGGACCATGGCCGCCGAGGTCAAGAAGGTCTTCGACGAGAGCGTCAAGCTCCACGGAGAGCTGGAGGGCAAGGCCGGCGGGGCCTTCACCTCCAGCGCTAACCTGGGCGGCGGCAACGAGACCACCATCTTGGAGATCACCCACGCCATGCTGGTTCACGGCATGGTGGTGCAGGGCACCCACGCCGGCGACCACTACGGCCCGGTGGCGGTGGGCGCCCCCGACGCGCGGGCCATCGAGGGCTGCCGGGCGCTGGGCCGGCGCATGGCCCGGCTGGTCAAGGCCGTCTCCGAACACAACCTCAAGGAGTAGCAGGCCGTTGAAAAATGGAGCAGTCGTGATTGGGGGCAGAATGGTTCGGATTCGAGGAGGGGTTCCGAAGTCGATGCCCAAGCATCGTCTTCGGGTTCTCGAC
>CBDUSI010000197.1:0-3612 GCA_965370045.1 uncultured bacterium | reverse complement strand
AAGCTGGCCATGATCCGCCTATACTTCAGGCGATTGTCAGACAGGGCCTAGTTACGGCTATCGGAGCCCGCCCCATTCCCCGAAGCAATTCCTTCACAAGACATTCTATGCCGTCTGCCGTCCGGCCCCCCATCCTCCCTGAAAGGAGTAGCGAGTAGGAACGCACTTCCTCAATTCCAAGTTCATGCCACACCGGTAGAATCACCTTTTGCCCGCCGGCTTCGCGCTGGACTAAGCCGTCAAGTTCGTCTTGTGGCCATTTCTTGGAGAAGAACGCTGTACTAAGAACGACAACGCCGAAGTCGGAACCCGCGAGGCCCTCATCGATCTTGCGTCGCAGACTATCGCCAATGGTCAATTCCCACTGATCGTACCAAACCTTCAGTCCCATGGTCTGAAGCTGCCTAGCCAAAGGCTCGACGACGGTCTCCTTATCTTCACTGGCATGACAAATGAACACGTCCCAACGTCCCTCATTTCGCAAAGAACCCAGACCTGCCCTCGCTATCACTGAAGCGGTTGCAGTAAAAGCGCGCTGGCCAGGGGCGGCCTCCACCTTATCGGAATGGCGACGTGACACATACTCTGCGAAGCTAACCCCATCCGCTGGATTACTCCTCTCCTCGAAGTGGGCGTGTAATCTGAGAAACCAACAGGGGTTCTGCCCGTCGCGCAAGCGCGTTCTTGTTCTGGCTTCAATATCCAACACGATTGACGTTGGGTCCCCCGACCATGTCTGTTCTGTGAGGGGAACTACGAGTGTGCGCTCTCCAAAAAGGTCGCTGACCTGATAAGCCGTAGGTTGTTCCGTGCTCGTGGCTGCACATCCCTGTGGGCCCGCTAGAGCAACTCTCGCCTTGTCTCCGTCCCGATCAGCACCTCCGCTTAGCCGGGCCGGGGCGCGGGCCACCAAGGGGTGCAATCCTGGTCTTTCACTCCGCTGTGGATAGGCGTCGCGGATACGAATGCGTTGGCCATCGCCAGCGGTGAACTCGAGCGCCCCAGCCATACTTCCGTAGGGTCCGGGCGCGGGCCCGAGTTCAGCATGGACTGTTACCAAGATGCTCTCGGGTTTTGTGCCGCGCTCAAGGTCAATGGTGCTTACCTTTTCCCACTCACCGCCAGCGAGCTTAACGTTTGATACGCCTTCAAAGCGTTGTGGGAGTTCTATACGGTTGTGATCCTTAGCATGATGTCCGGCCATGTTACGGTCCTCATGCGATTCGGCGCGTTCAGGCGACAAATTCCGCCGACCGCACCTTCTCAATTGCTTGTGCCAATCCCTTCCCATTAAGGGTAAAGCCACCCGCACCCGAAGTCAAGACCCCTCGCTGGACTTCGGATTTCGGAACTCCGCAATCGCATCCCGGTTCCCGTTTGGCGCGACCCCCACGCAGCCCCCGGTTGGCCATTTGTGGCCTATTTTCTTTTCGTAATCGCTTCGCGCTGGGGCGGTTGGGGAAATAATATTTCCGGTTTGAGGCAAATATTTCTATTACTTATGAGGGGGTACTGTTGATTTCGGATTTCGGATTTCGGACGGCGGATTTTAACCGCCAAGCCACAAAGACACCAAGGGGGCGATCATGTTCGCGGACGGACAGGCCATCTCTGCCTTCGCCCCCTCGCCGCGGTCGGAGCACTTCTCCGTATCTCTGTGGCTCCGTGTGAGAAAAGAGCCCCGAAAAAGACGCACAAGCGTCGTAAGTCCTTACCGTTCGGGGGCGCAGGTCATGACAAAACGGGGTTGCCACTCGGAGCGGCACCTTCAGGTGCCCGACGAGGGGCAAGGTAGTTGCTCAAAACCACGAGGGCAGGTCATGACAAAACGAGGTCAATCTATCAAACAGGTGTCCCGCTTGTCGCCGGGGGCGCCGGGGCTCCAGACGTCGTTGTCGTAATCGGGCTCGCCGGTGATGGACGCGCCCTCGGCGGTCGGCGCCCGGCGCCATTCGACCCTGATGTCAACGAACAGGAAGTTGCCGCCGTGGCCCATGTGCGACTTGCAGGTGTTGCTGTTCCGCGCGCGGCGGTCGCCGGCGACCACCACCGACCCGGAGTGGGTCAGCTTGTGGCGGGGGTCGTACCAGTAGCTGCAGCTGTTCTCGGTGAGCGTCTGCTTGGGGCGCATGTCCCGGTAGTCGGCGTCGCCGGACTTGCACTTGAAGATGCGGCAGTTGTCGATGTACGCGGGGACCAGCATGCGCAGTGAGGCGAAGCCTAACAGGTTAGCTTGGTTGATGCCCCCCGGGCTGGCCCCGTCGGGCGGCAGCGCCGCGAAAGCCGTGGCCGTGCTGGGGGAGACCCGTGCGGCGTTGGGGAAGGACTCCTCGGAGTCGGCGGCGTACATGTGCATGGCCAGGCCGATCTCGCGCAGGTTGCTCTTGCAGGCCGCGCGGCGGGCGCTCTCGCGCACGCGCCCCACCGCGGGCATCAACAGGCTCATGAGCATGCCGATGATGGCGATGACCACCAGCATCTCCACCAGCGTGAACCCGCGTCGCTTCATGCCCGGCGTCTCACGTTGTGGCCCGCAGCTCGGCGAGCACCGGGCGGTAGTCCCAGTCCAGACCCGCCCGGCGGCTGATCTCCGCCAGGCGTTTGCGATAGCGCTCGTAGAGCTCCTGGCCCTTGGGCCCGGCGGCCGCGTCGCAGAAGTAGGTCCGGCAGCCCAGCGTGCGGACCTCCCGCGCGGCGCACTTCCCGCCGGTCAGGTACGGGCAGACCTGCGCTTCTGCCTTTTCGCGGGGAAGGTCGGCGGACCGCAACAGGTCGCGTTCCAAACGAGAGGCGTAGAGCACATTCTCGTGCGTCGAGAAGTCGCAGCAGCGCCCGCAGGCCTGGCATGTGTCCTGGATATCAGTGAGTTCGGCGTCGAGCTCGGCGTAAAGCGCGCGCAGCTGCGCGTCGGCGGGCATTACTTCTTCCTGCGAAGGACGGCGCGAGCCCTCTCGGCCTCGTCAATGCGCCGGCAGAAATCCCGGAAGGCGGGGTAGTCCTTGGCGGATATGGTCTGGGGCAACAGCAGCGCGCGGCGCTCGATCTTGAAGCCGTCCGGGGTCTTCTCGGCGGTCAGGGAGTAGGTGCCGAACTTGCCGCTGAGCACCGCGCCGGCCGGCAGCGCGGCGACCTTCAGCCCGGCGGCCAGCCGGTAGCGCAGTACCTCGCGGACGATGCGCGCCGAGGCGATCTTGAGCGGGTAGCGGCGGGTGGGGTCCATGGCCAGCCTGGAGGCCAGGTTCAGGGGGTTGATGCCCGGCCGGCAGATCAGGCGCCCCCCGGCCGCGGGGGTCAGGTGGCCGTCGACCTCGAAGCGCGCCCGGGTGACCAGCGGTGCCTGGGCCTCCTCGGCGCCGGTGAAGGTCAGATCCAGCAGGCCGGCACCGCGGAAGATGCCGGCCAGGCGGGCTTGAACCAGGTTGCGCCGGCCGGCGGAGTCCAGGCGGGCCAGGCGCTCCTTGCCGCGGGCGGCGTCCGAGCCCAGGGCGCGCACCGTCGCCAGGCCGGCCAGCTTGCCTCCGGCGGAGAGGGTCAGGGCCAGCTCCGTGGTCTCGCCGGCGCGGTCGAAGTCCGGCTGGGGCAGGCGCTCGAAGAAGGCCCGGCCGCGCGGGG
>CBDUSI010000196.1:0-3625 GCA_965370045.1 uncultured bacterium | reverse complement strand
CGCATCGCTCGGGAGCGCCTGCCGTCACGACGCCCCATTTTTCAACGGCCTGCTAGATGCGGATCTTCTGGAAGTACTTGCGGCGCTACTGGTACCTGGTGGCCATTGCGGCCGTCTTCCTGGGCTGCACCGACGCGGCCCAGGTGCTGATCCCCGGGTACTTCAAGGCCGCCCTGGACCTTCTCGGGAAGGAAGGGGCCACCCGCGGTGACCTCGTCCGCATCGCGCTCACCGTCGCCGGTCTGAGCATGGTGATGGCCATTGCCCGAATGGCTTGGCGGCTGATAATGTGGCCGCTGGCCCGGCGGGTGGAGTACGGGGTGCGCCGCGAGCTCTTCGCGCACATGCAGCGCCTGGACCCCGGCTTCTACCACAAGCACCTCTCGGGAGATCTCATCAGCCGGGCTTCCCACGACGTCGACTCCCTGCGGATGTTCTTCTCAATGGGCTTCGCGGTCTTCTTCGACGTGATCTTCGTGATGCCCCTGGCGATCTACTGGATGGCGGGGATCGACTGGCGTCTGACCCTGGTGGTGGTCCCGCCCATCCTGATAGCGCCGCTCTTCTCGCTGGCCATCACCAAGCGGCTGTCGCGCTCCTTCCGGGAGGCCCAGGACAGCCTGGGCCTCTTGACCGCCCGCGCGCAGGAGGACATCGGCGGGACGCGCGTGCTCAAGACCTACGCCCGCGAGGAGGTCGCCGCCGCCAACTACGCGCGGATGAACGGCCACACCCGCGGGAAGTACCTCAAGCTGGTCAAGTATTACAGCTTCATCGGCCCGTATTTCCATACGGTGCACCAGGTGGCCACCATGCTGCTGCTGATGGCCGGGAGCGCCTGGGCGCTGGCCGGCAAGGTGACCACGGGCGAGCTGGTGGCCTTCGAGGCCTACATCGGGATACTTTCCTGGCCGACCTTCGCGTTGGGCTGGGGCATCACCATGCTGCAGCGCATGCGCTCCTCGCTGGCCCGCGTCCAGGAGATTCTCGACGAGCCCCAGCGCGAGCGAGCCGATGCCTCGCGCGGGCCGGACGAGGTCCGCGGGGACATCTCGTTCAAGAATCTGACCTTCAACTACGGCGGCGAGCAGCCGGTGCTGGAGGGGCTTTCGCTGGAGATACCCGCCGGCCAGGTGCTGGGCGTCACCGGCCCGACCGGCAGCGGCAAGAGCACGCTGCTCTCGCTGGCCGTGGCTCTGTTCGAGCCGCCGGAGGGCGCGGTCTTCCTCGACGGGCACGACGTTCGCGGCATCGCCCCGGAGAAGCTCCGCCGCCACGTGGCCCTGGTGGAGCAGACCCCGTACCTGTTCAGCCGCACGCTCTCCGAGAACCTGGCCTTCACCCGGCCGGACGCCGGGGTCGAGGATATCCGCGAGGCGGTGCGCGTGGCGGGCCTGGAGCCCGACCTTCGCCAGTTCGAGGAGGGGCTGGAGACCCTGGTCGGCGACCGGGGCATAACCCTCTCGGGCGGGCAGCGCCTGCGGGTGGCGCTGGGACGGGCGCTGGTGGCCCGGCCGCGGGTGCTGCTGCTTGACGATGCATTCAGCGCGGTCGACGTCCACACCGAGGAGGCGGTCTGGAACGCCCTCCGCGAGAAAATGGCCGGGCGCACCGTGGTGGTGGTCAGCCACCGGGTGAGCGTTCTGCGGCGCTGCGACCGCATCGCGGTGGTCGAGGGCGGCCGGGTCAACGAGCAGGGGACGCACGGGGAACTCCTCGCCGGGGACGGGTTCTACGCGCGGACCTTCGCGCTCCAGGAGATGTTTGAGCGATGAGCCTGCCGGTGGAAGAAGCCCAGCTGGGCAAGGTCTACGACCACCAACTGGTGCGCAAGCTCTGGCCCTACCTCCGCCGCTACCGGCGGGAGATAGCTTTCGTGTGCCTGGCGCTGGTGGGCTACACCGCTTCGCAGATCGCCTGGCCGTTGGTCTTCGGGAGCATCGGCGAGAAGCTGGGCATGCCCCAGGCGACCGGCGAAGTCCGGATGTTGATAGTCTCCTTCGTGGTCCTGGGAGTGGGGGCCACGCTCGCGGAATTCGCCCGCTACTATCTGTCGATGACCGCCTGCCAGAAGCTGGTCGCCGACCTGCGCGCGGCGCTGTACGAGCGTTTCCAGCGGCTGCCGCTTTCCTATTTCGACCGCAAGCCCAGCGGCAAGGTGCTCTCCCGGCTGATCCACGACCCCAACGCTCTGGAGGATCTGTTGGAGGTGGGGTTCGTGAGCATGATCGGCAACGGGTTGCACCTGGCCGGCATATCCGTGGCCATGATCGTTCTCGACTGGCGCCTGGCGCTGATGGCCTTCGCCACCGTCCCGGTCATAGTGGCGATCACAGTCGTATATCGGCCGATGATGCGCCGGGCCTTCCGCAAGATGCGCGAGATGATCTCCCGGCTCAACGCGCGCATGGAGGAGAACATCTCCGGACATACCGCGGTACTGGTCCTCAACCAGGAGCAGCGCTGCGCGGCGGAGCTCGACGAGTCCAACAGCAACCTGCGCCGGTCGCGAGTCCGCGCGGCGGTGCTCCACGCCGTCTTCCCACCGTTCATCCACGCCGCCCTGGGCCTGGGAGTGGCCATTGTCATCTGGTACGGCGGCGGCAAGATGCTGACCGGCGAAATGCCCGTCAAGCGGCTCATCACCTTCGTCATCTACATGAGCATGTTCGGCTGGCCGCTGCAGATGATGATGGAGCATGTCCAGGTGCTGCAGTCGGCCATGGCCGCGCTGGAGCGCATTTTCGGCTTCATGGACGAGCCCGGCGACGACCTGACCGCCCCCGCGGCCGCCGAGCCGCCCGGCGTGCGCCCCGCCGAACGCTCCCGCGGCGAGATCGAGTTCCGCGACGTCTGGTTCGCCTACCGCGAGGGCGAGTGGATACTCAAGGGGCTGTCCTTCAAGGCCGCGCCGGGCGAGCGCATCGCCATCGCCGGGCCCACCGGAGCGGGCAAGACCACGGTCCTCAGCCTGGCCAGCGCGCTCTACCGCCCGCAGAAGGGGCAGATACTGCTCGACGGCCGGGACCTGGCCGAGCTCGACCCCCGCTACCTGCGCCGCCAGGTGGCCACGGTGTTGCAGGACGTCTTCATCTTCTCGGACACGGTTACCGAGAACGTGCGGCTCTGGGAGCCGGGCCTGGAGGCCGAGGGGGTGGCCGGCGCCTGCCGGCGGGCCCAGGCGGCCGGATTAGTAGACAGGCTGGCCGACGGCTACGAGCACAAGCTCGGCGAGCGCGGCGCGAACATCTCCGCCGGGCAGCGCCAGCTGCTATCCTTCGCCCGTGCGCTGGCCTTCGACCCGCCGGTGCTGATCCTCGACGAGGCCACCAGCTCCGTGGACGCCGAGACCGAGGAGGCCATCCGCCGGGGACTGGCCGAGGTTACCAGCGGGCGCACCAGCCTGATCGTGGCGCATCGCTTTTCCACGCTGGCCGACGCCGACCGCCTGCTGGTCATTCGCGACGGGCAGGTCGCCGAGGAGACCACCCCGCGGGAGTTTCTGGAAAAGCGCCGGAACTCAGAGAGCGGCTAGCAGTCCGTTGAAAAATGGAGCTGTCGTGATTGGGCCCAGAATGGTTCAGATTCGAGGAGGGGTTCCGAAGTCGATGCCCAAGCATCGTCT
>CBDUSI010000195.1:0-3682 GCA_965370045.1 uncultured bacterium | reverse complement strand
AAAGGTCAAACCCGGCGATGTGGTCGTTATCCGCAACGAGGGCCCCCGCGGCGGGCCGGGCATGCGCGAGATGCTCGCGCCCACCGCGGCGATAGCCGGCATGGGCATGTCGGACTCGGTGGCGCTGGTGACCGACGGGCGCTTCAGCGGCGGGACCCGTGGGCCCTGCGTGGGGCACGTCAGCCCCGAGGCCGCCGCGGGCGGGCCCATAGCCCTGGTGAAGAACGGCGATAGAATCCGCGTCGACGTTTCCCGGCGCAGGCTGGACCTCCTGGTGAGCAAGGCCGAGCTGGCCCGGCGCAGGAAGAAGTGGAAGCCCCGCCGGCCCGCGGTGGGCGACGGATATCTCGGCCGCTACGGGCCGATGGTCGGCAGCGCCGCAGACGGCGCGGTTTTCGAGTAGTTTCGAGGAGGGCCGCTCGTGGACAAGATGCGACTCGTAGCCGGAAACGCCCACCCCGAGCTGGCGGCGGCCATCGGCCGTTACCTGGGCCAGCCGCTCACCGAGTGCGAGGTGGGCCGCTTCCCGGACAGCGAGACCAAGGTGCGCATACTTGAGGACGTGCGCGGCAAGGACTGCTTCGTCATCCAGCCGACCTGCGCGCCGGTCAACGACAACGTAATGGAGCTCCTGTTCATCATCGACGCGCTGCGCCGAGCCTCGGCCGAGCGCATCAACGCGGTGATTCCCTACTTCGGTTACGCCCGCCAGGACCGCAAGCACGAGGGCCGGGTGCCGATCAGCGCCAAGCTGGTGGCCAATATGCTGGTGACCGCGGGCGTGGACCGGGTCCTGGCGCTGGACCTGCACGCCACCCAGATACAGGGCTTCTTCGACATTCCCCTGGATCATCTGTTCGCCGCGCCGGTGATGATCGACTACATCCGCTCGCTGGGCCTCGATGACCTGGTAATGATGGCTCCCGACGCGGGCGGCATCAAGATGGTCAACGCCTTCTCCAAGCGCCTGGGCGCGGACATGGCCATGGTCGACAAGCGCCGGACCGGCGACAGCGAGGTCGAGCGGGGCTACGTTATCGGCGAGGTCAAGGGCAAGCACGCCTTCATCATCGACGACATGATCACCACCGCCGGCACGGTCAGCCAGGCCGCCCGGGTCTGCCGGGAAGCGGGGGTCAAGTCCCTGCGGGTGATGGCCACCCACGGACTCTTCAGCGGCCCGGCCGCCGAGCGCCTGGCCGCGGAGAGCATCGACGAGGTGGTGGTCACCGACAGCATTCCGCTGAAGAAAGAAGGCCTTGAGGGCGTTAACATCAAGGTTCTGTCAGTGGCCGAGCTCCTGGGCGAGGCCATCAGGAGGATTCGAACCAACGAGTCGGTCAGCCGGCTCTTCGTGTAGGGAGGTAGTGGCAGCATGGCCAAGCAACTGAGGGTGGTGAAAGCCGATCTGCGGGAGGAGCGGGGCAAGGGGCCCGCGCGCCGGATGCGCTCGGCCGGGCGGGTGCCCGCGGTGCTTTACGTCCGGGGGGCCGAGAGCCGTGCGGTGTCCCTGGCGCGCGGCGACATGGAGCGGGTGATCAGCCACGCGGAGCGCCTGATCAAGCTGGACATCGCCGGCAAGGAGTGCCAGGCGATGGTCAAGGAGATCCAGTTCGAGCCGGTCAGCCGGCTGGTTGCCCACGTGGACTTCCAGGAGATCAGCGCCACCCAGAAGATCACCCTGGAGGTGCCCATCCGCGCGCGGGGCAAGCCCGCGGGCGTCAACGAGGGCGGCGTGCTCGGCGCGGTAATGCACGCCATAAGCGTGGAGGCCCGCGCCGCCGACGTGCCCGAGGAGATCCGCGTGGACGTTTCCGCCATGAACATCGGCGACGTGATCCGCGCCGGCGAGATCCAGCTGCCGGAGGGGCTCAAGCTGGTCACCGACGAGAACGCCACCGTCCTGGCCGTGGAGCGCCCGCGCAGCGAGGAGGACTCCGAGGCCCAGGTGGACGTCACCGAAGGCGCCGCCGGGCCAGAGGTGCTCACCGCCAAGAAGGAGGGTGAGGAAGAGGCCGCGGAGGCCCCGCCGGTCGAAGAGGAGAAGAAGCCGGAGGCCTCCGGTTAGAAATCGAGGCGCGAAGTGCTGGCCGTGTTGGGGCTGGGCAACCCGGGAGATGAGTACCGCGCCACGCGGCACAACGTGGGCTTCCGGGTCCTGGAGTGCCTGGCCGCCCAGTGCGGTGAGCAGTTCTCACGCAAGCGCTTCCGTTCGATGGTCGCCGAGGTCCGGTTGGGAGGCGAGAAGGTGATTCTGTGCGAGCCGCAGACCTACATGAACAAGTCCGGGGATGCGGCCCGCGCGGTGCTGGACTTCTACAAGCTGGAGCCGACCGGGATGCTGGTGGTCTGCGACGACTTCCACCTCGAGCTGGGCCGCATCCGCGCCCGGCGCGAGGGCTCGTCCGGCGGGCACAACGGCCTGGAGTCGGTCGCCGGCCAACTCGGCACCCGGGACTTTCCCCGGCTGCGCCTGGGCATCGGCGAGGCGCGGCACGACTCGGTGGACTACGTGCTGGGGCGCTTCCGGGCCGAGGAGCAGGAGGTCATTTCCGAAACCATCCAGCGCTCGGCGGACGCGGTGCGCTGCTGGGCCGAAGAGGGCATTGCGGCGTGCATGAACCGGTTTAACGCTCGGTCCGCGAAGGAAGACGGGCCGAAAGCAGACGAGAAGGCGGAGGAGGGAACTTGAAACTCTACGAAGCGATGTTCGTGGTGGACAGCAACAAGTCGCGGCAGGACCACGAGAAGGTGGTCGAGGAACTCACCGCCGTCATCCAGAAGGGCGGCGGCGAGGTGGTCAACTGCGACAAGTGGGACGAGCGCAAGCTGGCCTATGCCCTCAAGCGGCACAAGCGCGGCACCTATTACCTGTCGCACTTCCGGTCGGAAGGCGACGTTATCGGCCGCATCGAGCGCGTCGCCCAGCTCAACGAGACCGTCCTGCGGGTGATGATCAGCGTCGACGTGGACGGCGAGGCCTTCCCGGTCTACACGGAGGCCGCCGACGACTTCGACTCCCGCGGGAGGAGAGGCGGCGGTGGCGGCTTCCGGGGCAACCGCGAGCGCAGAGGGCCCAGGCCGGCGGGCAGGAGCTCGGGGCCGAGGAAGCCCGAAGGGGCCCCGACGCCGAAGGCGCCCGCCGAACCCGCCAAACCCGCAGCCGGTGGCGCAGCCGAAGCCGCCAAGCCCACCGAACCCGCCAAGCCCACCGAGCCCGCCAAGCCCGCCGAGCCCGCCAAGCCCGCCAAGCCCGCCAAGCCCGCCGAACCCGCGGCTGGCGGCGCGGCGGACTGAGGAGCACAGGTCATGGCTAACCTCAATCGAGTGTTCCTGATGGGAAACCTGACCCGCGACCCCGAGCTGCGCTACACTCCCAGCGGGACGGCGGTGGCCCAGCTCGGTGTGGCCACCAACCGCAAGTGGAAGGACCGCCAGTCGGGCGAGATGCGCGAGGAGGTCACTTTCGTGGACGTCGAGCTCTGGGGCAAGCAGGCCGAGCTCGCCGGGCAGTACCTGGCCAAGGGCCGTCCGGTCTTCATCGAGGGCCGCCTGCGGCTGGACCAGTGGGAGGACCGCAACACCAGCCAGAAGCGCAGCAAGCTGAAGGTGGTCGGCGAGCGCTTCCAGTTCCTGGGCAGCCGGGGCGAGGGCGGCGGCGGCGGTGGTGGTGGTGGTGGTG
>CBDUSI010000194.1:0-3690 GCA_965370045.1 uncultured bacterium | reverse complement strand
GACCCGGGCGGGCCTGAAGTTGTCCAGCATGACTATATCCGCGCCGGCGGCAATGGCTTCGGCCAGTCCCGCCAGGTCCGTGACCTCCACCTCCACTGGTTTCCTCGTGGAGGCCTTCGCCCGGCGGACGGCCTCGCCGGGCGAGGCCCCGACCAGCGCCAGATGGTTGTCCTTGATGAGCACGGCATCGAAAAGTCCCATGCGGTGATTGCGCCCGCCGCCGGCGGCGACGGCGCGCTTCTCGAGCAGACGCTGGCCCGGCGTCGTCTTGCGCGTGTCGTAGATCCGCGCGCGCGTGCCCCTGGTGTGCTTGACATACTGAGCGGTCAAGGTGGCCACGCCGGACAAATGACAGAGCAGGTTGAGTCCCAGGCGCTCGCCGGCCAGCACCGTCCGCGCCGGGCCGCTTATCTCCGCGAGCTTCCGGCCCTTGCGCACCCGCGCCCCGTCCTTCACCAGTGCCTTAACCCTTACGCCGCCGCCGAATGCGCGGAAGACCCTGCCCAGGACGGACAGCCCGGCGATTACCCCGTCGGCCTTGGCGACGTAGTGGCCGCGAACGCGCAAGCTCTTTGGCACCACCGCCTTGGAGGTGATGTCCCCCCCACCCAGGTCCTCAACTACGGCTAGCTTCAGGAGTTGCGCGAGGTGCGACTCATACACCGGTTTCCCCCCTGTTGACCGCCGGGTCTGAACAGGTTTTCCACGTGGGGAGCGAACCCGCTTCTTGGGGGCGGATGCCCGATTCACGCGCTTCTTGCGGGAGCCCGATGTTTTCCGCAGACTTCTCGACAAGTTTTCCCCCTCTGTCAACGTCCCCAGGGAGTTATCAACAGCTTCTTAACAGGTTTTCCCCCGACAGGTTGAGAGCGCGTACCTAAGCCACCAAATGCATCAGCGGTTATACACCGGTTATCCACGCGCCGACCTAGAGAACTCAGACCTTCACTTCGGCCCGGCCCGCCCGGTATCTGGACAGGCGGCGCAGGGCCGGCCTGGCCACGTCGCGGAGGAAGTCGGTGACCTGTCCGGGCGCACGGCCGATGAAGCGCTCCGGCTTCAGCGAGAGCTTGAGCTCCCCGCTTATCTTCGCGAAGGCCGGGTCGGCGCTCAGGCGTTCGAGCAGGTCGTTGTCCCCGCCCTGGGCCTTGACTCGCCGGGCGGCGCGCTGCGAGTGGCGGCGGATGGCCTCGTGGAGTTCCTGGCGGTCCCCGCCGGCCTGCACGCCGGCCATGAGTATCTCCTCGGTGGCCATGAAGGGCAGCTCGGCGGACAGGTTGCGCCGTATTGTCTTGGGATAGACCACCATGCCGGAAGCCACGTCGGCCCAGAGGATGGCGATCGCCTCCGCGGCCAGGAAGCCCTCGGGGATGTACAGGCGCCGGGGCGCGCTGTCGTCCAACGTGCGCTCCATCCACTGGACCGCGCTGGTGTCCCGCGCGGTGCCGGCCAGGGCCAGCAAGTAACGTGAAAGCCCGCACATGCGCTCCGAACGCATGGGGTTGCGCTTATAGGCCATGGCCGAGCTGCCGATCTGTTTGGCGCGGAAAGGCTCCTCCATCTCCTTGCGGTGGGCCAGGATGCGGAGGTCGTTGCCGAACTTGCCGGCGCTTTCGCCCAGGCCGGCGAGGGCCGTGAGGATTTGGCTGTCGATCTTGCGGGTGTAGGTCTGGCCGGAAACAGGAACAACGCGTTTGAAACCCATCTTCCTGGCTACGAGCTTCTCCAGGCGCTTGACCTTGGCGTTGGTTCCCAAGAGCTGCAAGAACGTCGCCTGCGTGCCGGTGGCGCCCTTGATGCTCCGGAAGGGCAACTCGCCCAGGCGCCGTTCGATTTCGGACGCGTCCATGAGCAGGTCCTGCAACCAGAGCGTCGCGCGCTTGCCGACAGTAGTGGGCTGCGCGGGTTGCAGGTGGGTCAGGCCGAGAATCGGCAGCTTCTTCCAGCGCCGGCAGAACTTCGCCAGCGCCGACGCGGCCTCGGAGACGCGCCCCAGCAGGAGCCGCAGCGCCTCGCGCATTACGACTAAGTCTGTGTTATCGGCCACGAAGCAGCTGGTTGCGCCCAGGTGGATGATTGGCGCGGCCTTGGGGCACTGCTTTCCGAAGGCCTTGACGTGGCTCATCACGTCGTGGCGCAGTTCTTTTTCGAACTTCTCAGCCGTCGCGTAATTGATCTTGTCCGCAAAGCGCTTCATCTCGGCGATTTGCGTCCGGGTGATGCCCAGGCCCAGCTCGCGTTCGGCCTCGGCCAGGGCGATCCACAGCCGTCGCCACGTCCGGAACTTCACGTCGGGCGAAAAGAGCCTGGACATCTCCGGCGAGGCGTAGCGCTCGACCAGTGGGTTCTCGTACTTGTCGCGCTTGGCGGCCAAAAGGGTCCTCCCTTCCTCAGAGCCAGTGCCATTATCCGCGCTCAATGTGGAAAGGTCAAGCGGAGGGGGAGAGGGCCACAATTAGGAACCGCAGATGGACGCAGATAGGCGGGGGTGGGAGTTTGAGCATTGCGGGCTTCGAGATACCTGGATATCATGTGCTCCTGGAGGCGCCGGATATGCAGATCAGATGTGCTTCGTGCGCGAAGATGGTGGAGGCACCTCCAGGCTGGGGCGGCGCCGGGTTCACATGCTCAAACTGTGGCGGCGATGTGACCGTGGCCCGGGCACTGGCTTCGCACCGCCCGGCGGTCGTGCCGGATGGCCTGGAGGTCAAGCAGATTCCCGAAGGCGGGTTCCGCATCGAGTACCGCTGGCGGAATCCCATCCTCCTGGTCGCGTACAGCCTGTTCGGGCTCGGCACATTCGGCCATCTGCTGTACTCCTCGGTGCGCAGGTTCACCGAGGGTGCCGGCAGCGAGGAGCATATCTGGTTCCTGCTCGCGGAGGCACTCCTCTTCCTCTTCGTGCTGTGGCTGGCGCTGCGCAGCATGTTCGGCCGTCACGCCCTGGAGTTCGACGCCGGCGGGGTCACCAGATGCTTCCGCCTGGCGATGCTGCCCGAGCGGCGCAAGCATATCCGCGCCCACGACCTGAAGGGGCTGCGCGTGACCACCTTCGAGCGCGCCAAGCCCTCCGACGAGTCGCCGCGCTGGCTCGAAGCCGACGTCGCCGGCAAGCGGGTGATCCTCGCCACCGGTCTGAGCACGCCCCATTTGGAGTGGCTGAAGGAGCGCATCTCGGCGGTGCTCGAGTCCGCGGGAGAGGAGACGCAGTTATGAACTGGACCCGGGTCCGCTGCGACGCCTACCGTCAAATCAACATTCCGCCGGTCTGTCCAAACTGCCTGGCCGAGCTGCCGGAGGGAGCTGACAGAGGAGCCGGCTACGGCAGCCCGGACGCCGGCCGGATAGCTTGGCCCACCTGCGACAAGTGCCGCGCCATCCGCCGACGCGGCAAACGAATCACCATGTTCGTGGGCGTTCTCCCGGCGCTGGGCGTTTTCCTGTTGGGGGCCGCGGCCACCATGGTGCTGGACTGGGGCGAGTCTTGGCTGTGGATCGGCATCGGCGGCGCCTTCGGGCTGGCCGTCCTGGGCTTCATCGTCGGCGGGATCGTGACCGCCTGCACCCCGCTGGCCGATGGCCGGGTTACCAACTTCGACGCCGTGCGGCTGCACCGCGCTGGCCCCAAGGCGTTCTCTAGAGCAATTTAAGTATGTGTAACGAATTGCCGATAAAGGAAGTATGCCAGCA
>CBDUSI010000193.1:0-3965 GCA_965370045.1 uncultured bacterium | reverse complement strand
ACGTGTTGGAGGAGGGGAAGGCATGGCGAAGATCCTGGTGACGGGCGGCGCGGGCTTCCTCTTGGGAATGGGCTGGATTTCGCCACCGCGCTCCCAGGGGACCCAGTCGCCGGATGAGACCAGGCGCGGCTCCGCCGGGCCTTCGGCCTTCCGGCCGGGCGCGCACCCGGCGGCCACGCAGGCGGCGGCCAGCGCGACCATGACCTGCACCCTGTATTTCATTCTCATCACTTCTTCTCGCTCATCCCCAGCCGCCCCATCTTCTCCCAGAGCGTCTTGCGGCTGACGCCCAGCAGCTTGGCGGCGGCGGTGCGATTGCCCTGCGTCTCGCGGAGGGCCCGCTTGATGGCCGCGCGCTCGGCGGCGGCCACCGCCTCCGAGAGGGGCAGGACCTGACCCTCTTCCTGAGGAGCGGCGGGGCCGGGCGCGTTCGGGGAAGCGGCCGCCGGGGCGGCCTGGGCGCCGCGCAAGAGGTCCTCGGGGCGGAGCTCGCCGCCCTCCGGGGTCAGGGCGATGGCCCGGCAGACGGCGTTCTCCAGCTCGCGGACGTTGCCGGGCCAGGGCGCGGCGGTGAGGCGCTTCATGGTTTCGAGATTAACCGTGTAATCGCGGCCCTCTCCGTGGCGGGCGATGAAGTGGGCCACCAGGTCGGGAACGTCCTGGGCGCGCTCGGCCAGCGGCGGCAGGGACACGGTGATCACGTTGAGCCGGTAGTAGAGGTCCTCGCGGAACGTCCCGGCGCGGACCATCTGCTGGAGGTCGGTCTTGGTCGCGGCGATGACCCGCACGTCGACCTCGCTGGTCTTGTCAGCGCCCACGCGGCGTATGCGCTTCTCCTGGAGGACGCGGAGCAGCTTGCCCTGCAGTTCGGGCTTGAGGTCGTCGATGTCGTCGAGGAAGAGCGTCCCGCCGCGGGCCTCCTCGAAGAGCCCCTTGCGGTCGTACTGCGCGCCGGTGAAGGCGCCCCTGACGTGCCCGAAGAGCTCGTCCTCCAGCAGGTTGTCGGGCACCGCCGCGCAGCCCAGGGCCACGAAGGGACCCGCGCGCCGCCCGCTCCGCGCGTGGACCGCCCGGGCGACCAGCTCCTTGCCGCTGCCCGAGGGGCCGGCGACCAGCACGATGGCATCGCTGGCGCTGATCCGCTCGACGAGCTTGTAGACCTCCTGCATCGCCGGGCTGGCCCCGATCATCCCCTCGAACTGCTCGCGCGCGCCCAGCTCGGTCTGCAGGCGTTCGACCTCGCCGCGCAGGCGGCGCAGCTCCAGGCAGCGCTCCAGGCGGACCAGCACCTCCTCGTTGAGGAAGGGCTTCTGGAGGTAGTCGAAGGCCCCGATCTGCATGGCCTCAACCGCGCTCTCCACGGAGCCGTGACCGGTGATCACCAGGGCGATCAGGTCGGGGGCGCCCTGCTTGGCGGCCCGCAGCACGTCGAGCCCGTCGCCGTCGGGCAGGCGCAGGTCGGTTATCAGGCAGTCGAACTGCTCGCCGGCCACGTGCGAGGAGGCCTGCGCGCAGGTGCCCGCGCGGATCACTTCGTGCCCGGCGTCCTCCAGCGCGTCGCCCAGGGTGATGCGAATGGATTTCTCGTCGTCGACGAGCAGTATCTTCACGGGGTTTCTCCCCTTCCGCCGTCTGCCGGCAGTTCCAGCACCGCCCTGGTGCCCTGGCCCTTGGCGC
Organism: uncultured bacterium; assembly: GCA_965370045.1. Classification (GTDB taxonomy): domain Bacteria; phylum Planctomycetota; class SZUA-567; order JAKLDR01; family JAKLDR01; genus CAZONU01. The sequence goes on along the minus strand of CBDUSI010000193.1, from coordinate 2,288 downwards.
CCTCCAGGCGCAGTTCGCCTCCGTGGCTTTCGACTATCGAGTGGGCCACCGGCAGGCCCAGCCCGGAACCCTCCCCGGCGCCCTTGGTGGTGTGGAAGATGTCAAAGGCCGCGTCGCGCTCCTCGGGGGTCATGCCGCAGCCGGTGTCCTCGACCTCGACCACCAGGCGCGAGCCGGCCTCGTCGACGCGGGCGCGGACGGTCACGCGCTTGACATCCGACTCGCGGACCGCGTCGGCGGCGTTCATGATCAGGTTGAGGAATACCTGCTCCAGCCCGTGGCGGTCGCCGAGGACGGGGGGCAGCCCCTCGGCGATCTGGCGCTCGACCTGCACTCCGTGGAGGCGGTGCTCGGCGAAGCGCAGGGCGTCCTCCAGCGCGCCGGCGACGTCCACCGGCGCGAGCTCGGGGCTCGAGCGCTGAAACTGGGTCATCTGCTTCACGATGCGCGCGACGCGTTCCAGGCCCTCGTTGATGAGGTCCAGGTACTCGCGCTCGCGGCCGCCATCGGGGACGGCGCCTTCCAGGCGGCGGGCGGCGTTCATCATCCCGCCCAGGGGGTTGTTGATCTCGTGGGCCACGCCGGCGGCCAGCGTGCCGGTGGCCGCCAGCCGCTGGGCGATGGCCGCGGCCTCCTGGGCGCGCTTGAACTTCTCGGTGGCCTCGGCCACCCGCTCCTCGAGCTCGCGCCGGTGGCTGGTCACCTCGTCGGCCATGCGGTTGAAGGAGCGCACCAGTTCGCCCAACTCGTCCTTGCGGCCCTCGCCGCCGGGACGCACCGGGTCTCCGCCGGAGGCCAGCTGCCGGCTGGCCCCGGCCAGCTCGGCCACGGGGGTCAGCACCTGCCGGCTGAGCAGGGCCAGCAGGACCACCGAGAGGAGCACCGCGCCCAACAGCATGGAGGGCAGCAGCTCCAGGACGTAGTCGCCGATGCTCATGCCGCCGAGCATAGGCTTGCCGTAGAGCTCGTAGACGTCGCCCGCGGCCGAAACGGCCACGGCGTGCGGCGGTCCGGGGCTGCCGGGGGACTCCCCGCCCCGCAGGGCGATCTCCCAGTCGGCGAGCAGCTCCGCCTTGTTGAGCATCATGGACAGGCGCTTCGCACCGCCCGGGGATCTGAAGTCGCCGGACTCCACCGACCACTTGAAGATGCGTCCGGCGGTTGCGGCGTTCTGCTCGCGGGCTGAATCCACAAGCTGCGCCACGGAGGCCAGTGTTACTATTACGTAACCAAGCGCCATGACGGCGACCGTGGTCAGCAATACCTTGAATCGCAGTCGCATAGGAGAGATTCTACGGGCCGGGCCGGTGGCTGTCAACGGTTTGGAAGTTCGAATTGCCCTTGAGCCGCGCGGCGGGCCGGGTAGGCTGGTAGCGTCTCGGGCAAAGGGGGAGATTCCATGTACAAGGCCGCCGGTTGTGTTACTTTAGTCTGCCTCCTGGCTCTGACGGCGACCGCCGACGAGGTGGTGCTCCGGAACGGGGACAAGCTCACCGGCAAGGTGCTGCGCCTGACCGGCGGCAAGCTGCTCCTCAAGGTCGATTACTCGAAGAAGCCCATCGAGATCGACAAATCGAAAGTGAAGAGCATCCGCACCGACGAGCCCGTCGAACTGCGCCTGGCCGACGGCCAGGTCATCAAGGGCAAGCTGCGCACGGACGAGAAGGGCCGGCTGGTCGCCGAGCCCGGCGCGGGACGCGGCGCGGTGAACATCGAGTGGAGCAAGGTGGCCGCCATCAACCCTCCCAAGAGCCTGTGGCACGGCAGCGTCACGGTCGGCGGCGCCGACCAGGGTGGCAACACCGACCGCGCCAGCTTTTCGGCCGCCGCGGAGGCGGTCCGCCGCACGGGGCGCGACCGTTTCGGCCTGCGCTTCCTCTTCAACTACGCCGAGGAAGACGGTGGGATGACCGCGCGCAACACTTTCGGCGCGAGCAAGTACGACTACTTCTTCACGAAGAAGATTTACGGCTACCTGAGCGTCGAGATGCTCTCCGACGAGTTCCGCGACCTGACGCTGCGCACCGTGACCGGGGCGGGGCTGGGCTGGCAGGTGGTTGAGAAGCCCGACTTGTCTTTCGCGCTGGAAGCCGGCGCCGCGCACATAAACGAGGACTTCGAGGAGGCCGAGGACGATAGCCGGGTCGCGGCCCGCGGGTCGGCGATATTGAAGTGGAAGATTTTCGGCAAGGTGACCTTCTCCGACCGCCTGACGATCCTGCCCAGCCTGGAGGACGACCAGTACCAGCTGCGCAACGAGGCGGCGCTGACCACAGCGCTGGGCGCGG
>CBDUSI010000192.1:0-4023 GCA_965370045.1 uncultured bacterium | reverse complement strand
GCGATGCCTCTGGCATCGTGCGAATCCCGAAAACGAAGCAGCGCGACGCAACCGCCTGTCGCCCTTCGGGTTGGGCCATAACGGCCCATCTTCTTCGTCGGGAACCCGAAGACGATGCTTGGGCATCGACTTCGGAACCCCTCCTCGAACCTGAACCATTCTGACGCCAATCACGACCGCTCCATTTTTCAACGGCCTGCTAGGCTTCACCCCTTCGCCAGCAGCGCCGCGCCCAGAGCTGCGGTGAACTGGGGAGCCTCGCAGCGGCGCACGGGCGTCGCCAGGGCCGCTGAGAGCTCGCGGCGGACGGTCTCGTTCAAGGCCACCCCGCCAGAGAAGTACAGCGGCTCGACCGGCCCCAGCCGCGCGACCAGCGCGGCTATCCTCTTGGCGATAGAGCGCTGCACGCCGGCGAGCACGTCCTCGAGCTTGCTGCCCTGGGAAATGAGCCCCACCACCTCGGTCTCGGCGAAGACCACGCAGGTGGAGCTGACCTCCAGCGGCTCGGGGCTGCGGCTCGACATGCCGGCAAGCTGGTCCACGCCCAGCCCGAAGCGCGCGGCGACCACGTCCAGGAAAGCCCCGGTCCCCGCCGCGCAGCGGTCGTTCATGGCGAAGTCCTCGACCGCGCCGGACTCGTCCAGGCGGATCACCTTGCAGTCCTGGCCGCCGACGTCCACCACCGTGCGCGCCTCGGGGTGCAGGTGCCGGACGCCGCGGGCGTGACAGGTTATCTCCGTGACGGTGCCGGCCGCGTAGTCCACGACTCCCCGTCCGTAGCCGGTAGCCAGCGCGCGGAACTCGGCGCCCTCGCGCCCGGCCGCCGCCAGGAGTTCGTCGCGAAGCTTCAGCGCGACGGCCTTGGGATCGTGACCGGTGGGGGCCATCCGCGAGCCGAGCTGGCGGAACCCGCCATCCAGCAGCACGGCCTTGGAGGCCGTCGATCCGAGGTCGACTCCCAGCAGCAATCCTGCGCTCATGAATGCATTGTACGCCCGCCCGGCGACGAGGGCAACTGCGTGGAGGCCTTACAACCAGCCGGTCATCTCCGCCAGGAGCCGCGAGTAGTGGAGGAAGTCCGGCCAGGAGATGTCCGGTGGCACGCCGTGGTCGCATCCGGGGATGTAGCCGCCGTCGCGGAGCACCGGCTCGACGCGGGCCAGTTCGTCTTCGATCACCCTGCCGCCCTTGGCCATGCAGCGCTTGTCGACGCCGCCGGTGTAGGCCATCTTACGGCCCCATGCCCGCCGGTACGCGTTGATGTCGTTGCCGGCGGCGACCTCCAGTGGATCGCAAACGTTGACGCCCGCCTCGATCCAGATGGGAATGAGCTCGTCCACCTTGCCGTCGGAGTCCATGTCGATGAGGGGCACACCGGCCGCGCGGATCTCCGACACCCAGCGGTCATAGGCCGGCTTCAGGAAACGGCGGGTCATCGCCGGCGAGATCATGCTCTTCTCCTTGTAAGCCATGTCCTCGTCGAAGCCGATAGTGTCGACGACGCCGGCCGCCAGGATGGGGGCCATGGTCCGGGAGACGAACTCGGTCCAGAAGGAGACCATCTCTTCGATGAAATCGGGCTGCTCGATGAACATCATGCACAGCGGCTCGAAGCCGCACCACTCGCGGAGCTGCCAGAAAGGCCCGCTGAAGCGGATCCCGACCACGTAATCGCGCTCGCGCATTTTCCTGCAGCGCTCGGCGAAGTCCTCCGGGAATCGGCCGGGGGCCTCGGGGTCGTAGCGCCACTTCATCTTCTTCTCGAAGTCCTCGGGGGTCGCCACCGGAAAGCTGTGCCACTTGCGGGTCACGAAGTCGACGGCGTTGCGGATGTAGGTGTAATCGTACTCGTCGGAGATCTCGACCACGTTGCCCATCCAGTCCTGGACGATGTAGTGGCCGTCGCGGTGCTCGAGGATCTTCTCCTCGAACGTGGGCATCATCCGGAAATCGACGCCGGGCGCGACGCGCTCCCCCGCGGGCGGCCGGGGGATGCCCAACTCCTCGTGGACGACGTCCATGTAGTCACGGCCCGCGGGCAAGCCCTGCCCGTGCCAGGTCTCCCGGGTGCTCTTGCGCGCGCCTCCCGGCGAGAAGGGCACGCGGTCCGGGGTCCCGAACGTCAGGGTTTCTATGTAGCGCTGGCGGGCGGTCATGGTTGCGGCGGCCGTGGTCATTTTCGCTCCCCCTTGTGTGTAAGTCAGACCTGCATCTACCCTAGAATACCCCATATGCCCCTTGACATCGTCCGCAAAGCCGCCATATGATGTACGTGAATGAGACAGCCAATCAGGCCGCCATTCGGTCGCCACAGCGCCGGCCAGAAATCTCAGCCGCCGCACTACCGTTACGAGAACGCGGACTACGACATCTTCCAGGTCATCTGCGTCCTGCGCGGCAGGCTCTTCTTCGAGAGCCACGGAGAGGAGATGCCCCTCGCTCCCGGGATGATCGCCCTGCTGCGCCTGGGCAGCGAGTTTCGCCTGCGCACCGGGCGCGTCGGGTACCATGGCGTATACTTCATCGCCACCGACGAGGATCGACCGGCGTACCGCGGGCCGGCGGAGGTGCTCACCGCGAACCCCGAAACCCTGGCCCTCGCCGAGATGATGGACCGCGAGATCACCTCGCCGGCGACGGGCTCCGAGGAGGTGCTGAAGGGGCTGGGCCGGGCGCTGGCCTGGCGCGCGATCCGCCTGAGCACGGGGCCCGACCCAGACAACGCCGCCGGGCACTGGGCCGAGACCGCCCGCGGCGCGCTGGAGGCCACCCTGACCACCGGGCGGGGTGCGCGCGCGGTGCTGGCCGCGCTGGGCATGAGCTACCGGCAGCTCTCGCGCCACTTCCGCGCCACGTTCGGCGTCTCGCCAAAGCAGTACCAGATCCGCGCGCGGGTCCGCGAGGCCCGGCGGCTGCTCTCCGGCACGCGCCTGGCGGTGACCTCCATAGCCTACGAGCTGGGCTATCCCTCCAGCCAGCACTTCGCAACGCAGTTCCGCGGCGAGGCCGGCCTGAGCCCCTCAGCCTGGCGCGCCCGGAAGCGGCCGGCCTCGCTTGACTGACTCCCGCGGGCGGCTTAGACTCTCCCGGAGACAGGTACCCCGCCGGGGAAAGGTGCCCGCAGCTTGATCGCCGTTATTTCCGACATTCACGGCAACCTCGAGGCCTTGCTGGCGGTCTTCGAGCACCTCCGTGAGCGGCAGGCCAAGCGCATCTTCTTCCTGGGCGACCTCATCGGCTACGGGCCGGACCCCGGCAGGGTGATCGACTTCCTCAAGCACTTCGAGTTCTGCCTGCTGGGCAACCACGACCTGGCGGTGCTGAAGGGCGCGCCCACCTACTTCAACGCCTCGGCCCAGCGCGCGGTGGCCTGGACCCGCCGGCAGGTCTCGCCCTACGAGCTCAAGCTCAAGTTCCTGCGCCGCACCGAGTACATCCGCCGGCTGGAGGCCTGGAAGTTCCTGCTCTCCCTGCGTCCCGCGCGACGGCTGGGGGATCTCTTCTTCGTGCACGACACCCCGGCGGCGCCGGGTTCCTGCGGATACGTGCGCAAGATGACCGACGCCCACAAGATTTTCGCGGCCGACCGCAAGGTCAAGGTCTTCTTCATCGGCCACTCCCACGTGCCCAAGGTCATCACCGAGCAGGGCATGAGCAACCCGGAGTACGGCAAGAAGTACCTCTTCCGCGACGGCCGGGCCATCGTCAACGTGGGCTCGGTGGGCCAGCCCCGCGACAAGGACCCCCGGGCCAGCTACGTGTTCCTGGACGAGGAGGGCTGGCGCTTCTTCCGGGTCCCCTACGACACAGAGGCCACCGCCCGGAAGATCCGCGCGGCGGGCGGTCTGGACGACGTCCTCGCCGACCGGCTGGCCAAGGGAGTCTAGACGCTAGTCTGGAGTCCGGAGGCGGGAGGCGGGAGTCCGCAGTCGGGAGTCCGCAGTACGTAGGCTCCTGGTCCCCGGCTCTCTCCTCCAGTCTCCAGACTCCGGACTCCAGCCTGCCCTTCTGTCATGACCTGCG
>CBDUSI010000191.1:0-4177 GCA_965370045.1 uncultured bacterium | reverse complement strand
ATTCCGCTGGGTGGGACCGGCACCACCGGAAGCATGGGCGTGAGCGGCGGGGGCATGGCCGGGGCCTTCGGCTACCGCGGCGGCGGCGGCCGCAAGAAGGCCACGGCCCGCTTCGGAGGCTCCAAGGCGACAGAAAGCGCGGTGGAGGCCGCACTGGAATGGCTGGCCCGCCACCAGGAAGCCGACGGTCGCTGGCAAGCCGACAAGTGGGAGGCCAAGCACGACAACTCGGGGGCCTGCACCGGGCTGGCGGTCCTGGCCTTCCTGGGCGCCGGCTACACCGAGAAGAGCGGCAAGTACCGCGACAACGTGCGCCGCGCGGTGAACTGGATGATCAGCCAGCAGAAGGAAAACGGCTCCCTGGCCCGCAAGTCTCACCCGGACAACACCACCTATACCCAGGCCATCTGCACGCTGGCCCTGGCCGAGGCCTACGGCATGGCCAAGGTGCCGCGCACGGGCAAGGCCGCGCAGAAGGGCATCGACGACCTCATGGCCCGCCAGAAGCCCTACAGCGGCTGGCGCTACGGCTACAAGAGCAATCCGGACAGCTCGGTGACCGGCTGGTGCGTCATGGCCCTGAAGTCCGGCAAGATCGCCGGGCTCAAGGTGGACGGCGCCGGCTTCCAGGGCACCATGGCCTGGTACGACTCGGTGACCATGACCGCGCAGGACGGCAAGGGCCGCTGGAAGGGCAAGGTGACGGGCTGTGTTGGCTACATGAAGAAGGGCTACTCCACGACCATGACCGCGGTGGGCATGGTCGCGCGGCAGTTCATGGGCATCAACCGGAACAACCACCTGCTCCAGGGCGGGGCCAAGTGGCTGGCGGGCGCCACCCCCGACTGGGACCGCAAAGCCACCTGGCGCCAGCCGGCAAACTTCTACTACTGGTACTACGGTACGCTGGCCACCTTCCAGATGGGCGGTGATTCCTGGGCGAAGTGGAACAAGGGCCTCAAGGCGTCTCTGCTGCCCCACCAGCGCAAGGGCGGGCCGCTGGACGGCTCGGCCCGGGACGTGGACGGCTCTTGGGATCCACGCTTGCCCTGCCGCTTCGAGGCGGAAGGCGGCCGGGTCTACTCAACTGCTCTGGGCGCTTTGTGCCTGGAGGTCTACTACCGCTACCTGCCGATGTACGGCAAGTAAGCCCGGCGGCGTTGACTTCAAGCGCGGGCGGCCCGCCTCGGGCCGCCCGCGCTCTTTTCGAAGGCCGGCCTCGGCAATCCTATCGGTCCGTAAACAGAGAGTTCCTGTCCCTTTTAGCTGCTTCACATGCCCCGGCCGGCACCCGCCGGAACCCGTTTTTTCCTGTCTTTGAAAAACTGCCCACAATATGGACAATATCCCGTACGATGGACGAGGAACGTACTGTACTTGACGCCAAGACGGTCGATTCCGGGCGGATCCTGGTGGTCGACGACGAGCCGGATTTCGCCGAAACGCTCGGCGAGGTGCTGGCCGCCGGGGGGCTCACCGTCGAGACCACCACCGATCCCCGCGAAGCGCTGGACCGGCTGACCCGCGGCGACTACGCGCTGCTGATCGCCGACCTGGTGATGCCGGGAATCAACGGCATGGAGCTCCTCCGCCGGACGCGCTCGAGCTGCCCGGGCACCGAAGTCATCATCGTCACCGGCTTCGGATCGATCGAAACGGCCGTGGAGGCCATACAAGCCGGCACCGCCGACTTCCTGACCAAGCCCTTCGAGGCCCGGCGAATCCTCGACGTGGTCGGCCGGGTGCTGGAGCTCCGCCGCCTGCGCCGCGAGAACGAGATACTGCGCGCCGAGCTGGCCGGCCACCGCTGCCCGGTGATCCCGCCCAGCGCGGCCGCGCGCGCGGTCTTCGAGCTGGCCCGCGAGCTGGCCACCGCCGACGCCACCGTGCTGCTCCTGGGCGAGAGCGGCACCGGCAAGCAAATGCTCGCCGAGTTCATCCATCGCGAGGGACCGCGCGCGGCGCACCCGCTGGTCAAGGTCAACTGCTCGGCGCTGCCGGGGACGCTGCTGGAATCGGAGCTCTTCGGGCACGTGGAGGGCGCCTTCGCCGGCGCGGTGAACGACCGCCGCGGCCGCTTCGAGCTGGCCGACGGCGGCACGCTCTTCCTGGACGAGGTCGGCAAGCTCCCCCCCCAGGCCCAGGTCAAGCTCCTGCGCGTGCTCCAGGAACGCTGCTTCGAGCGCGTGGGCGGAGAGGAGCCCGTCAGGGTGAACGTGCGCCTGATGGCCGCCAGCAACCAGGATCTGCCCGCCCTGGTCCGCGCCGGCTCCTTCCGAGAGGACCTCTACTACCGGCTGAACGTGGTGCCCATCACCATCCCCCCGCTCCGCCAGCGGCCGGAGGACGTGCCCGCCTGCGCCCGGCACTTCCTGAGGCTCTACGACGGCTCCCCCGACCGGCGGCCCACGGGCTTCTCGCCCCGGGCGCTGGAGCTGATGAGCCGCTACAGCTGGCCGGGAAACGTCAGGGAACTCGAAAACGCCGTGGAGCACGCGGCCATCTTCGCGAAGAGCGGCGAGATACTTCCCGAGCACCTGCCCGCCGAGGTGCGCTCCGGGGTGCCCGAGTTCCTGCGCCCCCCCGGCGACGACGGGCCCGGCGGCGCTCTGGGACTGGGTTCGGTGCCCCGCCGCCTGGCGGACGTCGAGCGCGAGGCCATCGGGGCGGCCCTGCTGCGCTCCGTGGGCAACCTCTCGCGCGCGGCGCGCGAGCTGGGTGTCAGCCGGACCTCGCTCTACGACCGCATCGCCCGCTACGGCCTGCCCCGGCCGGCGAGGTCCAGGGCTCGAACGACGCCCGCCGACGGGGACAAATAGCCCTCAGCCCGCGGCGGCTTCTTCTATAGCTCTTCCCAGCCCCTCGGCCAGGTGCCGCATTTCCTCTTCGGTGGTGGTCAGGGGCGGCATGACCACCAGCAAGTCGCCCAGCGGGCGAATCAATATCCCGTACTCCAGGGCTCGCCGGCAGACCTCGCGTCCGAAAACGTAGGGCGTCTCCCCGGGGACCAGCTCCAGCCCACCCATCATGCCCAGCAGGCGCAGCTCCTTGACGCGGGAGTGAGCGCAAAGCGGCACCAGCGCCGCGCGCAGCCTCCGCGACCTCTCTTCAAGGTGGGGCAGCTCGCGCTCCAGCAAGTCGAGCGCGGCCAGCGCCGCGGCCGCGCCCAGGGGGTTCGCGGTGTAGGTGTGCCCGTGGTAGAAGACCCGCCGCTGGTCTGGGCCCTCGGCCAGAAAGGCGCCGAAGATCTCTTCAGCCGCCAGCGTCGCGGCCAGCGGCAGGTAGCCCCCGGTGAGGCCCTTGGCCAGACACAGGATGTCCGGCGCGACGTCTTCGTGTTCGCAGGCGAAGCGCTTCGCCGTCCGGCCGAACCCGGTGGCCACCTCGTCGAGGATGAGCAATACGTCGTGCTCCGAGCAGAGCCGCCGGGCCTCGGCCAGGAATCCGTCGCCGGCGAAGAGCATCCCGCCGGCGGCCTGTATCTTCGGCTCCATCACCAGCGCGGCGATCTCGTCCGCGCGTTCGGAGAAGAGCTTCTTCAACGCGGCGCTGCCCGCCCCGTCTCTCGCCGGGCTGGGAACCTGAATGGACTCGAAGCAGAGAGGTTTCCACTCCGCGTGAAAGAGGCTTATGCCCCCCACCGAGACCGCGCCCAGAGTGTCGCCGTGGTATCCGTCTTGTAGAGAGACTATCTTCGTCTTCTGTGGCCGGCCGCGATAGCGCCAGCAGCCGACGGCCATCTTGAGGGCCGCCTCCACCGCCTCCGATCCCGAATCGGTGTAGAAAACGCGGGTCAGGCCTTTTGGCGCGATGGAAACCAACCGCTCGGCGAGCCGCACCGCGCCCGGATGCGTCGGCCCCAGCGCGGTGCTGTGGGCCACGCGGCCGAGCTGCTCGCCTATCGCCGCGTCGATCTCCGGGACGCGGTGGCCGAAAAGGTTGCACCACATCGAACTGACCGCGTCGAAGAGCCGGCGCCCCGCGGCGTCGAAAAGCCAGTTGCCCTCGCCGCGTTCTATTACGAGAGACTCAGAGCGCGCGTACTCGCGCATGTCCGTGAAGGGCTTCCATGAATGTTTGCGGTCAGCCGCGCGCAGGCGGGCGAGCTCTTCCGCGTTCACTTAGCAGGCCGTTGAAAAATGGGGCGTCGTGACGGCAGGCGCTCCCGAGCGATGCG
>CBDUSI010000190.1:0-4218 GCA_965370045.1 uncultured bacterium | reverse complement strand
GGTCACCGGCCCGGCCAGCAGGGAGAGCCCGGGGGAGTTGGTCATCTCGTAGCAGTTGTAGGGGTGGGCGGGGTGGGCGGGGTGGTTGTTCGCGTTGTAGAGCGAGAGCTTTCGGCCCTCGACTTCCCCGGCGACGATGGGCAGCATCGCCGCACTCTGCCGGGCGATGGTCACCGGGGTGCTGATCGTGTAGCGAAAGAGCTCGCCGGCCTCGCCGCCCTCGGCGACCGCGGCCATGGTGTCCGCCGCCGCGCCGAAGTCCGCGGCCCCCATGGGGGCCATGGAGGCCATCGACCGCGGGGCGTCGTCTTTGCTCTTCATGCAGACCCCCGGTTCCTCCGCAGCGCACTCCTCGTCCATCAGATCGTCGTCCATCTCCATGGATTCGCCGGGCACGACCGGCATGAGGCCGGCGTGGAGTTGGGGCTGTACGGTCGGACGCGGAAGGTACAGCGGGGTGTACAGGTCCTGGATGAAGGAGATCGGCCGGCCGGAGATCAGCGAGAGCTGCACGTCCTTCCAGTCGCCATCGGTGGTGTTCTCCACGATGCTCCAGCCCTGGAGCAGAGGTTTCTCGTCGATGACCAGGCGATAGCTGGTCTTCCACACCGGGGCGCCGAGTATGTAGGCCAGCTTGACGCGGCGATCGCCCTCGCCGACGAACTCCACCGAGACGCTGCGCTTCTGGGTGTCGCGGCTGCGGGCCAGGACGCCCAGCGCCTTCTTGAGGTCCGCGTCCAGGTCCTCATCGAGCACCCGGGTGCGCCGGAGGTCCTCCACCGGGAAGGAGCGGATGCCCTCGGCGGTGAGCAGGTTGAGGACCGGCGCGCTGATCACGTCGCGGCTCTCGGTCTTGCGGGTACGGGTCTCCACGCCGACCACCTCGCCCTCGACGTCTCCGTCGGGACCGGTCACCGCCACGCGCACTCCGCGCATCTGGGTAAGCAACTCGCCGAGCGATGGATTGCCGGCCAGGTCCAGGCCGAAGGCCCGCAGGGCCTTGCCGGTGGGGTCCTGCGAGGCGTAGGTGACCGCCGAGACCCGCCCGCCATCCTGGTCCAGGACCATCAGGCTCTTGAGCAGATCGTTGATGTCCTCGCTGCTGAACTGCATCTCCAATCGCGCGTCTCCGGAGACCTTCCCCGCGCGGGCGAAATAGCCCACGCCGCTGGAGAAGAGCACCACCTCCGTTACCGGAATGCCGTCCGCGGACATGTTCTGGGTGTCGTTGCTCACGAGATTCCCTCCTTGCGATGTCGCTCCTGAGTCCTCCGGGCCGCCCGTGTGACCCTCACGGGCTCCGGACGGGCTCCGATTGTCTCCGCTCCCGAGCCTCCATTCAAGGGGCTTCTCCTGTCCGCGTGTGCGCCGCCGCGCGGCTGGGCCCCGCTGTGTGGGGCCTTCCCACATGCAGTTGTGATTCCCCACACCCAACAGCTCGCTTGAAAGCCCGACCATCGCGGCACAAGTGCGGCGTATCATATTGATATTCGGCCGCTTACGCGGACATTTCGAAAATTCGTGTCTTGTGGCGCGCCTCTTGCTTTGCAGTATGAGGTAAGAACGCTGGCAAGCAGAGCTTCGGAGGGCGAGACAATGAGAATAATCGCGACACTAGCGGCCGTTGGAGCCCTGATCCTCGGTGCGAGCGCCCTGGCGGGCGAAGGCAAGGGGGGCAAGGGCAAGGGCAGGGACAAGGACGGCAGGCACGGCCGGGGCTTCAAGGGCATGCGCGGGGGCAAGGGCGGGATGCGCAAGAAGCTCCTTGAGAAGTTCGACAAGGACGGCGACGGCAAGCTCAACGAGGAGGAGCGCAAGGCCGCCCGCGAGCACTTCAAGGGCATGCGCGACGGCGCCAAGGACGGCAAGGGAGCCAAGGACGGCAAGGGAGCCAAGGACGGTAAGGGCGGCAAGGGCGGCAAAGGTCGCCGGGGCCGCAGAGGCGGCAAGCGTGGCAAGGGCCGCATGGGCCGCAGGCGCATGGGCCGCATGATGGGCCGCATAGGTCGCATAGGTCGCATGGGTGGCAAGGGCAAGGGTGACAAGGGGGGCGGCGCCGAGCTGCGCAAGAAGCTCCTCGAGAAGTTCGACAAGGACGGTGACGGCAAACTCAACGAGGAGGAGCGCAAGGCCGCCCGCGAAGCCATGCGCGAACGCTTCAAGGGCATGCGCAAGGGTGGCAAAGGTGGCAAGGGCGGCAAGGGAGGCAAGGGCTGCGGGGGCCGCATGGGCGGCAGAGGTGGCAAGGGAGCGGGCCAGGAGCCCGATTTCTAGGCCGAGTCGCCGCTGAAAGGTGACGAAACCGGGGAGGTGGGGCACCGGGCCCCGCCTCTTCGACTGTGCCGGGGGAAGCGAACATTGAATTGCAGCGCTTCTGAGCTGACATTCCGCATTGGGGAAGGAGTGATTATGCGTTGCGCCAGAGGACTTGTTCTTGCGGGTTTAGTCGTTTTGTTTGCGGCCGCCCAGGCCGAGGCCAGGCCGCGTTGGAAGAGGCCGAAGTCGCGTCCAAAGGTCGTTGATCTCCCGAGATCCAACAACCCGGAGAGGCCGCTGAAGTGGATGACCGACTTCGACCTGGCCGCCAAGCTGGCCGCGAGCAAGAAGCGGGGGATGATGATCCTGTTCACCACCGAGGATCTCATGAAGAAAAGCCTCTCCTGCCGCTTCGCGGCCAATAGCGTGCGCCGTGCGGTGCGCAGCGCCAAGGCCGTGCCGCTGAGGCTCCTGCCTCCGGTGCGGCTGACCACGGCGGGCCTTCCCAAGGAGGAGGTCGCCAAGCGCGAGGAGATGTTCAAGAAAGCCCGGAAGAAGTACCAGGAACTGGTCAAGCGCTACGGGGTCAGCAGGGCGCCCTGCCTGGTGCTTACCTCCCCGGACGCGACCAGGCTCAACGCCCTGGCGCTGCCCAGCGACGAGCAGATACGCATGGCCCTCGGGCGGCTGGGCGAGATGATCCTCGCCTACCAGAAGGCCGCCGCGGAGAAAGCCGGGGACGGGAAACTCGCGGTCAAGCCCAAGGAGGAGAAGCCGGCGGCGAAGCCCGCCGAGAAGCCAGCGGAGAAGAAACCCGAAGTCGATCCTGAGGATGACTTTTAGCCCGGCGCCTGCAGATCGTGCAGGGGGGTCGGATGGACTGTTTGACAGGCGTCGTTTTGAGGAGGGGGCGGAATTGCGAATCATGAACAAACGCATTGTACTTCTAGTGGCCGGGTTCTCGGCCTTGTCGGTGGCATTGGCGGTGGGCGGCGAGCCCGCCCCTAAGGAAAAGGAAGACGGCAAGAAACCCGCCCGAGGCGAGCGTAGGGATGGCGCCCGGCGCGACCGGGGCGAGCGCGGCCGGGGGGGGCGCGGCGGTGAGTTCTTCCAGCGCATGCGCCAGCAGCAGGCCAGCGCCGCAATGCTGCGCCAAGTCAACGTCCTGGACGCGGTCAATCTGGCCCTGGCCCAGGCCCACGTCGCCAAGGATGCGCCGGACAAAGGTATCGCCGTCCTCAAGGAAATCATCGAGAAGAGCAAGGACGAGACCGCCGTGGGCTTCGCCCGCCTTGCGCTGGCGCAGATCTACAAGAAGCAGGACAAGGACAAGGAGGCCGAGGCCGAGCTCGTGAAGGTCACCGGACCGGCGACGGCCGCGGCCATCGACCTGCTGCTGCAGGGCGTCGAGGACCGCGCCGCCAAGCTTGAGGAGCTGCTCAAGGCCGCCAAGGACCCGCTGACCCAGGTCCTGCTGATCCGCAGGCTGACCGGCGAGTACCAGCGCACCGGGAACGTCGAGAAGCTGGCGGACCTCGCCGAGCGGGCCAGGAAGCTGCTCACTCCCGAGCAGGCCGCCAAGGCCCTGGAGACCGAACTGAAGCTGGCGGCGCTGGGCGAAGGCGGCGGCGGCAGGCAGGACCGCGGTCGCGAGATGCGCCAGCGGGTCACCCAGATGCGCGGCCAGATGGAGGCCCGCGTCAAAGAGCTGGAGGCCGCCGGCAAGAAGGAGGAGGCCGCCCAGCTCAAGGAGCGGCTGGGGCGCATAAATCGGATGATGGAGCGCTTCGGCGGCGGTCGGCGCGGAAGGAGAGACCGCAGAGACCGCGAGGCCCCCGCTCCGGAGAAACCCAAGCCAAACCCCGATGAGTTCTAGTCGTACCTGAACACGTGGAAGCGGCGGCCGCCCTCGGGGCGGCCGCCGCTCGTTTGCGGCCGGCGCGGGCTCGGTATTTGCCCGTG
>CBDUSI010000189.1:0-4246 GCA_965370045.1 uncultured bacterium | reverse complement strand
ATCTGAACCATTCTGCCCCCAATCACGACTGCTCCATTTTTCAACGGCCTGCTAAGGGCCGCGCCACTCCGAAAACCCCTTGACCCGCCGCCGGACGCCGCTAATATGACTGCGCAATCGATTGTGCACGGAGGACCCGCTTGCGCCCCACCATGCGCGAAATCGCCCGCGCCGCGGACACCAGCCCCTCGACGGTCAGCCGGGTGCTGGCCGGCCGGGCCTCGGCGGCCAGGATTGGCAAGAAGACCGCAGCGCGTGTCCGCGCCGCCGCGAAGCGGATGGGCTACCGGCCGAACCTGGCGGCCCGCTCGCTGCGCACCCGCCGGACGCACACGCTGGGCCTGCTGGTCACCGAGCTGGCCAATCCCTTCTTCGCGACCATCGCCGGAGCGGTGGAGAGCGCGGCCTCGGCCGCTGGCTACTCGACGATGATTGCCACCAGCGGCGAGGATGCCCGCCGCGAGGCCGAGTACCTCTCGGTGCTGCGCGCGCGTCCCGTTGACGGGCTGATCGTGGCCCCGGCCGCCGGCAAGGTTGCCCGCGGCGGGGCGTTGACAAGTGTTATCAAGTCCGGCCTCCCCACCGTGCTCATCGACCGGCGCGTCCCGGGCATCGATTGCGACCGGGTGCTGGTCGACAATCGTGTTGGCGCGGCCGAGCTGGTCGCGGCGCTGGCCAAGCTGGGCGCAAGGCGCCTGGCCATGGCCGGGGGTCCGCCGGGGGTCTGGACCGCCGCGGAGCGTCTGGCGGGATTCAAGAAGGGGCTGAAGCGCGCCGGCTTGGGCTTCTCTCCGGACCTGGCCCGCTCCGGGGCTTTCGCCACCGAAACCGGCCGGCGGGCCGCGCGAGCTTTTCTCAAACAGAAGCGGCCTGCGGACGCCATTGTCGCGGCCAATAATCGCATACTCCTGGGCGTGCTGGAAGTCCTGGACCGCGCCGGGGAGAAGGCCCGGCGGATTGCCGTCGGCGGTTTCGACGGCGTGCCCTTCGCGGGACTGCTGGGCCGGCCGATAGTCGTCGCCGAACAGCCCCGGGAGGAGATCGGCCGCCAGGCGGCGCGCATGCTCATAGAGCGCCTGGAGGGAAAAGCCCGCGGGAAGGCGCGCGAAGTGGTCCTGCCGGTGACGGTCCGCACTTTCGGCGCCGAGACGGGTCCTTTTGAGCTTGGAGCATAGCAGGCCGTTGAAAGACGGAGCAGTCGTGTAGGAGACGCTATAGATGAGCACGAGGATCGCTATCTTCTGGCCGGGCGACTACCGCCCCACCCCCAACCAGCTGGCCCGGCCTCAGATGTCCGCGGCGACGCGGCAGCTGGAGGCCGCGCTCGACAAGCTGGGCCGCAGGCACTATCGCATCGAGGGTTTTCTTACCAGGCCGCACGAGTCCATAGAGAAGCTCGGCCCGGTGGACGATCCGCTTATCGGCATATTCGCGCACTGGGTCTACGGCCCGCACACCTGCGACGGCGTGGTGGGAAAAGACAACCCCCTGCTCCTGGCCAGCAACTTCTCGGGTACCTGGCCGGGACTGGTCGGTCTGCTCAACACCTCGGCCTGCCTGGAGAGCGTGGGGCGAGCGCACTCCCGGGTCTGGACCGAGGCCGCCGACTGGACCGCCGACGAGGCTTTCATGGGGCGCCTCGATGAGTGGTGCTCGACCGGTCGGGTCAGTTACCCGAAGGACGAAATATCCTATTCCGCGCCGGTGAGCGCCGAAGCCGTCGCCACTGCCAATACCGTCGCCGAGGGAATCCGCAGGCGGCGTGTCCTGGCCTTGATGCTCGGCGACACCAGCATGGGCATGATCAACAGCTACTTCGGGCCACGATTGCTGAACCGGGTGGGCTTCACCGAGCACAAGGTCGACCAGGCCTGGATCATCGACCGCGGGGAGCACATCGCCCCCGGGCGCATCGAGGACGCCTACCGCTTCGTCTGCGACAGGGGAGTCACCTTCCACTACCGCGAGGCCGGCGCGGAGGACTTCGACCAGAACGCCACCCGCGAGCAGCTCCGCGACTACCTCGCGGTGCTCGACCTCGTGACGGAGTTCAAGGCCGACTGCCTGGGCTGGCAGTACCAGTTGGGGCTCATACCGCTCAGGCCGCCATCGGACTTCGCCGAGGGCCTGCTCAACTCCCACTGCCGACCGGAGGGCGACGGGAGCACGGTCGTCGACTCCACCGAGGCCGACCAGGGGAATCTGGTTCCCATGGAAATGATGAAGCGCCTGCTGGCCGCCAAGGGCCTCACCGACGCGGTCATGTTCCACGACGTCCGCTGGGGCGGCGAGCATGACGGCCGCTTCCTGTGGGTGCTCTTGAACTCCGGCTCGTGCGGCGCCTACGCCTTCAACCACGATCCCAGCACCCTGAAGGGCGTGCATTCCTACCGCCAGCCGGCGGGGTACTTCCCCATCCCCGGGGGGACGTTCGCGGGCGAGAGCCTGCCCGGGGAGGTCACCTGGGCCCGGGCTTACATCAAGGGCGGCGAGCTGTGGATGGACGTGGGCCGCGGCGAGGTCGTCAAGCTTCCCGAGGCCAAGCGCGACGAGTGGTGGAACGGCACCACCCGCGAGTGGCCCTTCATGGCCACGGACATGGGCATCACCCGCGAGACGCTGATGGCCCACTACCTCTCGAATCACGTCGCGGTGGCCTACGGGGACATCTTCGGAGAGATGCTGGCCCTCAGCCGGGAACTGGGCTTCAAGGTCCGGGTGCTGGGCGCCAGGTAGACTCGCCGGGCGGTTTGCCGCCGAATACGGCGCCTAGCCTCTTGCTTTTCCCCCGGGTTTCCGGGTATACTGTCCCCCAGCGATGATTATCGGAGCCAATTCCGGGGCGCCGGTTCGCACCGCTCACGGAGCGGGAGGGAATGCCTGATGGCTTGGGCCGACCTCGGCGAGTTGAAGAAGTTCGCCTTCGAGTCGCTCCGCAGCCGACTGGCCGCGCAGATGATGGTGCTCTGCCGCGAGCACCGCGCCAGCTACGTGGCCATCCCCGACTTCCTGGCGCGCCTCAAGGTCGACAAGATGCCGGTCGCGCGCGTGCTCATCGACTGGACCCGGCAGGGAATCTTCAGCCCCAGTTCTTCGGGCAAGTATCGCTTCTCGGCCTCGCCGGAGCGCTCCCGGGTCATCGACCAGTTCCTGCGGGTCTGCACCTACGAGCGCGGGCGCAAGGACCTGGCTATCTGGATCGGGGCCATCGAACGGGGCCTGGTTAAGGCGCCCGAGGAGCTGCCAGAGATGCCCGAGCCTCCGAAGGAGGCCGTGGCGCCGGGCGCCGCGAAGCCCGAGGAGGCCGAGCCGGAGACCAGCGACGGCCTCAGCAAGGAAGCCATCCAGGAGATACGCAAGTACATCTCGGCCATTCCGCCGCTGCCGCTGGTCGCCCAGCAGATCCTCCGGGAGATATCCGACGCCAACTCCAGCGCACGGAGCATAGCCAACATCGCCATCAAGGACCCGTCCATCGTCATGAACCTGCTCAAGATGGCCAACAGCGCCTTCTACGCGCAGGCCGACGAGATCGTCGACGTCCAGCGGGCCATCGTGGTCATCGGCCTCAATCACGTTAAGCATCTGTTGATGGCCTCGGGCATCGGCCGGGTATTCAAGCCGCCGACGGGCAGCCAGGGCTACAACTTCGAGGCGCTCTGGAAGCACGCCCTGGGCGTCAGCGTGGCCGCACGACTGCTGATCCGCAAGTCCCACGCGATGCCCGAGGCGGAAGCCGGCACGCTGGGGCTGCTCCACGACATCGGCAAGTTCGCCATGAACGTCGCCCACCCGGAGCAGACCGCGGCGCTGCTGGACCCCTTCTCGGATGAGGACGGTCCCACGGGGCTGGCCAAGGAGGTCTATCTCTTCGGCACCACCCACGCCATCTACGGCATGACCCTGATCGAGGCCTGGAAGCTCCCCAATGAGTTCGCGCGCATCATCGAGTACCACCACAGTCCGGAGTTGGCCCGGTCCCAGGGCTTCGAGGAGCAGATGCTGCTCGGGCTCTCCCTGGTGCACGTGGCCAACCAGCTGGCCAAGCTGGGGGGCCTGGACTGCGGCGACCGCGACGTCGAGCACATACCGGACTTCTGCTACGAGATGCTGAACTTACCGGCAGACATCGAAGTGCTCTTCGATGAGCGGATGGAAAAGACCTTCAAGCAGGTGGAGTACTTCATCGGCGTGGGGGGGCCGGGGGGGGGCCCCCACGACACGCCCCCCCCCCCCCACCCCCCCC
>CBDUSI010000188.1:0-4271 GCA_965370045.1 uncultured bacterium | reverse complement strand
GGTGTCTTGGTGGTGAGAAAGAAGCGCCCGAAGTGTTAAGAGTCCCCATCATCCAACTGGCCTGCTGCCGCGCGCAGGGCGAAGACCTGCTTTCGACAGCCGCCGAGATCGGTCGGCATCACGAGGAAGTCGAACGCTGGCCGTTCCTGTACGCGAAAGCCTGGGACCGCTGCTGGCGCACCGCGCGCCTGGAAACCGCGCGTTTCTACGCGGCCCGCGCAATCAGAAGGCTCACCGACCTCGCGTTCGACCCCGACCGAAACCTCGCCGCGCGCGCGGCGCGGACGCTGCTGGTGCATCGAAGACATATGCATTGGGCGAGAGCAAATCAACCACCAAGACACCAAGAACACCAAGAAGCGAACAACTGTGCGATCTTGAACGCGGACGAGGCCGCTCGCGAAGCCAGCGCGCCCTCCCGCGACCCAAGTCCCAACTTGGTGCCTTTGTGTCTTGGTGGTGAAAGAAGTTGGTCCCCCCGCGACGGTCCCGGGTGACGCGCGGCCGCGCTCAGGCCTTGCCCTGGCCGCGCTTCTCCTCGGGCTCCAGGGCTTCCAGGTGCCCCTCCAGTGCCCCGCGGGCCTGCTCGGCGTAGAGCTCCTTGCCGAGCGCGTCGGCGCGGGCGATCAGCGACTTCCAGTCGGCCTCGGCGACCAGCTCGGGCATGGCGCGGGCCACCGCCTTGAGAATGAAGGCGTCGCCGGCTTCTATGGCCTTGGCCCTGACCCGCTCCAGCCCCGGCCGGTCGGCGGCCTCGGCGTAGAACTGCAGGGCCTCGTCGAGCTTGTCGGCCTCCTCGTAGGCCCGGGCGTGCTCCAGCAGGACCTCCTTGGGGGTGTCTGCGCCGAACAGAATATCGCGGCGCCTCAGCGGATCGGGGAGTGTGACGGGCATGACGGTCTCCTATTCGACGAGCAGCAGCACCGCCGCGGCGGCGCCGACGGGCAGCGCCGCGCGGCCCTCGACTTTCAGGCCCTGGGGACACTTCCCGGCGACCAGCTCCAGCTCGCCGAGGTGCTGGGCGATCTCCTCCTGCATGGGCAGGTTGCGGCGGGCCTCCTCGCCCAGGTGCTTCCAGGTCCCAGACATGGTGGCCGCGCCCCAGATGAGGAACATGCTGCGCTTCAGGCTCACCCGCACGCCGAGGAACCCCGAGGAGAAGCGCTTTGCCTCCGCCTCTGAGAACCATTTCTTCCCCCGGCCGGCGAGGTGCTCCTTGAGGTGCACCGTGGAGCTGGTGCACAGCAGCCGGTCGCCCTTGAAGCAGTAGGCGGGCGAGGGCGCAAAGGGGTTGTAAATCTTCTGGTCGGCCAGCCAGGCCAGGCGCACTCCGCGGTAGGGGCCGCTTTGCACCGCGCCGCCGCCGCCGAAGTAGGGCAGCTCCAGGACCCGGTCGAGGCCCCCGCCCAGCCCGCCGGCGCCGCCCTCGGCCAGGTCCACGCCGATGAGCACCTGGGGAAGCATCCCCTGGCGTGGCAGCATCCAGGCGGCGGTCACCTCGCCGCGCACCTGCGGGGCGAAGTCGCGCTCGAAGTTCTTGCCGGCCGCCGCGCCCAGCCGGCGGGCCGCGTAAGGGATCAGCCCGCGGCGGTCGAGCGGCTTGACCGCCGCCAGCAGCTCGCCCCACAGGCGCGCGCCGTCGGCGACGTTGAGGCTCACGGCCAGCAGCGTCGAGGCCGGCAGCCGGGCGAGCATTCTGCGCCGCCCGGCGGCGGCCAGCCCGGCAGGCACCCCGCCGCCGGAGGCCCCGCCGGCCAGGACCAGCTTCTCCGTCCAGCGGCCGGACTTCTCGACCTGCGCCGAGTAGGCCGCCCAGTCGACGGCTTCCAGGCCCAGCACGGCGGCCAGCCGGCGGCCGATCAGCCCGCCGGTCTCGAAGAAGCCGACCAGGCGGCCGGACCCGGCGGCGGCCAGCGCCGTGGCGATTCGCTTCGGCGCGGACTTCGCCGGTCGGGCGGCCAGCTCCAGGAGTTCGCGGCAGCCGGCGACGCGGTCGGAGACGGCAATCCAGCCGCCCCCGAGCGTTGCGCCCCAAGTCGCGCCGTCCCGGCCCTCGGGCGCCAGGGTCAGGAGGGTTTCGCCCGGCGCGCTGGCCAGCTTGCGGGGCCTCTCGCCGGTGGCGGACAGATAGGTCTCGATGCGCTTCAGGCAGCTTGCGGACCTGTCCGGGGCGACGCGCGCGATGAAGCCCAGCGCCGGGCCACGCTCTTCGGCCAGGTTCCACATGAGCAGCGCCGCCGGGCCGTCCGCGTCGGGGGCTATCTCCATGCCCAGCTTGACCGCGGCGATGGCCGCGGCCGACTCGCCGACCGGCTCGCGCTCCAGCACGGCCAGGAACTTCTTCACGCTGGGAGCGGCCGCGATGCGGCCGATCGGTCCCTTGCGGAGGTCGTGGGCCAGCTCTTTCAGATTGTCGGCGGCCAGCAGGAAACGGGTGCCGGCCGGGAGGCGGCGGGCGAGCTTCTTCAGGGATTCGCCGTCGGGGGCGTTATTACCGGGCGGCGGCTTGACGCCGTTGCGGTCATCGGGGACGCGCCGGCGGGGCTCGGTGCGGAGAGCCATGAACGCCAGGACCGCGACCGCGGCCGCGGATGCCAGCACCGCCAGGGTCTTGATGAGGTTTCTCTTGGTCATGGTACGGGGCATCATACGCACAGGGGCGTCGCCCGTCCAGTCCCCGCTAGGGTATCTCCGCCCCCTCGACGGCGCCGGAGTTCTGCAGCTCCTCGATCCTGGCAAGCTCTTCGGGCAGCAGCGCGCCCTCGACCGCCTCGACGTTCTCCTCCAGGTGCCTTATGCGTTGGGTCCCGGCGATCACCGTGCTGGTTCCCGGCCTGGCCAGGCAGTAGCGGATGCCGGCCTGCGGGAGGGACTGGTCGCTTCTCTCCAGGAAGGCGAACTGCTCGGCGGTCCTGCGGGTGGCGGCCCTGTCGGCGTCGAGATGCTCGCGCTTGTAGCTGAAGGCGCCCTTGAGCAGCGGGGTCTTGATGATCACCCCGACGTCCTTCTCGGCGGCCAGGTCGATGACCGCTCCGGCCGAGGGCATTGCCAGGTTGTAGGTGGGCTGAATCGTGTCGTAGGCGTCGCTGCGGACCGCCGCGTCGGCGGGCTCGACGGCGTCGAAGGTCGCCCCGATGAAGCGCAGCTTGCCCGCGGTGCGGGCCGCCTCCAGCACTTCCCAGGCGGTGCTGTCGGTGATGTCCGCGATGCCCGCCGAGTGCAGCTGCACGAGATCGATAGGCTCGCGGCCCAGGGCCCGCAGCGAGCGCTCCAGGCAGCTGTTCATCTCCTCGCGCAGCTTGGCGAGCCCCTCCTTCTTGTACAGGTAGACCTTGCTGGCCACGTAGACCTTCTCGGCGTCGGAGCCCAGCGACGTCAGGAACTTGCCGATGCGCTCCTCGCTCTTCTTGTAGACCCGAGCGGTGTCCAGGAAGTTGACCCCCAGTTCGACCGCCCGCGCCAGCAGCGCCAGGGCGTCCCCCTCGGCGGGGCAGCCGTACTCGCCGGGCACCTCGATGCCCCAGTCCTGGCCGATCTCCACGGTGCCCAGGCCCAGCTCGCTGACGGAGAGCCCGGTGCGTCCCAGCTTGCGGTACTTCACGTTGGCTTCTCCTTATCGGGGCCGTCCCGAAGCATAAGCCAGGCGAGGCAGGATGCAAGCAGCGCCAGGGCCAGGAGCGCGGGGTGATCCCACAGCGAGCGCCTGATCCGCCGCGTCCGCCTGCGGGGCCCGGGCAGGGCCCGGGCGAGCATTCCCGGCAGGCGCTCGGCCTCCGCCGGACCCAGGAAGGCCCCGCCGCTGGCGACCGCCAGGCCGCGCAGCGCGGCGAAGTCCGGCGCGGGGTTCTCCATCTCGAAGTTGGAGCCCTCCACGGTGAAGAGCAGCTCGGCCCGGGCCCACTGGCCCTGAGGCGAGGTAGCGGTCACCCGCACGCGGTACTCGCCGGGCGCGCCGGCGCGCACCGTCGCGCGGTACCTGCCGGGCGCCGCGGTCGCCAGGCGCAGCTCCCGGAGCTTCCGGCCCTTGCCCGGCGGGCCGATCTCGGCACGGAGCGTCACGCGCGAGCCCTCCGGCGGGGACTGCAGCAGCCGGGCCAGCAGCGAGACCTGCTCGCCGCTGGTCAGCCGGTAGCGGGTCATGGAGAGGGCCAGCTTGCCGCTTCCGGACTCGTCGCGGCCCGCCAGCCAGGCGGCGGTTCGCGCGAAGAGCCGCCGGTGACCCTCGGCCCCAGCCGGCCCGGAGCGGCTCCAGCGCCAGTGGTCCGGCCAGG
>CBDUSI010000187.1:0-4294 GCA_965370045.1 uncultured bacterium | reverse complement strand
GGAGTTCGCCGACCTCCAGCAGGGAGTGGGCATCCGATCCGATGGACATCCTGACTCCCAGCTCCAGGCAGATGGCGAAGAACTCCGGGGCGGGCCGGTTGCCGTGGAAGTTGATCTCAGCGGCGACGCCGTGCGTGGCCAGCATCTCGGCCACCGGGCGGAAGAGTTCGACCGGGACCGGGCGGTTGTTGCGCGGGAAGTAGCGGAAGGGATGGGCCAGGATGTCCACGTCAGCCTTGAGAAGCTGCTCGGTGCGGGTCATGAAGAGGCGGTGGGTCTCTTCTTTCGGGGCTGTTTCGTCGCTTCCCTTGGCCAGGTAGTGGATCGCGCCAAGCAGGTAATCGTAGCCTTCGAGCTCTTCATCCAGGACCGCCAGACCCCGGCCGCCCGCCTCGGGATCGCACTCCAGCCCCAGGAAGACGCGCTCCGACCTGAACGGAAAGGTCCGCTGGCGATAGGTGGCGTGGCGCGAGTGCCCGTCGGCGATTGCCTGGCGGGCCGCGTTGAGGTCATTGGCGTCGCTGCGTTCCCAGAAGCCCTCCTCCGGGAAATAGAGCTGGTCGGCGTGCTCGACGATGCCGACGGCGGGCAGGCCCAGTAGTCGGGCGCGCGCCAGTGCCGGCTCGATGCGGGTGTCCGCCGCGCAATAGGCGAACTCGGTGTGCATGTGGGCGTCGAAGAGCGCAGCCATTTCCGTCGGGGCCAGGGTCGCGGTTTCGACCGAGGTGAGTCGGCGGCCGTCCAGGCGCAGCCGCGCGTAGCGGAAGGGCGGCTCGCAGAGCAGCGGACAGGTGAAGTAGGTCACCTCCTCGACCTTACGAGGCGGCAGCCCCGCGTGATAGTGGCTGCTGATCGAAAGCGTTACCCCCGCGGCGGCATAGCTGGCGGCGATGTCTCCGGCGCCGGTGATCGTGCACGGAGAGTTGCTTTCAACGTGGGAGAGGACCGGTGCGTGCTGCAAGACGATAACCGGATTGCCGCCCGCGCGGGCGCGCTCCAGCTGCTTCATGGCCTCCGGCGGACGGGTGCAGACGTCCTCGGGGCCGTACTCGTCGGCGAAGGTGACGAAGGTGTAACCGCCTAATTCGTGGATGCCCGGCTTGCAGCCAAAAACCTGCGCGATCATTTGCGCGTCGTTGTGAGGGCCGGGAACGACCAGCAGCGGGATTTCAAACCCGGCCAGGGCGTCGCGGACGGCGGCCATGTCCTCGGGGACATGGGCGGCCGGGCCGCGCTCGACGGCGTTGCCCATGAGGATCAGCGCGTCGGGACGTCCGGCGCGCAGCGCATCGCGCACCGCCCTGATTGCCAGTTCCAGGGCCAGCTTGCCCTCGCGCTCGGGCAAGGGACGCGCGGTGCCCTCCGGCCCCACGCAGTGGAGGTCGGCGAGAATGAGGAGGTCGAGGCTGTTCACGGATGTGGATTGGGGGAGGAGGGCGGAGTTCAGCCTGGAGGCTCTTCGGCCCACTCCCAGCTGCCCAGCTTGCCCTCCACGACCATGTCGCCTTCCACGCGGTAGTTCCTGAGCTCCCGCAGCATGGGGGCGTCGAGCATCCTGGCCAGACCCTCGCCGCCCAGGGCGCTCTTGGCCGCGCGGCCGCCGACCAGCTTGGGGGACACGAAGACCAGCACGTGGTCGATGAAGCCGGCGTCGAAGAAGGAGCCCAGCACCTCGCTGCCGCCCTCGACCAGGACCAGGTTGATGCCCCGGCGGCCGAGATCGTCCAGCGCCGCGCTGATGGACACCAGACCGCGGGCGCTGGCCACCTGGACCACCTCGGCGCCGCGCTCGCGGAGGGCCGCGACGCGGTCCCACGGGGCTCCTTCGGAAGCATAGACCAGGACGCGCACCTGATCTGGCTCGTCCAGGCCGGGTTCGAAGAGCCGGGCGTCCGGCGGGAGGCGGCACTCGGCGTCCAGAACCACCTTGACCGGGCTGCGCATTCCCGCCTCGCGGCAGTTGAGGAAGGGGTCGTCGGCCAGGATGGTGCCGATGCCCACGAGGACCGCCCCGCAGCGGCCTCGCCAGATGTGCACCAGGCGCCGGCTGGCGTCGGAGGATATCCAGCGGCTCTCGCCCGTGGAGCTGGCCACCTTACCGTCGAGGGTCATGGCCCACTTGGCCAGGACCAGCGGACGCCCGGTGGCCACGTGCTTGAAGAATGGCGCGTTGAGTTCGGCGCAGCGCTCCTCCAGAACCGGGCCGTGGACCTTGATGCCCTTTTCGGTGAGGATCTCCAGCCCGCCGCGGGCCGCGGGGTGTTTGTCTCGCGTGCCGTAGACGACTTCCTTGATGCCCGCGGCGATAATCGCGTCGGTGCAGGGCGGCGTCTTGCCGTGATGCCTGCAGGGCTCGAGGTTGACGTAGAGCGTCGCGCCCTTGGCCTTCTCACCGGCAGCCTCAATGGCCTCGATCTCGGCGTGGGGCTCGCCGAAGGCCCGGTGATGGCCGCTGCCGACTATGCGGCCGTCCTTGACCAGCAAGGCGCCAACGAGGGGGTTAGGGGCGACCCGGCCGAAACCGCTTTCGGCCAGTTCCTGGGCCATTTCCATAAATTGCTCGTGGCTGGGCAAGCTGCGCTCCTCCGTGGCGAACCACGAGAGATGCTCGCAGGTTCGCAGGTGCCTGTCAAGGGGTGGCCCGGAAACGTTCCCTGGCGCTCAGAACGCGAGCGACGTAGGTGCGGGTGCTCTTGAAGGCGTGACGCTTGACCACCAGCCGCCCGGTCGTGCCGCGCCCGGCGCGCTTCCGCCAGGACGCGACGCGCTTGGGGCCAGCGTGGTAGGCGGCCAGGGCCAGGTGCAAGTCGCCGTCGTAGCGCCGGATGAGTCCTTTCAGGTAGGTCCCGCCGATGAGAGCGTTGTCGCGGGGATCGCGCAGGCTCCAGGAGCGGAGTCCCAGCCGCCCGGCGACCTCCCGGGCCGTGGCGGGCATGACCTGCATGAGCCCTCCGGCCCCCTTGTGCGATACCGCCCGGTCGTCGAAACCGCTTTCGGTATGGGCCACAGCCAGGAGCAGGGCGGGGGGCATCTCAAGCTTATCGGCGGTCTGGACCACGATGGCGCGGTTCCGCCTGCGGCGGCGTTCGAGGCTGCCGTAGCGATAGCCTGTCACGCCTATGGCCAGCAGCAGGACGATGACGGCGCCGCCCGCGAACAGGGCGTTCCGGCGACGGCGCGGACCGCCCGCAGCAGCACGAAGATCGTGATTGACGTCCACCATGCGTGTCCAGTGCCCCGTCGGTCTTGTATCAGGCAGCACCGGCGATTATCGCTGCCAGGCTTCGTGTTCGCAACAGCGACGGCGGCGCGCCGCTCTTGACCGGCGTCGGCCGGGACCCTATGCTGGCCGTCGTGAGAGAGAACAGGCTGCCCAGCTTCGGCTTCTTTGAAATGCTGCGCACGCCGCTCTATCGGCGCGAGCAGCGCGCGGCGTCGGGCGGGGGCCGTCTGGTAGTGATGTTGGCCCTGGCCGCGCTCCTGGACGCGACGGCCGTGCTCGGGGCCGTCGACCGGATTCAACGGGCCCTGGACGGAGACCGCACGGGGCCTCCCGGCGAGTCCGAGATGGTGGCCTTCGCCGCGTTGATAGGGGTATCGCTTCTGTTGATGCTGCTGGCCGTGGGTTATGCGGCCTCGGGCTGGGCGGGGGAGAAGGAACGCGGCACTGCCGAAGCCCTGGTGCTCACGCCGCTCTCACGCTCCTTCCTGGTGTGGACCAAGCTGCTGGCCCGCACCCGGGCCTTGCGTTATTTCATGCTGGCAGCGATTCCGGCATTCCTGGCCTTTGGGCTGATCATAACCGCCGATGGCCTCAGGCCGGAGGCGGCGGGTGCGGAGGGCGGCGGTTACGAGGAACGGATCATCGAGAGTCTCCTGGGCGCTGTCACGATTGCCGCCCTTGCGTGGGGCGGGCTGACCCTTCAGCTTCACTGCATCGGCGTTATCACCCTGTACACCTCGGCGCGCGTCGAGAATTCCTTCATGGCCGGAGTGTGGGGCGCCCTTATCGGAGTGGTGCTCCCGCTGCTGCTGGGAACGGTGCTTTGCTGCTGCGCCAGCTTTGTTATGCCGGTTTACTATCTGGCAGTGAGCGTCTTTATGCTGGTCGACATGACCAACAGGCTGGATATGTTACTCATTGGCGTTTGACACCGGACGTCGAGGAACACGGCGCCCATTACGTAAAAGCGGCGACCGTCTGGCGCAACGGATTGTGCATCAGCATGTTACACGGCTCACGCTAGAGCATTTTAGCATTGAGTAACTCCGTAGCCGGAGTTTTGTAACCAGC
>CBDUSI010000186.1:0-4341 GCA_965370045.1 uncultured bacterium | reverse complement strand
AGCTGTTGCTTCCCGCTCGTCAGCGGCGGTCGAAGTACTTCACTTTGGAGGTGCGCTCCGCGGTGTTCACGGTGCCGAGGATCACGTCCATCTGGCGGAAGACGTCGGTGATCTTGGCCAGCGGCGTCTTGGGCATGAAGATCACGTCGCCGGCTCGGAGCCTGATGTCCGCGATCCTGCCCGCGCGGACGTCGCGCGCGTTGACCGGGATGATCGTGGGCTTGCTCATGCGCCCGCGAACGATGAAGCTCTTGCGCTCCCAGGCCCCCGAGGGCACGTCGCCGGCGGTGACCAGTGCCTCCAGGAAGGTGATCGACTTGCTGAAGCGGATCACGCTGGGGATGCGCACCGCGCCGACCACGAAGACCTTGTTGTCCAGGCTGACCGCCGAGGCGATGTAGATGCGGTCGTTGGGCTGGAGCAGCACGTTGTTGATGGCGATCGACCGGGCGCCGGCGTCCTTCTTGCCGAACAGCTTCGTGAAGTTCACACGCAGGAACTTGTCGCCGCGCAGTACGAAGGACTGGTCGAGATCGGCAATCTCGGCGAAGCGTTCGCCGAACCTGGAGCTGCCCAGGGGGATTCCTCCGGCCTTGGCAATGACGTCGACCAGCCGGGTCTCGTTGCTGATGTTGTAGATTCCTGGTTTTGAGACTATCCCGGTCACCGACACGAAGTTCCCCGCAGAGCTGATCAAGCTGATGAAGACCTCCGGCTTCTTGAAGTCGCCCTCGAGCTCCAGTCTCAGATCCTCCTTGAGTTCGCTGAGCTTGCGGCCGGCGGCCCTCACCTCAGTGGCCTTGTAGTAGGATATGCGACCATCGGGTCCCACGGTCACCTGCTTGGTCATGTCGTCCTCGCCCCACACCCCGACCTCGATCAGGTCGCCGTTGCGCAGCTTGTAGACCCTGGCGATGTGCACCATGGCCGGCCCGATGCGGTCGTCCTCAAAGGCCAGGCCGGGTTCGACGACAGGCCCGTGCGGATTGGGCACCGTCAGGCCGTAAGGCGACCCCATCCGGGCGGTGGCCGACTCCTTTCTCCCGAATGGCCAGCAGCCGAAGGAAAGGGTCGAAATCGCTATTAGAGCCGCGAAAAGACTGAACTTGCGCATTGCCTATGCCTCCTACGGGACCTTGAATGGTCCAGAACCTTCGCATTTTTATCGGACATGGGGCCAGATATATTTAGGAAAAGTGGGGGCCGGTCGGGCGTTCTCAGGCGCGCCGGCGGCCGGCGAGCATCTCGATCAGGCCGCGGGCCACCAGCAGGAACGAGGCGGCCAGGCCGGCGCACAGCGCCCCGGCGGTGAGCCGGCCCATGCTGGCGGGGGCCGGCTCGCCCTTCGGCGAGAAGCCGGCGGCCAGGACCATCTCGCGCTGGGCGACCCACAGGCGGGTGAGCCCCAGGAGCTCCCCGTCGGAGAGCTCCTGGACCGCCGGGAGTCCCCCTCGCCTGGCGGTGGTCGCCACCGCCAGCTGGTCGGGGCTCAGCCGGACTGCCGGGCCGCCCTCGGCCAGGCGCCGGCCTTCGGGCTCGTACAGCGCGGCCCACCGCAGAGAGTCGGAGTCAGCGACCATCTCCCGAAGCGCGCGCTCCGTGGCCGGGGTGTTGAGGTCGCGCAGTACCAGATCCCGCTCCAGGCGCCAGCGCAGCCCCTCGCCCAGCCCGCGCATCTCGGCGCGGGCCTGGGCGCGGCGCACCCGGAGTGAGAGGTTCCGGAGGTGGGTGGCCTGGAGCAGGGTCACCGCGGCCAGGAGCACTCCGGCCGCGGCGGTCAGCGGGCCGATCAGCCGCGCCGACGAGGGGGAAGCTGCTTGGGGAGCCAAGTTGCCGGGGGTGCTGCCGTCCGGGGGCGGGGGCGGGGCAGAGAACCCTATTCCGTAACCCCGACGATGTGCAGCATATACAGGAACAGGGCCGCGGCCAGCAGGATGTTCAGGGCCAGCGACGCGTAGAGGTAGAGCTTGATGGTCTTGGGATCGGGGCCCTTCCTGGCGCTGCCCATGACTATCCGGGTGTGGCGCTCCGGGCGCTCGCTGGCGGCCTGGGCCGGCGGCGGCGGCGGCGGCGGAGCGGCGGGCTCGGCGGGAGCGCTCGCCGGCTGCTCGGGCGCTGCCTGGGCGGGCGCTGCCTGGGCGGGCGCTGCCTGAGCGGGCGCTGCGGCCGGGGCGGAGGCCTTGGCCTCTTCCGCGCGGCGCATCTCCTCGAGCCGTTCCTTGATCTTGTCGCCGTCCATCATGTAGGTGTTCAGGCTGTCGGGGACGATCCGGTCGGCGGCCGGGGCGGCACCAGCGGGCGGCGCCGGCGCGGCCGCGCTCTCTCCCTTGAAGGTCAGCACGTACTTGCCGACAACTATCTGGTCGCTGTTGTCGAGGTTGTGTTCGCCGACCCGCTTGCCGTTGACATAGGTGCCGTTGGCGCTGTTCATGTCCTGGACCAGGAATACGCCGCCGCGCTGCAGGAACTGGCAGTGCGAGCGGGAGACGCCCAGGTTGTCGATGCAGATATCCGCACCCGGATCGCGGCCCACTACGATAGCCGGCTTGTCGATCTCGTAGGTTTTCACTTCCTTGCCGCCGAAGGACAGAACCACGGAAGCCATACTGCTTATCCCCCTCAGAAGCGCCCTCGGGAAGCTTGCCCGACGGCCCGGATGATAGGCCACGCGGCGGCCCGTGTCAAGGTGCAGGGCACTTGATAAGCGCACACTCCGGGCGTAGGATGTGCGAAACCTTGGAATGACAGGGAGGTGGAGGATATGAACGGGACGGCGGAACTGCTGATAAGCGGGGCCACGGTGATCACCCCGGAGCTGGCCATGGCCGGCAGCGCGGTGGCGGTCTCCGGGGGGAAGATCAGCTACCTGGGCCCGGAGGCCGGCGCGCCGAGCTCCGCGGCGACCGTCGACGGTTCCGACGGGTTCCTGCTGCCCGGCTTCATCGACCTGCACTGTCACGGCGGCGGCGGCTTCGACTCCAGCTCCGGCCGCTGGGACCGCGAGGCCAAGGGCTTCGCGGCGGCTCCCGACGACTTCCGCGCCGGAGCCCGGACCATCCCCCGCACCCACCTGGCCCACGGGACCACCGCGCTGCTGCTGGCCACCTGCGCCGCGGGGGAGGAGCAGCTGCTGGCCGCGCTGGCGGCCATCGGCGAGGCCGTCGGGTCTGAGGAAACCGGCGCGCGCGTGCTGGGCGTTAACCTGGAGGGCAGCTACCTTCGGGATCCGGCCTACGCCGGCGCGCAGAACCCGGAGTACTTCCGGCGGCCCTCGGCCGAGGACTTCGACCGGCTCAACGCGGCGGCGGGCGGGCAGATGAAGCTGGTCAACGTGGCCGCCGAATGGGAGTACGTGGCCTGCGACCTGGTCAGGCACCTGATCTCCCGGGGAGTGACCGCCTCCTGCGGCCACACCTCGGCGACCTACGAGCAGATGACCGCCTGCATGGACGCGGGTACCACGCTGGCGGTGCACTTCTCCAACGGCCCCTTGGCCACCAGCTTCAAGCCCCCGGGGATGGCCACCGAGGCCATGCTCGCCGACCCGCGGGTGACGCTGGAGCTGATCGCCGACGGCCATCACGTGAATCCCAGGTACCTACTGAGCTTCATGGCGGCCAAGGGGCTTCGCGGCGCGCTGGTCACCGACGCCATGCTGGCGGTGGACGCCCCGGAGATCGCGCGCTTCACGATTTCAGGCCTGACCGGCGAGAAGAGCCCCGACGGCGAAGTGCTGCGCCTCAAGGACGCCGGGAGCACCCTTTTCGGCTCGCTCTTGACGATGGACCGGGCGGTGGCCAACGTTGCCGGCTGGCTGGTCGAGGGCGTGCACGGCATGTACCAGAACGCCCCGGTCATCGACCCCCCGCCCACGGTGGAGGAGGCTCTGGTGGTGGCCAGCCGGATGGCCTCGGGCACGCCCGCCGAGATTCTGGACCTGCGTCGCGAAATGGGAGCCATCGAGACGGGACTGGCCGCGGACCTGGTGCTCCTGGCCGCGGACCTGTCCGTCAAGCGGGTGTGGATCGGCGGCAGGGAAATCGCCGCGCGGGAACCCGCCGCCGGGGACGTCCCCGGCCCCTGACGCGGTTTTTGTGGAGAATTGATGTCGGCCCCCGGCCCTCGGCGGGGATGTCCCTGTGGATGGAGGAACTGCCATGCAGCGCTCGACTGATCGGGAGCTCCTGAGCAGCTACGCGCGCGAGGGCTCGGGAGAGGCCTTCGACGAGTTGGTCCACCGCCACGCGGGCAAGGTCTTCGCCGCCGCGCTGCGAGTGCTCGGTGATCGCCACGAGGCCGAGGACGTCAGCCAGGCCGCGTTCCTGCTCCTGGCCCGCAAGG
>CBDUSI010000185.1:0-4370 GCA_965370045.1 uncultured bacterium | reverse complement strand
ACACAAAAAACCCCCGGGGGCGCGGCCCCCCCCCCCCCCGACGGTTTCCTGCGGTGTTTCTAGAATATTTCAGGCTGGGGCTGGGTCGGCTTGGTCGGAGGCTTCGCAGGCAGACCTCTTCTCGGCCCCAGTGCAGCGTCAAGCTCTCTCTTCATATCCTTCCGAACGGCATCCTCTGCCAGATCGATTGCCGCAAGATTTCTGTCGCAGCCGGCGACGACCTCTTTGCACCCGTCGTATTTCCCGCGCTGCTCCTCGCTTAGCGTTCTCCGCATCTGCTCGAAGTAGGCTTCCTGTTTGAGCCCTCCAGACAGCACCTTCCGTTTCAGATTGCGGTGGAGGGCTTTCTGTGCAGAGCCAAGATCCAGGAGACGGAAAAGGAGTTCCTTGTTGTCCAGATGTACATAGCCAAACCGTTCGGCTGTCTTCTTGCCGACAAGCTCAACTCGAGATGTGAACGGCAGCATGCCCCACCTGCTGATAATCTGTCGACGCAGTTCCGCATTCACGAGAGCTTTCTCTCTACGCAGTCTGCTAAGCTTCTTGGCGTAGGGGGGCAGAATCCTCAGCCCCTTATCGAACTCCTTGCGTTGACCGGCGTTTAGGACCTTGTCTCGAACCTCCTTGTGGAACTGCATCCAGCAGCGGACGAGACGTTCTTGGTGTCTCGATCTGACTTCAGACACCGCCTCGTAGAGCTTCGCATGTTGTTTGGCGGAAAACCGCATCCTGCCTAACAGATGAAAGGGAGACCACTCGAGTTCGCTGTCCCCCCGGGGAGGTGGAATCCCAAGCTTGTCGCCGATGGCCTTTGCCGCTTTTCCCGAATGCTTTTCCCCCTCCTTGTTTAGCGCTTTCAGCTTCCCAGTGTACTCCTTCTTGATGGCCAACCCGCTCACCAATCTTTCTTTCTGCCGCCCCGTCAGCAGCCCGCGGATAAACTCCTGCTTCTCGGATACGCGCATCAGAGGACGCGCCCCTCTTTTCGCGGCCAACCACCTCTTGAGCACCCCTTTCTGTGCCGCCGACAACGCGGCTTCGGTCCGCTCCCAGACCGCATCGTTGGCGTGCGGTCTCGGAGGCACTGTTGCTATGGCTCTATCCAACCGGGTCCGCGCCTTTTCCCACAGGGTCTTCTTTGCCTTCCCAAACTCCGTCCTCCTTAACTCGTGGGCTCGCAGCAGTTCCAGCACCGCCCCGAACTCGGCACACTGCCCGCCGCTCAGCGTTTTACTGGCGACTTCGGCGTGCTCCCATTGCTGTGCGTCCCACGTTGGCAGCGTCTTCCGGTACTTCGTCCGCAGCTGTCTTACTGCTTTTTCTTGCGCCGCGGAAAGCTCCAGACGGGCAAGGAGCTCACCCGCATAGGAATAGGTCGGCTGGACCTCTTCTCCCTTTGCACCAGCGTCAATCCCTGGGCCAACACCTGCGACAGCCTTGACACCCAGAGGGATTCCTGCTCCCAGAACTATCACAAACGTTCCCACCGCCGCGGCTATCTTCACCTTCGCCCAGAACATCATCTTCACGACCCCTTCCGCCAAAACCGCCGCCGTGCTCCCGGCCGCCCCGGCCGCGGCGCCAGCCGCCGCGAGCTTGGGGACCGCCAGGATGGACGGAAGGAGCGAGGCGGGCGCGGCCGCCCCGGCCTCGGCGCCCAGCAGCCCGACCAGGGCTGAGGCGCCCAGCACGCAGCCGCGCTGGCACATGCGCTCGCGGAGCTTCTCCAGGCCGATGGTCGCCCTCCTGGTCAGCGTGCCCTGCGGGCAGCCGGCCAGGCGCGCGGCCTCCTCCTGGGTGCGGCCCTCCAGGTAGCGCAGCACCACCGCCTGCCGCTGTGCGGCCGGCAGAGCGTCGAGCTCCCGGTCGAGCCGCCGCATGGCCTCGCCGCCCCCGGGCTCCGCCCCCGCCGTGCGCACGGCTTTCCTGACCATGGCAGCCGCCTCCTCGTGCCGGGCCCGCCGGGCCCGACTCCTGAGCGCCAGGTGCGCCGTGTTCTTCGCCACGCGGTGCAGCCAGGCAGCCAGCTCTCCCTCGGAGCGGAGCTTGCGGGCCTTGCGCGCCAGCACCAGGAAAGCCGCCTGGGCCGCGTCCTGAGCCGCGTGGGCGTCACCCAGGCAGCGCAGGCAGGTCCGGTAGACCATCGGGCCGTGCCGGCCGGCGAGCTCGGCGAAAGCCGCCTCGCTGCCAGTGGCCGCGTAGTCCTGAAGCAGTTCCCGGTCCGTGCGCATGATCATCAAGCCTACTCGCCGCTCCTCCGTCCGCAAGAGACTCGCCGGTGGCGGGGCTGGCGTTCAATCAATCCCCGGAAATCCGGCGCCCTTGACCGCCCGCGGGATGCGAGAGTACAATGGGTTAAGTCCGCCCGACGAAAGGAAGCCGCCATGGCAAGCAGTCCCAAGACGCTGGTGCTCAAGAACGCGGTGATAATCGACGGCACCGGGGCCGACCCGGTCGCGGGCGGCTCGGTAGTCATTGAGAGCCAACGGATACGGGAGGTCGCCGCGGGCGACCCCGGGCAGATACCTTCTGGCGCGGAAGTGATCGACTGCCGCGGCCAGACCCTGCTCCCCGGGCTGATCGACGCCCACGTCCACATCGCCGCTACCGAGGCTAACATCACCGAGCTGCAGCGCCGCTACTTCACCTCCATGCTGGTCATCCGCTCGGTCGGGGTCCTGGCCGAGACCCTGGACCAGGGCTTCACCACCGTTCGCGACTGCGGCGGGGCCGACCCCGGCTTCCGCCAGGCGCTGTCCGAGGGACTGATCCCCGGCCCGCGGCTCAACGTGTGCGGCTCGCCGCTCTCCCAGACCGGCGGACACGCCGACTTCCGCCTGCCCACCGAGACCTACACGCCCGCCGAGCCGGCCGGAGGACTGGCCGCAGTGGTCTGCGACGGGGTGGACGCCTGCCGCCAGGCCGCGCGGGAGCAGCTCCGGCGCGGGGTCGACCATATCAAGGTCATGGCCGGCGGCGGGGCCATCTCCCCCTCCGACGAGGTGGACACCAGCCAGTACAGCCTGGAGGAGCTGGCCGCCATCGTCTGGGAGGCCCAGGCAGTCGGCAAGTACGTCAGCGCCCACGCCTACTCGGCAGGCAGCATCAGCAACTGCCTGCAGGCCGGGGTACGGACCATCGAACACGGCAACCTGCTGGACGAGCCGGTCGCCCGGGCCATGAAGGAGGCCGGGGCCATCCTGGTGCCCACCATTGTCACCTACGAGATGCTCACGAAGATGGGCTCGGAATGCGGCGTCCCGGAGAACAGCGTCCGCAAGATCAGGCAGGTCCGGGAGACGGCCCTGGAGGGGCTGAGCATCGCCCACAAGGCGGGCGTGACCATCGGCTCGGGCAGCGACCTCCTGGGGCCCATGCAGCGCTTCAAGGCCGGGGAGCTCGAGCTCCAGGCCAAGGTGATGGGCGCCATGGGGGCCATCGTGGCCTCCACCCGCACCAACGCGGAGATCCTCGGCTGGGAGAAGGACCTGGGCACCGTCGAGGCCGGCAAGCTGGCCGACCTGATTGTGGTGGACGGCGACCCCCTGGCGGACATCTCCGTGCTCAAGCAGTACGCCGAGAAGATAACCGTCATCATGCAGGGCGGGCGCCTGCACAAGATGCGGCTCTGAGCTCCCCACGATGCAGCGCGTACTCTTCCTGATCGCCCACCCCGACGACCTGGCCTGCGCGGCCGGCGGCACCGCCCTGCTGCTCCGCGAGAGCTGCGAGCTTCACCTGCTGTGCGCCACCAAGGGAGAACGGGGCATCCCCGGCAGCAGCTACGAGGCGACCGCCGCCATCCGCGGGAAGGAGCAGGAGGCCGCCGCCGCTCGCCTCGGCGCCCAGCTGACTTTTCTGGGGAAGATCAACGGGCAGCTCTTCGCCGACCAGGCGACCTGCGAGGGGGTGGCCGCGGTCATTCGCGAGCTGGCGCCCGCCGCGCTCTTCACCCTCTGGCCGGTTGACCACCACCCGGACCACTCGGCGATATCCGAGATCGCCACCAAAGCGGCGGGCATGGCCGGCGCGCCGCCGGAGATCGTCTACGCCGAGACGCACATCAAGACGCAGAGCCCCTGCTTCACGCCGCAGCGCTACGTGGACATCACCGGGGTCTATGAGCAGAAGGTCGAGCTCATCCGCTGCCACGCCAGCCAGAACCGTGACGACTGGCTGGTGGGGGAGTTCCGCGAGCAGGCCGAGCTGCGCGGCGCGGAGGCCGGCTGCAAGTACGCCGAGCCCTTCGTCTCAGTGCGCGCCGAGGAGGGCTGCGAAGAGTCCATACTGGACCGCCTGCCCGGGGGCGGCCCGGCCGCCTAGGCCCTGTCTGACAATCGCCTGAAGTATAGGCGGATCATGGCCAGCTT
>CBDUSI010000184.1:0-4562 GCA_965370045.1 uncultured bacterium | reverse complement strand
AATCTGAACCATTCTGCCCCAATCACGACTGCTCCATTTTTCAACGGCCTGCTAGCCCGTCGGCTTGACCGTGGAGGCCACGGCGCCGGGCGTCACCAGGCCGCGGCCGGGATCGCCCACGCAGGCCACCGCGCCGTCCAGGGGGCTCCTCAACGTTTCAACTATCTCGAAAGTCTCAAGCGAGCGGACCACGGCCACCGCCTGGCCCTTCCCGACGCGCTCCCCCGCCCAGCGGCGCGGGGCCAGGTAGCCGGCTTTCTGATTCCTGATCTCGGCGGCTTGCTCGGCGCGGCGAAAGAGGGGCGGCCGCGCCGGCGCGGGCCGTTGCTGCGGCCCCGCGCTCTCGAGCATCCCCAGGTGTGCCAGCGCGCGGGTGATCGCCCCGCCGCAGGCCTCGACGGCCTCGCGCACCTGGAAGCCGCCGGGGTGGCTCTCGACCAGCAGCGCGGGAAGCCCCAACTCGGTGGCGGCCACCACGAAGAGCAGGCCTCGCGCGTAGGACGCTTCGGTCTGGAGGTCGACGGCCTCCAGGCCCACTGCCAGGGCCAGCTCCTCGCTGGGCTTGTGCCCCTCGGCGGCGGCGGCGAAGCGCGGGTCGACCGTCCGGCAGCAGTGGAAGTCTATCAGCGCGTCGCACTTCTTCACTGCCTCCGCCCATACGAGAGCCGCCAGGCGCCTGAACGGGTTCTCGCTCTGCGCCTCGCCCGGCCACTGGCGGTTGAGGTTGGTCTCCGGCTTCTTGTGGGCCGCCGAGTGCTGGTCGTAGCTGAAGCTCACCTGCAAGGGGTTGACGGCCGGCAGGCAGACCAGCGTCCCGGCGAGCGCGTCGAGGTCCAGCGTCCTCAACGCGGAATCGACCGCCGCCGGGCCGGAAAACTCAGTGGCGTGCTGCAGTCCGATCACCAGGAGACTCGGCCCGTCGCTCTTGCCCTGGGCGATGACGGCGGGGATCTTCATCCCCTCGAAGTCCAGCGAGCCGTAGACGATCTCGCCCCGCCGGGCCTTTACCTTACCTATAGATTCGAGCACGGCTTTTCTCCCCGGCATGAGAGCCAGCAATCACTTCAAGCGTTAAGGAATACTACCGTTTCTGTGGAGATTGGCAAGCGAGGTTGGGGAACTCCCCCTACGGCTTCTCGACCAGCACCAGGCCGCCGGAGCGGTCCGCCTCGTAGATGGCCAGCGCGGCCTCCAGCGAGCGCAAAGCGTCGGCCCCGGAGCACTCCGTCGCCCGGCCGCTCTCCAGGCACTCCGCGAAGTGGCCCTGGAGCTCCAGATAGGGTTCGAGCTTGAGGTCGGGGACCGCCGGCAGCGGCGTCTCCCGCGCCGGGCCGTTGTGGCCGCGGACGCGCAGCACCCCGCCACGGGCGTCGAGCTCCAGCGCGCCCGCAGCGCCCTCCAGGCGCAGCTCCGGACCCGGCGCCCGGCGCGCGGCCCTGCCGGGCAGCGGCGCGCTCCAGTTGACGTCCAGGAGCACGTTGACCGGCGCGTCCCCCGCCGTCCGCAGCGCGGCCAGCGCGAAGTCCTCGCCCTTGACCGCGGGGTTGAGCTTCAGCGTCGCGCCCCAGACGCTTTTCACCTCGCCGAACAGGCAGCGCACCAGGTCCACGTAGCCCAGCAGCCCCTCGAGCACCAGGAGGTTCCGGGCGGTGTCCAGCGCCGGGCGCGCGGGGTCCGCGGGGCGGCTGCGGGCCAGCGGCCGGCGGTCGAAGATCCGCGCGTAGTGCACCGCGCCGAGAGCGCCGTTGTCCACCGCGCGCTTCAGCGCCCGGAAGCAGGCGCGCCAGCGCTCCTGGTAGGCGACCATCAGGGTCAGATTCTTGCCCGCGGCGAGGTCGACCAGCTCGCGCGCGGCGTCCAGCCCCGTCGCCGGGGGCGAGCCGGCCAGCACGTTGCGCCCCGCCGCCAGGCACTTCCTGACCAGCACCGGCTGGCCGTCGACGCCGGTGACTACGTCCACGAAGTCCAGCTTCTCGCGCTTGAGCATCTCGTCGAGGTTGCCGTAGTGGCGGGGCACGTTGAAGTCCCGCGCGGCGCGCTCGGCGCGCGCGGCGTCCAGGTCGGTGACCGCTTCTATGCGCGCGGTGCGCACCTTGCGCCAGGCGGCAAGGTGAATGCGCCCGCCGTCGCCGCAGCCGACCACCGCGCCCTTTAACACGAAGGCCTCGCGATCATAACTCTTCCACCCGGGCGCCGGCCGCCGGAGAAATCCTCACGGGTTGAGTCTCCAGTCCGGTGGCCTTCCGGTAGGCGGCGGCCAGCTCCTCGGAAACATCCTCGGCCGCCGCGGCCTCGGCGAAGACCACCGCGGCTCCCCCGAAGCCCGCCCCGGTGAGCCGCGCGCCGTAGACCCCATCGATGCCGCAGGCCAGGCGGACCAGGGTGTCCAGCTCCGCGCAGCTCACCTCGAAGTCCTCGGCCAGCGAGCGGTGGCTCTCGCGAGCCAGCTCGCCGAAGGCCTCGACCTGCCCGCGCTTGAGGTACTCCACCGCGCGCGCGGTGCGGAACTCCTCGTCGACCACGTGGCGGGCGCGGCGGAACAGGCGCTCGTTCAGAACCTTCTTGCCCCAGCGCAGGAGTTCCTCGTGGGTGACCTCAGCGAGGTGCACCCCGCGGCCCAGCTCGGCGGAGAGCTTGCGCGCGGCCTCCTCGCAGTCCTCGCGGCGCCGGTTGTATTCGGCGTCGACCAGTTTGCGGGGTATCTTGCTGTCGGCCACCAGCACGGCCAGGCTCTCGGGCACCGGCACCTGCTGGGCGAATAAGTTGTAACAATCGAGGTACAGGGCCTTGCCCTGCTCGGCGGCGACCGCCGTGAACTGGTCCATGATCCCGCACTTGACCCCGGCGAACTTGTGCTCGGCCGCCTGGCAGGCCTTGGCCAGCTTCCTGTGGTCGAACTTGGCGGCCCCGCCGCAGACCGCCAGGTAGGCCAGCGCCGCGGCCACCTCAAGCGCCGCCGAGCTGGAGAGCCCCGCCCCGGCGGGCAGGTTGGTGACGATGGCCGCGTCCATGGGCTTTATGCGCGCGCCCTCCCAGGCCAGCGTCGCGGCCGGGCCGGCGGCGTAGCGCGCCCAGCGCTCCAGCTTCCAGGTGCTGGGCTTGGACTCGTCGAACTCGGCCATCTGGCCGTCGAGGGTCGACCAGAAGCGCGTGCTCCGGCCGCGGGCGGCGTCGGCGGCCACGACCACGTGGCGGTCGACGGCCACCGGCAGCACGTGGCCGCCGTTGTAGTCGGTGTGCTCGCCGATCAGGTTGACGCGCCCGGGAGCGGTGGCCAGCCAGCGCGGGTCGCGCCCGAACTTGTCCCTGAAGGCGGCAATGGCCTGGCGGCGGAGCTCCTGGTTCACTCGGTCTTTCTCCCGGGTCTTCCGTCCGGCCTCATCCTAAAGGACCCCGCCCACTTTTTCCACAGCGCCGCCTTCGCGCGGCGTTCGGCGGGCGCGCCCTCGGGATCGAAGCCTATCTCCGGCCCGCCGGTTCTTATTCCCAGAAGCGCGCGGTGCGCCGCGTCGCGGATGCCCGCGGACTCGTCGGCCAGCAGCGCGACCAGCGCGTCGACCGCGTCAGGGAAGCGCAGGCGCCCGGCGGCCCGGCAGGCGGCGTAGCGCGCCGGCCAGTCGCGGCTGGCCAGCTCTTTCAACAGAAGCTCGCGGCCGCGCCGCTGGCCCAGCAGCCACAGCGCGGCGGCCGCCGGCGGGCGCACCCGGACGTCGGGGCTCTCGACCATGCCCGCGGCGAGCTTGCGGATCCTGCGGGCCACCGCCGCCGGCGCTCCCCCCGCGCGGACCAGCTCCAGCAGGGCCTCGCCGCGCAGCCGCGAGTCCCGGCGCTCGGCGGCCAGCCAGTAGAGCTCGTGGGTTTTCGAGCCCCGGCAGGCCCGGACCCATTGTTTCCACTCGCGCAGCAGCTCCTCCGAAGGCAGCCTCCCGAAGCGCGGCCGGCCGAGATCCACCATGTAAAGGCGCTCCAGGGAGTCCAGCGCGCTCTCGGCCAGCGAGCGGTCCTGGCTCTCCAGCCCGGCCAGCATGTAGGAGGCCGAAGCCCGCCCCCCGCCGCGGACCAGCGCGCGGAAGGCCAGGTCGGCGGTGTGCTCGTCGCGGTCGCGGACCAGCTCGCGGAGCCTGCGCCGCGCGGGCGAGCCCGCGCCCAGGGGCATGTGACCCAGGCTCTCGGCCGCCGCGCGGCGGACGCGGACGTCGCGGTCGCGCACGAAGCGCAGCAGCACCTCGACGCAGTCCGGCGTCCGGCAGGCGCGGGCCGCGGCGGCGCGCACCCGGGGGTCGCGGTCCCGCACGGTCCCGGGCAGGAGCAACGGCGCGCGCCGGCGCCCCGAGACCGCCGGCGCCAGTCCCTGGGCCTTGGCCGCGGTGTAGCGCACGAAGTCGGAGGGGTCGCCCATCGCCGCGCGCAGCGCCACGCGGGCCTCGGCGCGGTCCTGGAAGGCCTTGAGCTTCCAGGCCGCGGTGGCCCGCACCAGCGGGTCGGGGTCGGCGCCCGCGCGGGCGGCCAGCAGGGCCACGTTGCCGCGCCCTCCCCAGGCGGCCAGCACCCGCAGCGCCGCC
>CBDUSI010000183.1:0-4604 GCA_965370045.1 uncultured bacterium | reverse complement strand
ACGGCGCTCCATTTTTCAACGGCCTGCTAGGAGGAAAGCACCGTGCCGGAAGCAGCCAGGGAAACCGAGGGCCGCGAGGTCCACGCGGTAAAGAAGCTCCGCCAGGCCTACGACATCCTCAAGAGCGAAATCCACAAGGTGATCATTGGCCAGGACGAGATCATCGACCAGATACTCATCGCCGTCCTGGCCCGCGGCCACGGACTGGTGGTCGGCGTGCCCGGGCTGGCCAAGACCCTGATGGTCTCGACCATCGCCGAGGCCCTGGCGCTCAGCTTCCGCAGAATCCAGTTCACACCCGATCTCATGCCCTCGGACATCACCGGCACCGAGGTCATCGAGACCGACGAGGGCGGCAAGCGCAGCTTCCGCTTCATCCCCGGGCCGATATTCGCCAACATCATCCTGGCCGACGAGATCAACCGCACCCCGCCCAAGACCCAGGCGGCGCTGATGGAGGCCATGCAGGAGCGCCAGGTGACCTCCGGCGGGGTGAGCCACAAACTGCCTGAACCCTTCTTCGTGCTGGCCACCCAGAACCCCATCGAGCAGGAGGGTACCTACCCGCTGCCCGAGGCCCAGCTCGACCGCTTCATGTTCAACCTGTACATCGACTACCCCACCCGCGACGAGGAGCGCGACATAGTCCGCGCCACCACCTACGAGCAGAACGTCAAGCCCAGCGAGGTGCTCACCGGCCCGGACATCCTGGCCCTGCAGAGCCTGGTCCGCAAGGTGCCGGTCTCCGACCACGTGATCGACTACGCCCTGAACCTGGTCAGGGCCACCCGCCCGGCGGACGAGTCCGCCCCGGCGTTCATCAAGGAGTGGCTCTCCTGGGGCGCCGGCCCGCGCGCCGCGCAGTGCCTGATCATGGGCGCCAAGGCCCGGGCCATCCTCGAGGGCCGTTTCGCCGCCGAAAGCCGCGACGTGCGCTCGGTGGCCCTGCCCGTGCTGCGCCACCGGCTGTTCACCAACTTCAACGCCGACTCCGAGAGCGTGGCCGCCGCGGACATCGTCAGGCGGCTGATCGACGAGATCCCCGAGCCGGGGCCGGAAGACTACAAGTAAGAAGAACTCAACGCGCCAGGCACTTCTTCGCCCGGCCCACCAGATAAAGCGACCCGGTAACCAGGACCAGTCCCTTCGGGCCGGCCGCGTCCCGGGCCTTCGACAGCGCTTTCCCCACGTCCCGCTCGGCCGCGACGCGCTTCGCGCCCCGCCGCCCGGCTATTTCCGAAATCACGCGCGGGTCGAGCCCCCGGGGGTTGCCGCTCTCGGTGGCGACAACGAGCTCCGCGCTCGGGGCAACCTCGCCGAGCATGGCCTCCACGTCCTTGTCGCCGGCGGCCGCGAAGACGACGGCCAGCGGCCTTCGGCGCGGGAACTCCTCGTCGAGGGCGCGCATCAGCTTGCGCATCGAGTCGGGGTTGTGCGCCCCGTCGAGCACGGTGAGCACCGGCTTGCGCTGCGCGACCTCGAAGCGCCCCGGCCAGCGCGCCTTCTCCAGCCCCCGGCGGACCGCGTCTTCCGTCATGGAGAATCCGCCGCGCCCGGCGGCGACCTCCATCGCGGCCACGGCCAGCGCGGCGTTCTCCAGCTGGTGCGCGCCCAGCAGGCGGACTTTCAAGCCTTCGTAACGGCGCGAGGGCGTGCGCAGCGTCATTGTGCGGTAGGAGCCGGCCCGCCGCCCGCCGGGGGTCAGTTCCAGGTCCCGCCCGAGTATCAGCACCGGTCCGGCGCGCATGCGCCGCGCGGCCCCAAGGATCGACTCCAGCGCCTCCGGCGGCTGAGGGGCGACGAGCAGGGGCACGTCCGGCTTGGCGATGCCCGCCTTCTCCCCGGCGATCTCGGCCAGCGACTCGCCCAGTTGCTCGGTGTGGTCGCGGCTTATCGCGGTGATGACCGAGGCCAGCGGCGCGATGATGTTGGTGGCGTCGAGCCGGCCGCCCATGCCCACCTCGACCACAGCCAGGTTGACCCCGACATCGGCGAATATCTGAAAGGCCAGGTGGGTCAGGGCCTCGAAGTAGGTCAGCCGCCGGTCGCCCGGCGCGGCGCGGACTTCCTCATATCCGGAGCGGCAGCGGCTCAGCGTGCGCGTCAGCAGGCGCCTGGCGACCGGGCGGCCGTCCAGGCGGATCCGCTCGCGCATGTCAATGAGGTGTGGCGAGCTGTAGGTCCCGACGCGCAGGCCGGCCGCGCGCGCCATCGACTCGCAGAAGGCCGCGGTGGAACCCTTGCCCTTGGTCCCGGCGATGTGCACCGATCTGAAACGCCGCTCGGGATGCCCCAGCTTTTCCGCGAGCTGCTCGATGCGCTCCAGAGTGAAGTCGGTCCGCCCGGCCTTGCCCGGCGACTGGCGCTCGAAATCCACGAAGGAGTCGAGGTACTGGAGGGCCGCTGCGTAGTTCATCTGCGAAGCGCCTTCGAGGGCCGGCTACTCGGCGGCGCGCACCGCCTTGAAGACCCGCTGGGCCCCGGCCAGGAGCCCCTTCATCTTCGCCAGCGGCAGCATGTTGGGTCCATCGCACAGGGCCTTCTCGGGCTTGGGGTGGGTCTCCATGAAGAGCCCGTCGGCGCCCGCGGCGACGGCCGCCTTCACCAGCGCGGAGGCGAAGGCCCGCTCGCCGCCGGAACTC
This sequence comes from uncultured bacterium, assembly GCA_965370045.1. Taxonomy (GTDB): domain Bacteria; phylum Planctomycetota; class SZUA-567; order JAKLDR01; family JAKLDR01; genus CAZONU01. The sequence continues at coordinate 1,962 of CBDUSI010000183.1, read as the reverse complement.
TCCCCGCCGGCGCCCGCTCCGGGCAGCTGCACCGAGTGCGAGCCGTCGAAGACCACCGGGTAGCCGAACTGCTTCATCACCGCCAGCGAGCGCATGTCCACCACCAGGTTGTTGTAGCCGAAGCTGGTGCCCCGCTCGGTGAGGAGCATCTGGTCGTTGTCCGTGGAGCGCACCTTCTCGGTGGCCTGGCGCATGTCCCAGGGGGCCATGAACTGGCCCTTCTTGATGTTGACCGGCAGGCCGGTCTGGCCGCAGGCCACCAGCAAGTCGGTCTGCCGGCAGAGGAAGGCCGGCACCTGCAGTATGTCCACTATTCGCGCGGCGCGCAGCACCGCCTCCGGAGTATGCACGTCGGTGAGCACCGGCACGCCGAACTCCTTGCGCACCGCCAGGAGCATGTCCAGGCCGTCCTCCAGCCCGGGACCGCGGAAGCTGGCCACCGAGGAGCGGTTGGCCTTGTCGTAGCTGGCCTTGAAGACGTAGGCGATGTCCAGCTCCGCGCAGACCTCCTTGAGCCGCTCGCAAACCTTGAAAGCCACGTCGCGGCTCTCCAGCACGCAGGGCCCGGCGATCAGGAACAGCCGGTCGCCGCCCAGCACCAGGTCGCCTGCCTTTATCGAGCGGGGCATGTGCGTCTCCTTACCGGTGACGGGCGGATTATAAGCTCCGAGCGCCCCTTTGCGCAACTTGTCCCAGCGGGCCCGAGTCGCTAGGATGTCCCGGGCAGGAAGGGAGCCGGAATGTCGAAACCCAAAGCGCTGATGGCCTGGTCGAGCGGCAAGGACGCCGCCTGGGCGCTGCACACCGCCCGGGAGAAGAACGAGGTCGAAATAGTCGGGCTCCTGACCACCATTACCGAGACCTACGCGCGGGTCTCCATGCACGGAGTCAGGGTAGCCGTGCTCGAAGCCCAGGCGGCGGCCGCCGGGCTGCCGCTGGTCAAGGTCCACATCCCCGCCCCGTGCCCCAACGAGCTCTACGAGGACAAGATGCGCGCGGCCATGAACAACGCTCGTGAACAGGGCGTCACCCGGATGGCCTTCGGCGACCTCTTCCTCGAGGACATCCGCGAGTACCGCGAGGCCCAACTCGCGAAGGTCGGGATGCAGCCGCTTTTCCCGCTCTGGGGGCTGGACACCACCGAACTGGCCCGGGAGATGATCGCCGCGGGCCTGGGCGCGCGGGTCAGCTGCCTCGACCCCCGGAAGATGCCCCGCGAGCTGGCCGGCGCGGAGTTCGGGCCGGAGTTCCTCGCGAAGCTGCCCGACAACGTCGACCCCTGCGGCGAGAACGGGGAGTTTCACACCTGCTGCCTGGCCGGCCCCATGTTCAGCGCGCCGGTCGAGGTCGAAGTCGGCGAGACCGTCGAGCGCGAGGGCTTCGTGTTCACGGACCTGGAGCTGGCGGGATAACCGCAGTTTTCAGTTTTCAGTTTTCGGTTTTCACCCCTCCAATCTCCTGGTCCCTAGTCTCTAGTCTCTAGTCCCTGGTCCCTGCCCTTTTGTCATGACCTGAGGCCCCGAACGCTAAGGACTTACGACGCTTCGCCGTTTTTTTCGGGGCTCTTTTCTCACACGGAGCCACCAAGGCGCTAAACCAGTTTTCAGTTTTCGGTTGTCAGTTTTCAGGCCACTGAACACTCCTCTTCTTGGTGTCTTTGTGCCTTTGTGTGAGAATAGCAGGTGGCTCATCCCTCCGTGTCCTCTGTGGTTCGATTCACGTCCATCGGGTCGATCAGCCGGCCGTTGGCGTCGGTCATTTCGTCGAACGCGGCGCGGGCCAGGGCTATGAGGTCCGAGTTCGCGCCGTCGCCGCCATTCCCGCCATATTGTTTGTTGTAAGCCTTCTGCCACAGCGAGGGTTCCTCCTGGCCCTGGTCACGGAGCTGCTTGCGGCGTTCGTAGTCGCGGCGGTACTCGGCCAGGGTCATTTCGGCTTCACGTAATTGCCGCCAGCTTTCGG
>CBDUSI010000182.1:0-4730 GCA_965370045.1 uncultured bacterium | reverse complement strand
GAACAAGGTCAAGAGCTCCCGCAGCGCATGGTGGAGCCGGGTGGGGATCAAGTCGTTAGAGCTGACCTCACCGGTTGGCGCGGCGGTCGCCGGCGCCACCGGCCGCCCCAAGGGCTTTCAGGTCTGGAACCGTGCCATAATCAGCAGAGTGAGACTTGACGAATATGGGGATCCGTGGGAGGCGTTGCGTCCCGTCAGGATTTCAGGCGTAAGGAATGGTGCCTTCTCCGGCCAGGTGGTGGTAAGCTCAACAAAGCCCATAAGGAACCTGACCGTTCAGACCTCTGATCTGTCGGGCCCGCAGAAGTCGGTCCTCCCGGCCTCCGCAATACGGGTACGCTACGCCGTGCAGGACATGGGCGTCAACCGCCAGAAACAGGCGCCCTCATTTGATGGTTTGGACGAATCCCCGCTCAAGGAGGTGCCGGTCTACCGAAACAAACGCTGGAAGATCGCGTACGGTGCAATGCAGCCCGTCTGGTTCACCGTGCGTGTGCCCCGAAACGCCAGGGCCGGAGACTACACGGGCAGGATAACAGTGAAAGCCGATGGAGAGAAGAGCGTCGTTGTCCCCATTGCCCTGCATGTGGCTGACTGGACCCTGCCGGATCCATCAGCATTCGAGACCCACACGGATTACATGCAATCCCCCGAGACCCTGGCAATAAAGTACAACGTTGAACTGTGGTCGAAGCAGCACTTCGAACTGATCGGCAGATCGCTGAAGCTTCTGGGCGAGATCGGCAACAAGACGCTTTACATTACCTTGGTTCGCAGGACGCTCCTGGGCAACGAACACGCCATGGTGCGCTGGATCAAGAAGCCCGGGGGTGGATACGATGTGGATCTCAGCATTGCTGAAAAGTATCTGGATCTGGCCATCAAACACATGGGCAAGATTCCCGTGGTATGTCTCTATTGCTGGGAATCAAAGGGTGCGCAGGGCCAGCTTGAATACCAGAAACAGGCGCGTGTGGATCGGGAGATTCTCTTCACGGCCAAGGATCCGAAGACCGGCAAGTTGACTGAAGCGGTGGGCCCCGCCTGGGGAACTCCTGCATGCCGGGCCTTCTGGAAGCCTGCGATTGAAGGCATGCGCAATCTTCTGAAGAAGCGAGGCATGGTCGATTCGATGATGCTGGGCCTGTGCGGCGACCGTGCGCCCACGGAAGCAGCCATGAAGGATCTCGAAGCCGGGGCACCGGGAGTGAAGTGGGTGCGGCATGCTCACAATCGCTGGGAGAAAATGCCCGGAGATCGTGCGGTTGGCTACGGCGCGGCTATTTGGGGAGTGGGTGCGAAGACCTACGATCCGGACTTCTCCCGCGGATACGGTTGGCGGGAGCCGTTTCGCATGGCCTACATCCCGCGAGGCGAACTCAGCTTGAAGCCTTCGATCATCAGTCAGCGGATGTTCGTTGAAACGTGGCTGGCGGCATGCGGCGCGCGGCAGAAGACCCGGGGCGTTAAGGGACCGGGGCATCAGGGCGCGGATTTCTGGACTGTTCTCAAATCGGGGCGTGGCGGCCGCAGGCTGCGCTCGCTGGCCGAGCGGCATCCCGAGGCGAACTGGGGCGCGCTGAGTATGTGGTGGATCGGATACTACGTGCTGGCACCCGGCAAGACGGGGCCTGTCGCCACCGTGCGTTACGAATCTCTCCGGGAAAACATCCAGGAATGCCAGGCTCGGGTATTCATTGAAAAGGTGTTGCTGGACAAGTCCAGGAGGCGTAAGATCGGCGAGGATCTTGCCGGGCGTGCGCAGGAATTGCTCGATCAGAGAGTACGGTTGGGTTTGAGGCGAGGGCAGTCCCGCGCGGCTGTGGCGTCAAACCTTACCGAGCTTTCCGGGAGACTCTACGCGTTGGCCGCCGAGGTGGCCGGCAAGCTGGGCGGCAGGTAGCAGGCGGACGAACGGGGAAAGCGGATGCGATCGGTCACCAGATTGCTGGTCGTGTCCGCGGCGTTGAAGAAAACGGCGTCCGAGGACGTCGATTACGTGGTCCGCTATGGGGCGCACGATGCGCTCAAGCGGTTCGGAGACTGAAGCATGGGAGGTCTGCAGCAGATGAGAAGAACTGTGTGGGTGATGCTCACGGCCATGATGACAATGTCGCTCACCGCGGCGGCGGGTGACGCCGACGGCGGAGCCGCGAAGAAGGCGGGGCTGCCGGCCTTCCCCGGCGCCGAAGGCTTCGGGGCTGTCTCGGTGGGTGGCCGCGGCGGCAAGATCATCAAGGTCACCAACCTCAAGGCCTCCGGCCCGGGCAGCCTGCAGGCGGCCTGCTCCGCGAAGGGCCCCCGGATCGTGGTCTTCGAGGTCAGTGGGGTGATCCCCGTCAAGGGCAAGGCCCTGACCATCGGCGACGGGAACATCACCATCGCCGGGCAGACCGCGCCCGGCGCGGGCATCACCGTAGCCGGCCCGCTGAGCACCAAGGCTTTCTACAATCGCCGGCGCAAAGACCCCACCGCCCCTCGGATTCACGATTTGATCATCAGATTCCTGCGTTTCCGGGTGACGGGCAGGCCCGACGTTGTCCGGCTGGTGGCTGCCAAGCGTTTTGTCCTGGATCACGTTTCCGGAGCCTGGGGCACGGACGAAAACTTTGACTTCAGCGTCTCTCAGAGCTACACGATCCAGTGGTGCGGGATTGACGAATCGGCCTGGACCGGCCCCCTCTCCAAGTACCGCATCGGCAAGAGCCCCCAGTTCAAGGCCGGGGGCAACAGTACGCACAATTACGGCATGATCATGGGCTACACCGAGAAGGGCAACGTCTCGCTGCATCACAACCTCTTCACGCACCACAACCGGCGCACGCCGCTGTGCGGAGTGGAGATCCTCGACCACCGCAACAACGTGATTTACAACGTGGCCGCGGGCATCCTGTTCCACGGCGGCAAGAAGAACAAGGACCGCCCCGGCAAGCCCTTCCGCTCGAACATCATCGGCAACTACTTCAAGTGCGGCCCCAGTGTACCTTTCGCATTCAAGGACGGGCTCCCGGGGAACAGGGCGGGGAAATGGCGCACCTTCATGGTTGGCGAGGCCGGCACGGAGGCCTACGCCGAGGGCAACTACTTCGCTATGCCTGGCAAGGATGCGCCGGGCAAGGTCATCGACGTGTGGAGCGACAAGATGCGCGGGGCCAGCATGCGGAAGTGCATCAAGGCCGAGAAGCCCTGGCCGGCGCCGCCGGTCGTCACCCAGAAGGCCGAGGAGGCCTACGAGTCGGTGCTGGCCCATTCCGGCTGCCTGCCCCGTGACGCGGTCAGCAAGCGAATGGTGAAGGACACCCGCGAGGGCACCGGCGAGTGGGGCCGGCACGACCCCAAGGGCGGCCTGATGGCCGGGCTCACACCCGGCAAGGCGCCCCGGGATTCCGACAACGACGGCATGTCCGACGAGTGGGAGAAGGCCCACAAGCTGAACCCCGCCGACCCCAAGGACGCCAACAAGATAGTGCCCGCCGGAGCGTCGAAGGACGACCGCCACAAGGGCTACACTTACATCGAGTACTACATCAACGAGCTGGCTGACAATCTGATCGAGAAGGCCAAGGCCGAAGCTGCGGCGGCGGCCAAGAAGAGGAAGAAGTAGACATGATCGAAGCCGCCCCGAAATCGGTCCTGGTCTTCGCCGTGCTGTTTGCCGCGGTCGGCGCCGGCGCCGGCGAGGTTTCCGTCACCGGGATCAAGGCCATCCACCGCGACGGCCAAACCTTCGTGACCTGGAAGGACGCCGCCGAGGGCGAGGCCGGGGCGACGTACCGCTACACGCTCTACCGCTCGGACGCGCCCATCACCCAGGCCAACGTCACGGTGACCAAGCCGGTCATCCGGGGCATCCTCAGCAACTCCTGCAAGATCCTGGGGATGGATCTCAAGAAGAGCGACCGCCTGGATCCCAAAGCGCTGAGGATAAGGCTGACCGACGGAGAAGAGCGCTTACCGCTGTGGAGTGGCGTGGGCGTTCACACCGTGGCGAAGGCCGGCAAGGGCTACTACGCAGTGGTGGCCACCGACCTCGCGTTCAAGCCGCTCAGCAAGGTGGTCCCCGGCCAGAGCGCCACCACCGCCCCAGTGGAGGAGAAAGTCGCACCGGTCCAGCCGATCCGGCAACTCTCCGCTGAGGAGCGTAAGATCAAGATCTACAAGATCAGCGGCAAGAAGGGGCTGCCCCTGTACGTACAGTTGCACGCCAGTTGCAGCAGCAAGTCCTCCATGCCCAGGACCGGAGACTATTTCACGTACTTCGGGCCCGCAAAGGAGTACGGCTGGCGCGCCGGTCAGCCCGGCGTCTTCGGCCTCCAAGAGGGAGGCAAGGGCCCTCCCCACCTGACCCTTATCCCCCGCGACACGATGAACACCCCCGGCGGCATGAGAGGCCGGGAGAACCTCTGGTTCGGCCTGCTCTGCAAGCCGCACTGGGCCACCCACCCGGAGCCGCGGGCCTATCCCTTCTCCGAGCAGCGCGTAGAGTGGATCGTCAAGTGGGTCGTCAAGACCTACGGCGCCGACGCCAACCGCATCTCGATGGGCGGGCAGTCCATGGGCGCCTGGGGCACCTTCACCATCGGGCTCAAGCGCCCGGAGATGTTCGCCGCGCTCTACCCCACCGGCCCCAAGTGCCATCAGTGGATGCTGCCCGGGATCGGGAAGCTCGGCAGGGTATACCTGCCGGGCCCCACCCGGGAGAAGAAGGTGCGCGCCGGCGACCTCGCCAA
>CBDUSI010000181.1:0-4868 GCA_965370045.1 uncultured bacterium | reverse complement strand
GCGGTCCCGTCGCGCTGCTTCGTTCTCGGGATTCGCACGATGCCAAAGGCATCGCGCTCACCCTCGGGCCTCGCATCGCTCGGGAGCGCCTGCCGTCACGACGCCCCCATTTTTCAACGGCCTGCTAGAGCCCCAGATACCTCACCAGCGCCCGAGCGATGATCGGCGCCAGGGGCCCGGCCAGCAGCAGCCCGATTCCGGTCCCCAGCGCGGCGGCCAGGAGCGCGCCGCCCAGCCTGGCGACCCAACCGTGCCTGCCGTCGGGGACCTTGCGCAGCAGGGGCTCGACCATGTCGCCGCGGCGCAGGCGGGCTCCCTCCGGAGGCGAGGGGATCACGGTGAATAGCTGGCCGATCCTGGTGGTCAGGCGCATGGGCGCGTTTACCGACCAGCCGCAGGCCTCCAGCAGCATGCTCAGGTTGCGGCGGCGCAGCTTCACCGCGGCGATCACCATCGTGGGGACGGCCACCGCCAGCAGCACGGCGCCCAGGACCAGCAGCACGTGGACGGGCTTGACCGAGGCAATGGTCTTGGTGATGAAGGCGAAGGTCCCGCCCAGCGCGGCCACCGCCACGCTGCCGCCCATCAGCAGGTCGCGGGTCGCGCCGGACTTGCTGGCCTGCGGCGCGGGCGCGGGGACGCCCTTCTCGGCCGCGGCGATTCTCTTGGCGAGTCCCGATTCCAGGTCCTTGTAGCGCGATGAGCTGAAGCGTTCGGCCTGGCGGCCGACGAAATCGCCCAGGCGCTTGAAGGGACTCTTGACCGCCTCCCACAGGTCCACGGGGTTGGCGAGGAGGTCGACTACTTCCGCGTCCCACTCGCGGCCGTCGGTGGTGAAGAATACGCCCTTCTTGCCCACGCACAGGTTGGCGGTGGAGCCGGCGGTCACCGCGGTGACTATCTCGAAGTTCTCCTTCTCGTCGCGGGCGGATATCTTCACGTACATCAGGAAAATGTGGCTGTGGGCCGCGACCTTCTTGTGGGCCGCGCGGTCGGTCACCTTGACGTTGAGCTTGAACTGGCGGCCGTCCATGACCAGCGTGCCCAGCTCCACCATCGAGCGCTGGGTCGGGTCGTAGAAGCGCGGGAAGCTCACCGAGTTGTTGACCAGCTCCATGAACCAGCGCTGGTAGAGGATCAGCTTCTCGAGGTCCTTGGCCTGGGCCAGGTGCTCGGCGACGGCCAGGTCGGCGTTGATGAGCTCTCCGAGGCGCTCGGGCAGCGGGCCGTCGAGGTAGCAGCGCAGCTTCTCCTCGCCGAGGTCGCCGACCGGCGAGTTGCCCCGGGCCTGCTGCCAGTCGCGGTAGGGGCCGAAGAGGCGCTTGACCTCCTCCCACTGCTCGCGTGTCAGGCGACGGCCGCCGCGGCCAGAGACGCGGACCAGGACCAGTTCGCTGAGGGTTTCGAGGTTCCGGTGGTAGGCCGGATTGGTCTCGCCGTCGAGGTCCAGCAGCTGGTCGGCCGTGGGCCGGGCCAGCGGCGCGGCCCGCAGGCGCTCCTCAAGCGCCGCGCGGTCGGCCACGTCCAGTTGGGAGAGTTCCTCGTCATTGAGGCTGAACTTCAGGGCCACGCGGGTGTCCAGCGTAGTCAGCGCCGAGACCGCGAAGAACTCCTCCAGCTTGTCCCACAGCGCCTCGGCGGCCCCATAGGCCGCGGGGGTTTCCGGTCCCCAGACCATGATCCCGGTCTGGCTTGCCCCCTGCGGAATTCGCCCGCGTTCCAGCCAGTCGAGGTAAGCGCGTCCCTGCTCGCGCAGGGCACGCAGGAGTTCCGCGCTCACCCCCGCCGAGCCGCCCGCGTCGGCGGCGCAGCCCAGGACCTCCAGCACGTCGCGGGTGAAGGCGGCGAGGTCCACGTCCTCCACTGCCTCGGGCGGAATGATTCCGTCGCCGTTAGTGGTCGCCCCGGCCATGATCGCCCGGCGGTCGCGCAGCTCTTCCAGGCTGATCTCCTGCGCTTCGGCCTTGCCCAGGTTGGCCAGGATGCGCTCGGCGGCGGCTCGCAGCTTGCTGCCGTCCGGGTGAGAAGTGTCAATGGCCGCGAGGCGCAGCACCGAGCTCTTTTCCGCGAGCGCGCTGCGGTCGGCCAGCATGCGGGCCAGCCAGCGGTAGGCCTCGCGGACCTCGTCGGTGCGCACGCGGCCGTTGCCGTCGTGGTCCACGTACTCCAGGAAAGCACGGTCGCAGGTCAGCGTGTCGATGGGCACGCCGGTGGCCATCCAGAGGGCCTCGTCGAAGTTCTCAAGATGGGCGAGGTCCTCGGGCTTCTCGACGACCAGCATGTATGAGCCGCCCAGCTTCTGTAATGTCGGAGGAGCAGTCAACGCGATTCTCCTTTTCGAAATCCCCAGCGCGAACAGTATAGCCGCGGGGCCCGCACGGCGTCAACGCAGCTTGCGGAAGGCGACGACGGGCGCGATGCTGCTATACGTGAATGGCAAGCGCGCCGACGGCGCGGGGCGGGGGTCGCGGGCGTCGCAAGGAGGGGGATTTTCCGTCATTTTACGGCTGGCAAAACGGAGCCCAGTGCTAGTCGTATGCACAAGTGCAATACCCCATATATAGTGGTTGGCCTTCTGAGACATCACAGAATCTGGTGGAAATAGGTGGTTTAGGCAGTTTTTTCCTTGACTTGGTCTAATCATTAACTAAAGTGCGCGCGATAGCAAAGAGTAGTGAGGAATAGCAAGAGGGAGCGGGCAGTGTTCTTCGGTACCTACCATCACAGGCTGAACAGCAAGAACCAGGTGACGGTACCCTCGCGCCTGCGTGACGCGGTCGACCAGGAGAAAGAGGGCAAGGGCTTCTATCTTTTCGTCGCCGAGAAGAGTTGCCTGTATCTGTTCACGCCCCGGGGCATCGAGGAAGTGGTGGAGCGCGCGCGCAGCAAGTGGGCCGGCGGCAAGCAGGACTTCCTGCGCATGTTCTACGCGAACGTCGCCCCGGTGGAGTGCGACGGCCAGGGGCGCATCGTGGTTCCCGTGCAGATGAAGGAGGCGGTGGGCATCGACAAGGACGTGGTCTTCGTCGGAGCGCACCGGCGGGTGGAACTCTGGAACCCGGCGAAGTGGGCCGAGTACGAGAAGGCCCACCGCAAGGATTACGGTCAGAAACTCGACCTGGTGGTCGGGGAGGTCTTCGGGCTTTAGCCCTGGGCGTTTCTTAGAGGCGGAGGTGGTGAGTGGTAGCGCCGACAGTCGACAGGGGGGGGGCAGGCTCGTTCAAGAACGTGAGGGATTTCCTGCGGTACGTGGAGGGCGCTCGCGAGAGCGCCGACGGCATTCCACCGAGCATCGCCCGCGATCTCGAGGAACTTGAGAATCGGGCCATGCGGATCCGGGCGCTGACCGGGGTGCTGGCCCCGGTGGAGTTGAGCCCCTACGTGGTGGACCTGCTGGATGCCAGAGGCGGGTGCGAGCCGGCCGCCGGCGAGGGTGTGCTCAACGCGGCCGGAGCCTGACCAGTCGGCCGCGGGGCCCCGGCACCGACCGGTAATGGTCGGAGAGGTGCTGGAGTTCATCGCCCCCAGCGGGCAGGAACTTGTGGTCGACTGCACCGTGGGGCTGGGCGGCCACGCCGAGGCGATCCTGAGGCACGAGGGGTTCGCCGGGCGGGTACTGGGCATTGACCGGGACGCCGAGGCGCTGGAGGCGGCCGGGGAGCGACTGAGCGGCTTCGGGGAACGTTTCCGGCCTCTCAGAGGGAACTTCGCGAGGCTCGGGGAACTGCTGGAGGAATCGGGATGCGCAGTCGCGGACGCCTTCCTCTTCGACCTGGGGGTAAGCAGCCTCCAGTTGGAAGAAGCCGCCCGGGGGTTCAGCTTCCGGCGGGAGGGGCCCTTGGACATGCGCATGGATCCGAGCGCCGGCCCCAGCGCGGCGGACTTGGTTGCCGAGCTGGACGCCGAGGCCCTGGCAGGCGTGCTCTGGGAATACGGCGAGGAACGCCGCTCGCGGCGGATCGCCGCGGCCATCGTTCGAGAACGGAGCAGGGCACCGATTACCACAACCGCCCGCCTGGCCGAGGTCGTCCGGCGAGCGGCCGGCGGCCGGCGGGGCAGGATTGATCCGGCGACGAGGACGTTTCAAGCGTTGAGGATTGCGGTGAACGACGAACTGAGCGAGCTGGAGAAGGGCATAGAGGCCGCCGCCGCGCACATGGCGCCCGGCGGGCGCTTGGCGGTCATCAGCTTCCACTCGCTGGAGGATCGCATCGTCAAGCGCTTCCTGCGCGACCTGGCCCATCGCGGCGGGGCGCGGCTGTTGACCCGTCGCCCGCGGCGGCCCTCTCGCGAAGAGGTCGCCGCCAACCCGCGGGCGCGCAGCGCCAAGCTGCGGGCGGCGCGGATCGAGCCCGCCGCGCGGGCGGAGGCCTGAGCGATGGGCATCAGGCGCTATCTGGTGCTGGTCGCGGCCCTGGTGGCCATGGGCCTGGGGACCATCTGGTGGAAGACCCAGACCCTGGGCATGGGCTACGAGGCGGTTCACCTGGAGCGGGATCTGGAACGCGCCAGCGAGGAGGAGCGCCTGGAGGGCGCGCTGCTGGCCGAGTTGACCTCGCCGGAGCGGGTCGGCGAGAAGGTCAAGGAACTCGAGCTGAAGCTGGATCGTCAGGCACCGATGGTGGCGATCCGCAGGAGACATAGGGGGGGCGCCGGGAGACGGCCCGTGAACATCGCGGGCAGACAGTGATTCGTCGGGAGGGAGATTGATACGCTAGGCAACTAGCGGAGGAATCTCTGGCCGGATGGAAGGATCCCCCCCCTTCTGATCCGAGCCGGCAGAGGGCGCCGGCCTCATGTCGAGGCCGGGACCGTTTGCCGAGGCCCTAGCAGTCCGTTGAAAAATGGCGCGGCCGTGATTGGGGGCA
>CBDUSI010000180.1:0-5223 GCA_965370045.1 uncultured bacterium | reverse complement strand
GCCCCTCGTCGCCGGGGAAGTCGAGGGCCGAAAGCTCACGCTCTACAACGCGAACCACCACCCCGCCCACCCCGCCCACCCCTACAACTGCTACGAGATGACCAACTCCACCGGGCTCTCCCTGCTGGCCGGGCCGGTGACCGTCTTCGACGAGGGCGTCTACGCCGGCGACGCCCAGCTGCCCAACCTCCAGCCCGACGAGAAGCGCCTGGTCAGCTACGGGCTGGACCTGGCCTGCACCGTGGAGGTGTCAAATCCCGGGACGGCCAGCGAGATGACCCTGGTGACCGTCAGCAATGGCGTGGCCCAGGTCACCCACCGCGAGCGCGAGGAGACCGACTACACCGTCAAGAACAAGAAGGACGCCGCCAAGACCGTGGTCGTCGAGCATCCTTACGACAGCAGCCACAAGCTGGTCGCCCCCGAGAAGTACGAGGATCGCACCGACGAGTACTACCGCTTCCCCGTGGAGGCCGAACCGAAAGCAACCAGGCGGCTCAAAGTCATCACCGAGTACACCTACACCTCGGGGTACTCGTTGGCCGACATGGACATCTCCCAGATCGGCTACTACGCGGACGGCCCGGCCTCCAGGACGGTGAAGAAGGCGCTGGAGAAGGTCGCCGCCATGCGGGGCGAGCTGGTCGAGGCCCAGCGGAAGATGGCGAACCTGGAGCAGCGCAAGGCCAAGATCGCCGAAGACCAGACGCGGATCCGCGCGGACCTCAAGTCGGCCAGCAGCAGCTCGAAGCTCCACGACCGCTACCTGCGCAAGATGGAGGCCCAGGAGGACGAGATCGACCGCATTGAGGGCAAGATCGAGAAGCTCCTGGACAGCGAGGAGTCCCTGTGCGCCAAGCTGAACGCGTTCCTGGCGGAGTTGACGGTCGACTGAGCCGGGCCGCAGGTCCGGCTCGGTGGCCATGACCTCGCTCACGCCTGGAAGTGGTCTTGACTTATGGTCGGAGTGCGGCGGTCTGCTAGAAGGGCAGGGCCCGGCCGCTCACCAGCATGTAGTGCAGCACGGCGCTGAGGCCCAGGAATACCAGCCCGACGCCTTGGACCATCATCCGCTCGCGCGCGTTTACCCGCGGCGTGCCCCCGCGCATGAAGGCCCAGAAGCGGGCCTCGAGGTGGGCGACCTTCTCCGGCCAGACCAGCAGCGACCCGGCGGCGATCATGATCGCCCAGTTGACGAAGAACACGGTCAGGTGCGGCCCGGCCATCCGGCCCAGCACGAACCTGGGCCCGGGCACCAGGAAACTGACGATGGCGAAGGCCAGGGCCACTCCGAAGCCGATCAGCGACAGCCGGCGGCGCACCCCGTGGGTGCGGATCATGACCAGCGAGCGGCGCTCGTCGGGGAGGTCCTCGGCGACCAGCCTGGCCAAGTCCACGTGGAGCAAGAGCCCCCCTCCAGCCCTCGAGAGCACGTCGCCCTGGCGCCGGAACTCCGAGAGCTTGCGGGCGCACTCCGGGCAGCCCGCCAGATGTTCCTCCACCTGGCGGCGCTCGGCGGGACCCAGTTCCCCGTCGAAGTAGGCGTTCAGTCTGCAGCTCTCCGGCTTCATGGCTCCTCGTCCTTGTCCCTCAGCGCCTCCCGGAGCTTGTTGCGCGCCCGGGTCAGGCGCTTCTCAACCGTGGCCACGCTGAGCCCCAGCAGTTCGGAGATCTCCGCGTAGCTCTTGCCCTCGAAGTGCCTGAGCACCAGCACTTCGCGGTATCGTCGCCCGAGCGCTCCCAGCGCCTCCAGCAGCCGGGCCTCCTCGTCCGAGCGGGCCAGCTCGCCGTCGGGCCCCAGCGGCGCGGCCCGGGGTTCCTCGGCCTTGACGGCCAGGGCTCGCGCCGCGCGGCGCTCGCGGCGGATGGCGTAGATGCAGCGTCGCCGCGCGATGCCCGCCAGCCAGGCCCCGAAATGCGCCGGCTCCCGAAGGCGGCGCAGCGCGTCGTAGGCCGCCAGGAAGGCCTCCTGCGCCATGTCGCGGGCCTTCTCGCGGTCGCGAATCACGGCGTAGCAGACCGCGGAGACCTGGCGCTGGTAGCGCTCGGCCAACTGGCCGAAAGCGGAACGGTCGCCGGCCAGCGACTTCCTGACAAGATCAGCGTCGCTCTTGGCTCGACTCACTCGGTGCCGCCTCTGTAAGTTATGTAGCCCCCCGGCCCGGCGGCCGGACGGGTAAATTCGGACTGTACATAGTGCTGCAAATCGGTCACTTAGGGGTCTCCGGACGTCCCCGCTCCGGCGGAGGGCCTCTCGGGAGAGCATTTCTAAGCCCCGCGCCGCCGCGCGTCAATAGAAAAGGAGGGGGAAGGCCGCCGCGCGCTCAGTCGGCTCGGGCGGCGGCGATGGCCTCCTCCAACGTGTCGACGGCCCCGAACATCGCGCGCAGGTCGAAGGGTTTCAGCTCGGGGGCGGCGCCCGGGGGCGGGGCGACCACCGCCAGCCGTCCGCCCTTGCGGAGCACGACCTTGCGGTAGTAGGCCAGGAAACCCACGCCGATCTCCCGGACCTTGGCGGCTTTCGAGAAGTCGACCACCACCCGATAGGATCCCTTCATCAGCAGGCGCAGCCCGCTGTCCACCGCCCGGCTGATGTCCAGCAAGCCGACCTGGCCGACGACGCTGAAAATGGCCACGTCCCCTTCGGGCGTGAATTCCAGGTTCAGACCGGGAACCACTTCCCTGGCGACCATACCGTGCCTTCTCCCCAAGGGGATTCTCGATTCCTCCGACCGATATTCTAACCCCGGCCAGCGCCCGGCGTCAAGCGGCGACGCGGCGCGGGAGCGTCCCCAAAAGAGCCGGGGCGGCTCCCGTAGGGGAACCGCCCCGGATGTCGTGCTGCTTTCTTACTGCGAAGGCAGCTGTTACTAGGCCGTGGCCTGTACGTTGGTCGCCTCTGGACCCTTCTTGCCTTCGGCCGGCTCGAACTCGACCTTCTGCCCCTCCTGGAGCGTCTTGAACCCCTCTCCAACGATGTTGGAGTGGTGAACGAACAGATCCTTGCTGCCGTCGTCGGGAACGATGAATCCGTACCCCTTCTGATCACTGAACCACTTGACTGTTCCGGTTGCCAAAGCTCTTCCTCCAAACTCACTGCTGCGGGAGTCCAGCAAGACCATCTTGCCATAAGCCCGCTTCTTTCGCGCGCATTATAGCCCCCCGGACCGCGGATGACAAGTGCAGACTCGGCGTTGCAGCGAAAAGGCCCGGAAAGGGGGCCTCATGCGGGAATCAGGGGGTTGGGACGGGGGCGTGTTCATATGACGGTAAGACAGCAGTCGCCGCTGCGCTCCATCCTCGAAACTGGCTCGACAGCACGCGGGCCTTTTACTAACATTCCAGGTGGGCCCGAAATGGGGCAAGCCCATGCCAAACGCCGGGCAAGCCGGAGGCCATTGTCAGGAGTCTGCCATGAAGCGGACGCACATGATCGCGATCTGGGCGGTGGTGCTGGTGGCTCTGGCTGCCGCGAACGCTGCCGGCGCCGAGAAGAAACCGCCGGAGAAGGACGCGTTCCCACCCGTCGAGAAGCTGCCGGAGATGAAGGAGCTGCCCGATCCGTTCCTGATGAAGAGCGGCAAGCGGGTGAGAACCCTGGCGGACTGGAAGAAGCGCCGCGAGGAGATCAAGGCGTTGCTCGCCTACTACGAGTACGGCCGCATGCCCCCGCCCCCCGGCAACGTGACCGCCAAGGTGACCTCCAGCAGCAAGACCCGCAGGAGAGTTCAACTCACGATGGGCCCTGGGAAGAAGCTGAAGTTCGATGTCCAGATATACCTGCCCGAGGGCAAGGGGCCATTCCCGGTAATCGTGAAGCCCAAGCACTACTCGGGCGGCAAGGGTTGGACGTCCGCCAAACGGGGCTACATAGTGGCGCAGTACGACAACTGTGCTCTGGACCCGGACGAGCGGGAGACCGTCGGCGCGGCGCAGAAGGCCTACCCGGATTACGACTGGGGCACCATCGCGGTCTGGGCCTGGGGCGGCATGCGGGTGATCGACTATCTCGTGACCCTTGAGGAGGTGGACAAGAAGAAGATCGTCGTCACCGGCCACTCGCGCGGCGGCAAGACCGCGCTGCTGATCGGGGCGCTGGACGAGCGCGTGGCGCTGACCGTCCCCAACGCCAGCGGCGGCGGCGGGGGGCAGTGCTGGCGGTTCCCCATCTGGCCGGCCGATCCCAGGGGCCGCAAGCGGCACGAAAGCGTCGCGCTCTTCTTCCCGAAGGGATACTACCACTGGTTTCATCCGCGCATGGGAGGCTTCGTGAAGAAGGAGACGCGCCTGCCCTTCGACCAGCACTTCCTGGTGGCACTGGTGGCCCCGCGCCCCGTGTGCATGGTAGAGGCCATGGGCGACAGCTGCGCGACGCCGATCTGCGTCCAGCGCAGCTATCAGGCGGCCAGGGTGGTTTACGGCTGGCTGGGCGCGGGTGATAAGATCGGCCTGCACATGCGCCAGAAGGGCGGCCACGCGCAGGGGGTAGAGGACTGGGCGGCGCTGCTGGATTTCGCCGACCTCACGTTCTTCGGGAAGAAGCCGGCAAGCGGCCGGAAGTTCGACAAGCTGCCGTATCCCGACGCCAAGCCGGCCTTCTCCTGGAAGGCGCCGCCCAAGCCCGCGGGCAAGAAGGAAGACACGAAATGATCGAGACGTTACCGTACCGCGCACTGACCGCGGTTCTTCTCCTGGTGTTCCTCCCCGGTCCGGTGGCGGCAGGCGGCGAGAGGAAACCGCCCGGGAAGGGCGTCGAGGTCAAGCTCTACCTCAAGATCACCGAGGGAGGCAAGGTGCGGTCCTCGCCGGCGATAGCGGGAGGAAAGCTCTACATCGGCTCGGATGACGGATTCGTCTACTGCTTCTCAGGCAAGTAGGGTCTTGGGATGCAGAGGGGGCCCTAAGCCGAGGCCACGGACTGTCGTGCCCCCCGACCTTTGCCTCCAACTCACGAAGGAGGGCCGGGGCGAAGCCCGGCCCTCCCGCGCTCTTGCGGTTGGTCAGGACTTGGGGTTCACCACCCGGCCCAGGAAGAGGATGCTGCCGGTCTTTCTGTCGCGGATAAGGAATACGAACGGCCGGTCCGCCCGGAAGGTGGAGTAGCCGCCGCCGCCGCCCGCCATGACCACGGCAGTGGCCGCGGCGGCCTCGGTGCCCTGCTCGTCGACGGCCACGAAGGCCTTATGGACCACGACGGAAATGTATAGGTCACGAGTGCCGGTC
>CBDUSI010000179.1:0-5225 GCA_965370045.1 uncultured bacterium | reverse complement strand
CGCATCGCTCGGGAGCGCCCGCCGTCACGGCGCTCCATTTTTCAACGGACTGCTAAGTGCGACTGCTCATCGTCGGCGGCGGCTCCATCGGAGAGCGCCACCTGCGCTGCTTCCTGAAGGCCCGGCGGAGCCTGAAAGTCGAAATCTGCGAGCCGCGGGCGGCGCGCAGGAAGAAGCTGGCGGAAGCCTATCCCGTCAAGGCGACGCACGCGGACTTCGGGAAGGTTGACCTCTCCGCCTTCGACGCCGCAGTCGTGGCCACCCCGGCGAACCTGCACGTTTCGCAAGCCCGCAGGCTGGTGAAGGCCGGCTGCCACGTGCTCATCGAGAAGCCGCTCTGCGTGGCGGAACGCGGAGTCCGGTCGCTGATCTCTCTGGCCAAGAAGAAACGCCGCGTCGTCGGCGTGGCCTACACCTACCGCAGCTACCCGGCGCTGATGGAAATGTCCCGGCGCGTCCGCGCCGGTAAGCTCGGCCGGCCGATCCTGGCCCGCGCGCGCGTCGCCTACGACTACCCCCGCTACCGACCCGATTACCGCCGCAACTACTTCGCCGATCCCGACAAGGGCGGCGGCGCGGTGATGGACATCGCCAGCCACGTCGTGGCCTGCTTCACGGAAATGCTCGGCCCGGTGGCGGAGGTCAGCGCCGCGACCGGGCGACTGGGACTGCGCGGCGTGGCCGTTGAGGACACCGCCCTGCTCGTCCTGCGCTTCGCCACCGGCGCGCTCGGCGAGATATGGACCTCGGCCTGCCAGCCGCGTCGGGAAACCGAACTGGAGATAGTCGGCGCGCGCGGGCACCTGCGCTACCGTACGCTCTTTGACGAGAAACAAACCGAGCTGGCCTCGACGCGCGGCGACGGGTCGAAGTGGCGCGCGAATAAACAGAAACTCGATTTCGACCTCCCCTTCGTCCTCCAGGCCCGGAACTTCCTGGCGGCCCTCGGCGCGAAGGAGCGCGTGCGCACGACCCTCGAGGATGCCCTGCACGTCAACCGCGTCTGCCGGGCGGCGCTGGGCTCGGCGAAGTCCGGGCGGCGGGTGAGGGTCAGAGATTGAGATGGGAAGCTTCCTGCGCTTCTTGGCGGAAGATGTTCTCTTTTGGATACGCCCTGGGGCCGTCCTCCTCGTCGCTGGTGTCCTGGTCTGGCTCTGGGCTTCGGGTCGCCTTGCGAAATCCAGGCCCTTCGGATGCGACCCGTTCGTTTTCTGGTCGTCATTGGCCTTCGGCTTTCTCCTTGCGGGCATCACCTTCTGCCTGGGATACTTCCTGCTGGCGATGCAGCTCTGGCTGGCGACGGTGATCGGCGCAGCAGTGGGCGTTACTCAGACGGCAGGAATTCTCTGGTTCATTCGGAGCCGTTTCAAGGGACCGGGAAAGCCGCCGGCGGGCGGGGGACACCACTAGGGAGGCAGTGGAATGGCAGCTGAGGAGACCATCGCCGAACTCTTCGATCTCCACGGCCGCGTCGCCCTGGTTACCGGCGGGGCGGGGCACCTGGGCTCGGCGGTCAGCGAGGCGCTGGCCGAGGCGGGCGCCACCGTGGCCATCGCCTCGCGCAACCTGGCCAACTGCCGGAAGCGCGCCCGAGTGATCGAAAGCTGGGGGGGCCGCGCGATTGCCCTCAAGCTGGACATCACCAGCGACGCCTCGGTGAAGAAGTGCATCGCCGCCCTGAAGAAACGCGCGGGGCGCCTGGACATTCTGGTCAACAACGCTTTCGCCGGCAGCTTCAAGCCCTTCTCGAAGACCTCCACGAAGGACTTCAGCGCCACGCTGGACGGCTGCCTGACCAGCGCCTTCCGCGTAACCAAGTTCGCCCTGCCTCTCTTGAAGAAAAGCCCGGCGGCCAGCGTCCTCAACGTCTCCACCATGTACGCACTGGTCGCGCCCGACCCGGCGATGTACGCGGGCACGCCGTTCCGCTCGGCGGTGGGCTACGGCGAGGCCAAGGCCGGCTTGCTGCAGCTCACCCGCCGCCTGGCCGCCGAGCTGGCCCCCGACGGAGTCCGGGTCAACTCCATCACCCCCGGCCCCTTCCCGCAAGGCAGGTCCACCAGGGACCGCAAGTTCATGGGCCGCCTGGCGGCGCGCTGCCTGCTGGGCCGGACGGGGAAGCCCGTCGAGATCAAGGGCGCGGCGCTGTATCTGGCCTCCGACGCGTCGAGCTTCGTCACCGGCCACAACCTGGTGGTCGACGGAGGCTGGACCGTCCGATAATAGTGCCCCAGGCGTTACGCTAAAGAACAACCCCGGACCCCGCCGATACTGAAACGGGGAGGGAGCAGGGGGCTCCCTTCGGGGGCTATCATGTCGAAAGCCAAGGCCGAAACGAACGCGCGCCCGGGCAGCGGGGTGTTCATCCGCCCGGTGTGGCGGCGCAAGCCCAGCCGGGTTGAGCAAATCGGGGCGCTGGTCATGACCGGACTGGTCCTGGTGGGCGCGGCCTGCCTTCCGCAGATCGTGGGCGAATTCTACGGAGGCGACGCCCCCGGGACGGCGAACGAGGCGGCCATCGCAGTTCGCAGGGCGTTCGAGCTCTCTCGCGCGGCCGAAGCGAAGGAAGAACCTTCCTCCGCGGAGGACTCCTCCTCGCGGGCAGGGGCCCCCGAAGCCCCCCGGACCGCGCGTCCGGGACCGTATTCAATCGGGCGCAAGAAGGTCGCCGAGAGCATCGCCGCCGGCATGACCTCCATGAAGGAGTCGGTCAGCCTGCGGGTCTTCATCATCATTCTGAGCGTCGCGCTGGCGCTGGGGATTATCCTCGGATTTTTCGGATGGCACCTGCGCCGGCTCACCGCCGCGCTGGGTGGCGCGCTGCTCCTCGGCGGGATAGCCTTCGCGCTATCCCGCTCGAAGCCGCTGGAACTGCACTGGGTCTCGGCGCTGTTCGTGGCCCTGCCAATGGCCACCTGCGGAGCGCTGCTGGGCTGGCACCTGGTGGTGCTCTTCACCTGCATGCAGGCCGGCTCACTGGCCGCCAGCCTGGTCACGGGGATCTTCCTGCACCTGTACGGCGTCGAAGCCCGCGAGTGGATGATAGTCTGCTATCTCGTGACCTTCGGCCTGGGGACCACGATCGCCTATCTGTTTGCCGCCCGGGCGCTGCTCATTTCCGGATGGGCAGTCTGGGGCGCGCTGCTCCTGACCCTCGCGATGCTCTTGGGGATTTACGGCTTCACGGACCTGCGCCCCCCCTGGGAGGGCATTTTCGTGCCCTTCGCGCTCTTCGCGCTAGTGGGGACCATCACCCAGTATCACCTGGCGGCCCGCGCCGCCGAGGACGCCCCCGAGCCCGTCGCCAAACCGGCCTGACCTCCCCGCCGCACTTTTGACATCTCCGTGCCGGCAGCTAGAATGCTCCGGCAATGGAGAATCCAGAAAGCGCTCCGCCCGAGAATAGCGCGCCGCAAAGCGGCACTCCCGACCCCTGGGAGCAGCCCGGCGCGGAGACCGCCCCCGCCACAGAGGGGACCGAGCCGGCCGCAACTCCGGCGCCCTCAAAGAAGCGTCGGCGGGCCTGCTGCCTGGGCTGCCTGGGGCTGGTGCTCTTGCCGTTACTTATCCTGCTCATCTGGTTCAACAGCGGCCCGGCGCCCGCGCCGGCCGACTGCCTGCCGGTCGACTATCCCGTCCGGTGGACCCTGCGCGACCCGGCGGGACTCGTGGAGGACTACGCCGAGGGCCCGCGCTGGCGGTCACTGCTGGTAGACTTCGCCCAGGCCTCCGGAGACAAGGAGAAACTCCCCTCCCGGAAGGAGGCCGGCGACATCGCCTTCTGGATACGGCACGTCGTGGGCTCGGAGGTCGCCGGCGCAATTAACGAGGAAGGGCGCAATGTCATCGCCGTCCGCTGCGGCTTCCTGGGCCGCGCCTTCGGCAAGATCTCGAGGTTTATGACCGACGCCGACGGCGTGGGCCACTTCAAGAAGGACAACAACTACTTCGCCTTCATCGGCAACACCATGCTGATGTCTCCGGACCGCGACAAGCTCATGGCGATTCTGGCCCGCCGCGAGGAAATCCTCGCCGGGAAAGCCTCGGCCGCCCCGCCGCCCGCCGAGGCCCGCGTCACGGTGCGCTTCAAGGACTTCAAGCTCCCCGCGGAGAAGGCCGACGACCAGGCCGCGAGGGGCATTGCCTTCATCCTCGACGTGCCCGGCCTGGAGGGCCTCACCGGCGAACTGCGCGCCGACCGGGCCCTGGAGAAGCTCTCCGGGGCGCTGACGTTCGATGGAAGAAAGACCAGCGCGCCGCCGGCGCTTCCACCAGGCGGGCCCAAGTCGGCGAAGCTGGCCCCCGCCGGCGCGCTGGGCTACTGGGTCTGGCACGCGCCGGCCGGCGCCGGGCGCTGGAGCCCCGCGGGCCGCATCAGAGAGTTCGAAGCTATCGAGCAGGCCGGCAAGGAAGAGGGGGCCGAACCCAAGGCCGACGACGGCGGCGGCGACGCAGTTAGGCTCCTGGCCAAAGAGCTGGTCGGCGAGCGGGGCATCTTCATCACCAGCCAACCGATCCCCGGCGACCAGGCGCTGCAGGTGGCGGCCACCGTGTTCATGGAGGCCCGCGACGTCAAGACCGCCTGGCCGGCCTGCGTCAAGCTGGTCAGCTCCGCGACCGGCCTGCGGCTCTCAGCCGACGGCCGTCCGCCGACCTACGATGGCAAGCCCATCTACCCCCATCTGGTCAAGCGCCGCTACAGGGACCGCGAGTACCTCGAGATGGTCTACGCCTTCTACCCGCAGGGCTCCGGCTACCGCCCGGCCTTCGGGACCGTTGGCAACTTCCTGGTGGCCACCAGCTCGCGCATGGAACTCGAACGCATGCTGGACCGCGCGGCGGGCGCCTCGGCCAAGACCATGGCCGACGAGCCCGGAATGCTGCCCGCCGCTGGCGCGGCGCGGCCGGCGGCGCTGCTGGTCTTCCGGCCGGGGAACAAGGGGGGCGACCTCGCCGACCTGGCCCTGCTGATTAAGCGCATCTTCAGCCCGCCGGAGGAGCAGCCCGGCAAGCAGGCCGAGCGCTCGGCCGACGCGGTGGGCCGGCTGCTCGACAGGATCAAGTCGCTGCGCGCCGAGTGGGTGCCCCGGAAGGACGGCTCGCTCAAGCTCACGGTGGAAGGCGAACTGGTTCCCTAGCAGGCCGTTGAAAAATGGAGCAGTCGTGATTGGGGGCAGAATGGTTCAGATTCGAGGAGGGGTTCCGAAGTCGATGCCTGAGCATCG
>CBDUSI010000178.1:0-5239 GCA_965370045.1 uncultured bacterium | reverse complement strand
TTTCACGCGAACAATTTGCGCCAACGGGGCGTCTGACTAACATACTTGGAAGTGTGGCTCTTTAGGGGAGGAACTTCCACGATGCGAAATCCGTTTGCCGCCGCGCTGCTGGTCCCGTTGCTGGCCCTGGCCGGATGCGCGCCCTCCGCCGAGCCGGTCGCCGAACCCGCAGCCAAACCGGTCGCGAAGCCGGCCGCCAAACCCGTCGCCAAGCCGGTCCCGGAGCCGGCCGCCGCTCCCCCCAAGCCGGAGTTTGAAACCGGCAAGGTGATCGGGAAGGTGGTCACCAGGGACGACCCGGCGCAGAGCTACGCGCTCTACCTGCCCAAGGGCTACGATCCCGCGAAGAAGCACCCGATTCTCTACGGCTTCAGCCCTGGCGGCCGGGGCACCGATCCCGTGCGGGAGTTCCGCCGCGCCGCGGAGAAGTACGGCTGGATCGTGGTCGGCTCCAACAACTCCCGCAACGGGCCCCGCGCGCCCATCACCGTGGCCATCAAGGCGTTGATGAAAGACACCGCGGCGTGCCTGTCCATTGACAAGGACCGGCGCTACGCGACGGGCTTCTCCGGCGGGGCACGGGTGGCCTTTCGTCTGGCCGCCACGGAGAAGTTCGCCGGGGTGATCCCCGTCGGCGCGGGAATGAGCACCGGGCAGAAGCTCCCGGCGAAGGAGTCCGGCCTGGCCGTCTTCTCCATGTGCGGGATGCGGGACTTCAACCACATGGAACTCCTCCGCCTGGAGCGCGGGCTGGCCGCCCGGGGCCTTCGCCAGCGGATGGTGACCTTCAATGGCCGCCACCAGTGGCCGCCGCTGGCGCTCAACCTCGGCGAGCCGGCGGTCAGGTACATGGAGCTGCTCTGGGAGGCGCGGCGGAACGAGCGCGACGCGAAGAAGTTCGCCGCCATCCTGGCCCTGGAGATGAAGGACGCCGGGAAGCTCATGGCCGCCGCCGGCCAGTACATGCGCGGCCACGCGCGCCTGAAGGAGCTGGTCGGGCTGACTAATGACGACAAGTTCGCGAAGAAGCTGGCCGCGGTCGAGGCCACCGCCAGGTACAAGAAGGAGCAGGCGCTTTCCGACGAGCTGAAGAAGCTCAGGGAGGGCCTCGCCAAGATCACCGACAGCGAGGCGCGCTTTACCAGGTCGATCGCCGCCTACCGGAAGTTCACCTCCGACAACAAGGGCGCCGACGCCGTCGTGCGGGTCGAGACCAGCCTGGAGGTAACCGGGCGGAGGATGATGACCGGGGCTATGATGCTCATGGGCCGCAAGGACTACAAGCGCGCCGAGGTCTACCTCAAGCGCGCGCGGCTCTTCGCTCCGAAGAACAACAGCCTGGCCTACAACCTGGCATGCGCCCTGGCCCGCAACGGCAAGAAGGACGAGGCGGTCAAGCAGCTCGCCGAATCGGTGAAGCTGGGCTTCAAGAAATTCGAGCACATGCGGAATGACTCCGACCTTGACACCCTGCGCGAGCACCCCGGCTACAAGAAGATAGTGGACCCCGCGAAAAGCGGCGGCGCTCAGAAAAGATAACCCGCGAGCGCGCAAAGCCGCCGGCTATCCCCGCGGCAGGTCAGAACACCTCCGGCACTGTATCCCGGCGAAGGTTCTCAAGGGCCTTGGCGGCGGCCTGGGCCAGGAGCAGAATCACAATCGGCACGGCAATCGTCCAGACCACCATCCGCCGCGAGCGTTTTCCCATTTCGGATTTCGGAGTTCGGATTTCGGAATCGCTCAAGCGCTCGTCCCCTTCATTCCGCAATCCGCAATCCGCAATCGAGGTGGCTCGGGCGCGGGCGTGTTCATATCACTGTAACATAGCCTCCCCGTTGGGCGGGGTCAAGACCGAGCACTAACGGTGGGTGTCACCGGAATGGCCCCGGAATGGCCCTACCTGTCGCCTTGCCTGGCGAGGCGCGCCCGCCAAGCCTTGGCCAGCTTGACGGGGTCGCGCTCGAGTATCTCGTGGCCGGTGATCTTCTCCAGCGCCCCGGCGGTGACTTCCACCAGCAGTCGGGTGCTCCGCCGGTGGCTTCCGGGGTACCAGGGCTTGGACAGAGCGCTTGGCGAGTCGGTAACCTTGACGACCCAGCGCGGGTCCAGGCCCACTTCGACCAGCGCCGGGATCGCGCGCATGTCGCCTATCTCTCCCAGCGCCCAGATCCTGGTTCCCAACGAGACGTCCGAGCGGCGGATGGCGCGGACCAGTTCCATGGTCAGTCGCTTGTCCTTGAGGCGTCCCGCGACGTGGGCGGGAATCTCCCCGATGTGGCTGTAGTCCCAGTGCAGCAGCGGCCGGGTCACGGCCACTCCCAGTTCCCGGTTGCCGAAGAGCATCGCCCGCAGGCAGGGCATCAGGTTGTGATCGACGTTCTCCGGTCCCTTGCAGGGCTTGACCCCCGCGAGGAGCCTGGACATCGCCTTGCGGTCTCCGCGTTCCGCCCGGAAGAGAAGGGGCCACTCCCCCCGCCCCCGCAGTTTCTGAAGCTCGCGCCGCCGGAGCCTTTCGGGGTCGAGCCGATCCAGGGCCTTCTCGACCATGTGAAGCTGATCGACCCGCTTGGCGTAGGCCTTGAGCACGGGTATGTCCTCGCGGGTACAGAGGGCCACCAGCGCCCAAGCGACGCTCCGGCAGTGATCGAATTCGTCTTTTCCCTTCTTGCGCTTCAGCAACTCCCGGAGCTTGGCGCGAATCTCGGGATGTCCGACCAGATGCTTGTTGGCCTTGAGCCCCGTCGCCGCGCGGGCGACCACGTGGAGGTTCTTGCGATCCAGCAGGTCGATCAGCTGGCGCACTGATCTGCGGTCGCCGCAGATGCCCAGCGCGGCGGCTGCGGCCGCGACCACTTTTTCGTTCCGGTCCTGCAGCAGCGGCCTGAGGGCCGGCACGAACTCCGGCGTGGAGTGCCAGGAGATGCCGTTGGCCGCCAGCCTGCGTATCTCGGGGTCGGGGTCGCCGAGGAGTCTGGCGATCCGGGGGTAGGATTCCAGATCCTGCCTCTTGGCCAGGTAGTAGCCCGCCCAGCCGCGCAGGTCGGCGCCGGATCCCCCCAGGTAGCGGCGGATCACCTTGAGCTCCGCCTGGCAACACTTCCAGCGCGGCTTGTTGAAATCCTCGAAAAACCCGCGCGGGTAACCCCACGGCCGCTTCTTGACGCGGTGCGCCGCGAGCCAGGTGTGCCACAGCGGGGCGCGCGTCGGGCCGGGCAGGGTTTGCGCCAGGTGGCCACCGATGTAGCTATCGACCCTCCCGGGCTTCTCCCCAAGGTGACGGAGCATATCCACGAGCTGCTTGTCGGTGACGTTGGGCAGCGGGCCCGCTCGCCTGAGCGCGGCCAGGGCCCGTATGGCTTCGCCGCGGACCTCGTAGGACCGCTTGCGCACCACCTCCAGAAGGCGCCTGTCGGCGTAACGGTCGCCGACCGGCCCCAGTATCTGGCAGCCCAGCGAGCAGTAATCGTCGCCTTCGTGGTTCAGGAGTTCCAGGCCGAGCTCCGCGGCCGCCCGCTTGTCCGGGCCGGCCACGTAGTCCATTATTTCGCCCCACAGGAACATCATCCGCGTGCTGCTGAACTTGACCTTGCGCTTGCTCCAGGAGCGGACCGCCCGCGCGTGGCAGCCAGCGGTCCAGCGGGGCTCGTAGGTAACGTAGTGCCTCACGGCCCGAATCCAGGCGCCGTAGTCCTGACCGTGTTCAACGATCACCCTCAGCGCCGGCCAGGCCCGCGCGCGGAAGAGCGAATCAACCACGCCGTAGCCGCTCTTGCACTTGCCGGAAAAGACGCTGCGATACTTCGCCAGAGTGAGCTTGCAGCCCTTCGGCAGCAACTTGCGGAGCTGTTCGTCGCTGGGGAGCGCGTCCTGCTTCTCGCCCGAACGAGCGGCGGCGCAGAAGAGCGTCAGCAGAAGGACCACCAGAATCCGGCGCATCTCGTCTCCTCGCGGGGCAGACCTAGGCCCCGTCCTCAATCGTTTAGACGCCCTGTGGGGTAATCCGGGGACATCTCTCTTCCGCAGCCCCCCACGGCGCCGCCTATTGCTCCCCCTTCAGTATGGCCCCGCCGGGCGGGGAAGTCAAGGGTCGCAGCGAAGTTGCGAGCCCGCAGTAGCCCTGCTACGGAGGATGGAGTGGGTACATTGGGGCATTCCGGTGACACCCACCGGGGGCATTCCGGGGCATTCCGCGGGCATTCCGGTGACACCCACCGTTATTGCCCGCCCCACTTCTCCCATTCCCTCCCAAATGGTATAACCCGCCGAAGCCCCGGCGTCAACCACAACCGGGAATTCTGACTTCCGGCTGTTTCAACCAGCGGTTCTCGCCCTGAACCCCGCCTTTTCACGCACATAAGCAACTCTACCCCAGCGACTTGCATTTTCTCCATATTATTCTGTATTATCTGCTTGACATTCGGGCGTATTCGGTGTATAATACTATTGAACATGTGATCCAACCGCCAAGGCGCCAAGAAGGGCTGTTGGCCAGAGAGAAGAGATATGATCGGGCCGCGGACATCCAAGCCAGGTCAGCCGGGAGGCGCTCCCCGCGAGGGAGAAGGTAGCAGGTCTCCGTGCTCCTCCGTGTCCTCTGTGTCCTCCGTGGTGAAAGAGCCCCCGTTCCCGAGGGAAGTGCTCGTGGACGCCGCGCGCCTGTTCGCGCGGGGGGTGTCCTGGGAACTCATTGCAGAGAAGACAGGTTCCAACGTCGGGGAGCTGGTCACGTTCTCCATCGACCACCCCGAGGTCTGGGGCCCGCTGTACGAGCGCGCCGAGAAGCTGCGCCTCGCCGAAGCCGAAGGCGAAACCATCAAGGGCCTGTGCACGCTGCTCAAGAGCGACGACGAAACCGCCGCCGAGAACGCGGCCCGCGAACTCTTGATACATCGCCGCCATGTCGAGCGAAGACGTTATCAACCACCAAGACACAAAGACACCAAGGAGAACGAGTGTTCAGAGCTCAGTGCGCAGTGTTCAGGAGTCCCGAAAACTGAAGACCGAAAACTGAAAACTGGTTCGGTGCCTTGGTGTCTTGGTGGTGAAAAAGAACCACCGGAGGAGATCGTGCGCCGCATTACCTACGCCGCCAACCGCGTGGCCCACGGGGACGACTACCACAGGATCGCGCGGGAGACGGGACGGGACGAGGTTGACGTAACGCGTTGGGCGTTCATCTACGCGAAGGCCTGGGACAAAGCCTATCCAACAGCGAGAAGAACGGCAGCCCAGGCCGGCG
>CBDUSI010000177.1:0-5655 GCA_965370045.1 uncultured bacterium | reverse complement strand
CCGTCTACAACGAAGGCCGCACTCTCCGCCAGATCGTCGAAAAGGTGCTCGGCGCCACCGACCTGGTCGACATCGAACTGGTCATCGTCGACGACGCTTCCGGCGACGACAGCAGGGAGATAATCCAGGAGCTGGCCGGCCGGCACTCCAACATCAAGTATCACTTCCAGGAGCGCAACGCGGGCAAGGGCGCCGCCGTCCGCCGGGCCCTGGCGATGTCCTCGGGAGAGTGGGTCATCATCCAGGACGCCGACCTGGAGTACGACCCCGTCGACTACGCCCGGATGCTCGAACCGGCCCTCGCCGGCCAGGCCGACGCCGTGCTGGGCTCGCGCTTCGCGGCCAGCACTTCCCGCCGGGTGCTCTACTTCTGGCACAGCGTGGCCAACAGGTTCCTGACCACGGTGACCAACGTGCTCAACGACCTCACCCTCTCGGACATGGAGACCTGCTACAAGCTGGTGCGCGCGGAAATCCTGAAAAGGACCCCGCTGAGAAGCCGCTCCTTCGACATAGAGCCCGAGCTGGTCACCCGCCTGGCGCAGTGGAAGGCCCGGATATACGAGGTCCCGATCAGCTATCACGGCCGGACCTACGCGGAGGGCAAGCACATCCGCCTCCGCCACGCCCTGCAGGCCCTCTTCGCGCTCTTCTACTACCGCTTCATCAACACGCGCTTCACCGATCACGACGGCCTCTACATACTGGACGCGCTGAGCAGGGCCAAGGGCTTCAATCGCATGTTGATGCGCAAGATCGCGCCCTTCGTGGGCGGGCGGGTGCTGGAGGCCGGCTGCGGCATCGGCAACCTCACCTCTTACCTGCTCGACAGGAAACGCCTGGTCGCCGTCGATAAGGAAGCCATTTACTCGGAAACCGTGAGCCGCCGCTTCGGCCACCTGGCCAACGTCAGGGCCATGATCTTCGACCTGACCGACCCGGCCTGCTACGACCAGATCGCGGATGAGAAGCTGGACACGATTCTCTGCATGAACGTCCTGGAGCACATCGAGCGCGACGTGGAGGTCCTCCGCCATTTCGCCCGCGTCCTGGAGCCCGGCGGACACGCCATATGCCTGGTGCCGCAGCACCAGAAGCTCTACAGCCCGGCCGACGCCGCTCTGGGGCACTTCCGCAGGTACTCCGAAAAGGACCTCTCCGCCAGGATGCGCGAGGCGGGCCTCGAAGTGACCGCGATGCTGCCCTTCAACCGGCTGGGGGTCTTCGGCTGGTGGGCCAACGGCCGCATCTTCCACCGCAAGACCATATCCGCAACGCAGATAAGGATGTACGAAATGATGATGCCCCTGGCCAGGATCATGGAACACATCCCCCTCCTGCCCGCGCTCTCCCTGATCGCCGTCGGCCGGAAGAAATGATGCCGGGACCCCGCGCCGATGCTCCCCGCCGGCCGGGACGCAGGACCCAGAGGATACTCCTGGCGGCGGCCGCCGCGGCCTTCGTGCTGGTCTGGGCCATCTACTTCCCGCCCATGTACCTGGCCAGCGACGAGGCCGGCAACCTGGCGCTGGCCGGCGTACTGGGGGAGGGCGCCGTCTTCGCCGACGTCGCCGACCGGCACCTGCCGATCCCCGTGCCCGCCGCCGACGGGCACCGGGCCTCACGCTACCCGCCGGGGCTGGCCGCGATGCTGGTGCCCTTCACCGCGGCAGGAACGTCAGCGGCGTTCCTGCTGCCGCTGGTCCTTCACTTGTTAATCTTCGCGCTGCTGGCCTGGCTCCTGGGCCGCGCGGGGCTCTCCCCGCTCTGGGCCCTGCTCTACCTCTTCCATCCCACGGCGGCGCTGCACTCCCGAACGCTGATGAGCAACCTGCCGGCGGCGGCGCTGCTCCTGGCGGCCTTCGCCCTGCTGGTCCGCGGCGGGGCCAAGAGCGCGCTGGCCGCCGGGCTGCTGGTGGGGCTGGGCACGCTGCTGCGGCAGCCGCTGCTCCTGGCCGGGGTCGTGCTGGGCCTAGGGGCACTCTGGCGAGGACGCGGCGCGCTGCTGGCCGGCTCCTGGCGCGAGCGGCTCCGCTCCGGGCCGGCGCTCTTCGCACTGGGCGTCATACCCGGTCTGGCCCTCTATGCCGGCTATCACTGGTACGTCTTCGGTTCGCCGTTCCGCTCCGGCTACAGCCAGGTCGGAGCCTACGGCTACTTCACCGTCGGCGCGCTCCTGGTGTTCCTGCCGCGCTACGCCCTGATCCTCCTGGCCATCTACCCCCTGATGCTGGTGACTCCGGCGTTCTACCGGGGGAAATGGAAAGTCGAGGTATTGCTGCTCCCGCTCTTTTACCTGTTGTTTTACGGGTCGTTCCGATACTTCGACTCCGGCGCGACCCTGGCCCAAACCGTGGTCCGCGCCCCGCGCTTCCTGCTGCCCGCGGCGCCCTTCTTCGTCCTGGCCTACGCGGGGGTCTTCTCGCCCATGCTCAGGCGGCTGCCCGGCCTGGAACGGGCGGCGCTCCTGGCCGCCGGGGTGCTGGGCCTGGCCGGCTCGACCTACGTATTCCACCGGCACCATCAGGCCCAGAGCCAGCAGGCCGCGATCCGCGACGCGCTCTACGCGAACACCGAAGAGGGCGCCCTGCTGGTGTGCAGCGTCGAGTCCGCCGAGCTCCTGCAGGATTTCTGGGGCCGGCGGACGGTGATGGACTACGCCGAGCGCGACTGGGACCGGCTGGCCGCGCACCTCGACTCCGGCCGGCCGGCCTACTTCGTCAACGTCTTCAAGCGGGAGGACGACACGCTCCACGCCTGGGGAACCGCGCTGCGCCGGGAACTCGCCGGTCGCTTTGACCTGGAATACCGTGGCCAGCCCGTCGGGCGCTGGCGGCTGGAGCTCTGGCGACTGCAGCCTGCCCGGGACAAAGCGAAGCTATTGAAGTCCCCCAGCCCCGGTCTCAGCTGGCCGAAGGGGCGGCGGGAAGCCGGCTTGCGGCGGAAGTCCGTGCGGAGAGAATCTCCAGCGGTGCAGCCCGCGCTTCGCTCGGACATCCCGCACGGAGAAGAAGACCGCCGTTGAAGATACTGCAGCTATCCCGGCACCTGTCTTCGGCCGGCGGCGTCGAGAGCTACCTGCGCAGGCTGTGCGCGGAGCTCGCCGCCGGCGGCCACCGGGTCCTGGCCCTGGGGGGTGATGCGCCGGGCGAGGGCTGGCCGGAGTCCGCCGAAACCCGCGTCGTCCCCGGCTATCACGCCTTCGGCGCGCCCGGCGAGAAGACCGACGAAGTCCTGCGCCTGGCCGCCGAGTTCTCTCCCGATCTCATTCACCTCCACGAGATGGACAACTACCCGCTGGCGCTGGCGCTGGCCGAGCGCTGGCCGACGGTCAAGCACGCGCACGTCGACTTCACCTGCGCGGCCGGCGGCCCGCGCTTCTTCCGGCGAGCGCGCACCGCCTGCTGCCGAACCGTGGCCCCGAGCTGCCTGTGGCACTACTACGCCGCGCCCTGCGGTCCGGGGAAGAACCCCTTCTTCGCACTGTGGAGCTACCGCCGCTCGCGCTCGGCGCTGGCCGCCTGGCCGCGCATGAGGAAGCTGCTGGTCAACTCCGAGTGCCTGCGGAAGTCCTGCGCGGCCGCCGGGATTTCCGGCGAGCTGATGGATGTCCTGCACTACTTCGTCCCCGACGCGGAGGAGTCCCCGCGCGAGGCCGGGGCCGGCGGCCGGCCCGAAATCCTCTTCGCCGGGCGCCTCATGCCCGAGAAGGGCCTGGACGACCTGGTCCGCGCGCTGACCCTGGTGAAGACCGACTGCCGATTGGTGATCGTCGGCGCGGGACCCGCGCAGGGCTCGGCCGAGAAGCTGGTCCGGAAGCTGGGCCTCACCGGGCGCGCCGAGTTCGCCGGCTGGCAGGAGAACATGGAGCCCTTTTACAGGAGGGCGTCACTGCTGTGCGTGCCCTCGCTGTGGCCCGAGCCCTTTGGGATAGTCGGCATCGAGGCCATGGCCAGAGCCCTCCCCGTCGTCGCCTACCGCTCGGGAGGCATCCCCGAGTGGCTGGATGACGGAAAGACCGGCATCCTGGTCGAGCCCGGGGACATTCCAGGTCTGGCCGCGGCGCTGGACGAGGTCCTCTCCGACGCCGAGAAGGCCCGGCGGATGGGCCGTGCCGGGCAAAGCCGCCAGCGCGAACTCTTCGGCCCCGCGCGGCACATCGAGCGGCTGGAAACCATCTATAAAGAAATCGTGGGAAGCTGAGCGCCCGTCATCGCTTGTCTGTTTGGTGCGGCACGACGTCGCAGGTCTCCTGGTAGAAAGTCAGCATCCGGTCCCTGAGCCCGGCGAGGACCCCGGCCAGCGCCGGATCGTCGACGCGATTGACCAGTTCCTTGGGGTCCGAACGCAGATCGTAGAGCTCGTCGGACTCGTAAAACCGCCGGACGTACTTGTACTCGCGCGTGCGGCACATGGTCGCCTTGGTGTGCTCCGCCCCCTCGCTCGACTGCAAGTTGACCCGCGGCCAGTAAAGCCCCGCCGGCGACTGGCTGCTGGTGCTCTCCAACTCCATGCAGTGGCGCTCGCCGTGCAGCCGCCCGCCCTCGCAGAAGACCGCGTCGCGACCCGCTTCCGTCCGTCCGGCGATCAGCGGCAGCAGTGAGCGCCCGAAGTGGGTGTGCGCGGGCGCTATGCCCGTCAAAGCTTCTACCGTCGCCGGAAAGTCGACCAGCTCAACCAGCGCCTCGCTGACCCGGGGCCTCACCGCCACGCCCTTGGGGGGCTTGATGATGAACGGGACCTTGACCAGCACGTCCTCGAAGGTGTTCTGGGTCTTCTCGACCAGGCCGTAGTCGCCGGTGAAGTCGCCGTGGTCCGAGAAGAAGAAGATCGCGGTATCGTCGTAGATGCCGGCCGCCCTGAGCGCCGCCGTCACCATTCCGAACTGGTGGTCGATCCGCGCGCACATGCCGTAGTAGGTGGCGCGCAGCTCGGTCCAGCGCTCCTCGGTCCAGCGCTCCTCGGTCCAGCCGCCGAGCCCCTGCCGCTCGCAGATACGTTTTAACAGGCTGGGCTTGCCCCGCCAGTTTTCCGGCGTCGGAATGCGCGGCGGCACCTTGGCGCGGTCGATGGCGCCGTACCAGGGGTCTTCGACGGCGTAGGGCGGATGGGGGTAGGTGAGCGGCAGGTAGATGCACAACGGCTTGTCCGTCGGACTGTTCTGGATGAGCTCTATCGCGCCCTGGACATTGGCCCAGTCGTTGTCGCGGTAGGCCTCCCCACCCGGGGCCTGGAGCTTCCCCGCGTAGAACGAGTAATAGCGGTCGCCGCCCGGCTCGCCGCGCCAGTCTTTCTCGCGGTCCATCTGCCACATGCGCGGCGGCGGCTCCTGCGGCTGGTACTTCACGTCGCAGCAGTCGTCGTAGCGGGTCTCGAGCTGCGCGGGGACCAGGTCGTTCTTGCCGCCCCACCACACGAAGTAGCCGTTCTCCTTGAGGGTCTTCAAGAGCACCGGCTCGCCCTCGTGCATCATGTGGAACATGGTGCGGTGCCCGCGAACGTGCGGGCACCAGCCGCTCATGAACGAGCAGCGACTGGGCGTCGAGACCGGGTTCTGGCAGAAGGCGTTGGTGAAGGAGACCCCGTCCTCCCCGGCCACGCGGTCTAGCAGGCCGTTGAAAAATGGAGCAGTCGTGATTGGGGGCAGAATGGTTC
>CBDUSI010000176.1:0-5846 GCA_965370045.1 uncultured bacterium | reverse complement strand
CCTCAAGTTTGAGCATAGAACGAGTCCCATAAATTGGTACCATAAAATTATTTTCTATATCGTGGAAATCAAAATACACCCAGAAATACCGGTTATGAATAAACATCGTGTTAAGTTTTCGAAGTTTATCTTGAACATCTCAGCCCTTCCCTACGCCAGCGGCGCGAAGGCCTGCTGGTACATCATCGGCTTGAGCTTGAGCGCCGCCCGCTTCTCGTCGATGTGCCGGATCATCTTGTGGGCGGCCTCCACCGGGTCGAGCTCGAAGCACCACTTGCCGCCGACCTCCGCCTCGATCTCCTCGGTGAGGTACTTGTGCAGCGCCGGCGAGCCCATCACGGGCAGGGGGTGGCCGATGCAGGTGAAGACGCCCGAGGCCACGAAGTAGAAGCCGATGGACACGGCCTTCTCGCTCATCCACTCGGGAGCCGCGCCGGCCACCGGCAGCTGGGAGATGTCGTCGCCCAGGCCGCCCTCGGCCACGATGTTGGCCAGGACCGCCAGTATCCGGCTGTTGTCCACGCAGGAACCGACGTGGAGCACCGGCGGCAGGCCGACGGTTTCGCAGATCTCCTGAAGGCCCTTGCCGGCGTACTTAAAGGCGGCCTCGGGCTTGAGGAGTCCGTGCTTGGCGCAGCTTATGGCGTTGCAGCCGGTGGTGACCACCACCACGTCGTTCCTGATCAGTTCCTTGACCATCTCGATGTGGCCTTCCTCAAACTCCACGTTGGGGTTGGAGCAGCCCACGACGCCCGCCGCCCCGCGCAGGCGGCCGGAGATGATCCCGTCATTGAGCGGCCGATAGGTGCCGCGGTAGGTGCCGCCCAGGAACTTGAAGACCGACTCGGTGGTGAACCCCGCCACCATTTTCTCGGTGTCGTCGGGGATCTCGACCCGCTTGCCATCCCGGTTGGGGAAGTTGTCGATGGCCGCTTCGATAATCCGGGTGGCGATCTTGACCGCCTGGTCCTCGTGGAACTCGATGTGTTCCACCCCGGGCATCTTCGCCTTGGGCGAGGTGGTCACCAGCTTGGTGTGGAAGCAGTCCGAGACGCCGCTCAGGGCCGGCATCAGGCACTGCACGTCGATGACCATCAGGTCCACCGCGCCGGTGATGATGGCCAGCTCCTGCTGGAGGAAGCTCCCGGCCACGGGAATGCCGTGGCGCATCAATATCTCGTTGGCGGTGCAGCACATGCCCGCGATGGTGATCCCCTCCGCCCCCTTCTTCTTGGCCTTGGCGATCAGCTTCTCGTCCTGGGAGACCACGGCGATGATGTCCGAGAGCGTCGGCTCGTGGCCGTGCACGATGACGTTGACGGTGTCCTTCTTGAGCACCCCCAGGTTGGCCCGGGAGCGGATCGGCTCCGGTGTGCGGAAAAGGATGTCCGAGAGCTCGGTGGCGACCATCGAGCCGCCCCAGCCGTCGCCGAGGCAGGTCCGCACCCCGTGCCGGATCAGGTTCTTGTAGTCGGTGCCCACCCCGATGTGGGTTCGGTGCATGGTTTCGACGATCTCCCTGTCGATGGAGCGCGGGTACACGCCGAGTTCGCGCCAGAGCTTCTGCCTTGCCGGGGGAGCATAGGAGGCTATCTTGACCTCTCCCTCGCAGCGTCCGAAGTCCTCGAGGGCCGCCCGGGCCACTTCCTCGGCGAGCTTCTTAACCTCCTTGCCCTCGGTCTCGATGCCGTAGAGCCGGGCGACGAACCTCAGCTTCTCCTCGTCCTTGACCGAGTAGTCGGAGTTCGGGTCCGTGGCGGCCATGAGCAGCGTGTGGGCGATGTCGCGGCCGTGGTCGGAGTGCGCGGCGGCTCCACCGGCGATCATCCTTATCAGGTTCCTGGCCGCGATGGTGTCCGCGTTCGCCCCGCAGATGCCCGCCTGCGGCCCATCGCCGAAGGGATCCACACGGCACGGGCCCATGCTGCATATCCTGCAGCATATCCCCAGCGACCCGAAGCCGCACTGGGGCTGCATGGCCTCGTAGCGGTCCCAGACGGTTTCGATGTTCTCGTCCCTCGCCCGCTTGACCATCTCTTTCGAGGCCCTGTCCGCGTAAGTCAGATCCTTAGCCATCTCTTGCCTCCACGATGCGGTTCACCAGTGCGGATGCACTGTCTCTGAGCTCGGGTATTTCGAAGACGGGCCTGCCCTCGCGCTCGGCCTGGGCAAGCTTCTCGGAGTAAGGTAGAAAACCCAGGAAGTCGAAATCGCCGACTTCGACTTCCCCGGCCATGTATTCCTCGTCCTGCTTCGAGCGGGCGGCGTTGCCGACCGTGAAGACCTTCTTCACGCCGATGTCCGCGGCCAGCTTCCTGACCCGCGCGGCGGTCAGGCAGCTCACCCGGCTGGGCCCGACGACGACCAGCAGGGCGTCGACCTTCTCGGTGACGCCCCGGCCCAGGTGCTCCAGGCCGGCCTCCATGTCGATGACCATGTCCTCGTTGCTGTTGAGGAGCAGGTAGCTGATCAGCGCCTTGATCAGGACGTACTCGGGACAGGCGCAGCCGGTTCCCCCCTGGTCCACCGAGCCCATCACCAGCAGCTTCACCCGGCCGCTGGCGTGCTGAAATCTCTCCGGGATGTCGGAAACGTCGGGGTTCATCTTGAAGAACGCGCCGTAGTTGCCCTTTTTGGCGCCGGTCTTCTCGCGGACCAGGTCTTCCATCTCCGCCAGGGGCGTGATGTCCTCGGGCCCGGGCACGCCCAGCGCGTAGGCCAGGTTCGCGTTGGAGTCCGCATCCACTGCAATAACGTCTCGCCCGGCCGCTTCCAGTGCCCGGCACAGGAGCGCGCTTATCGTCGTCTTGCCGGTGCCGCCTTTGCCCGCGATTGCTATCTTCATCTCACCAGGTGTTGTCTCATCGCCAGATGTCTTCCCTAACTATGTGACGTCCGGGCCACGTCAGGTTATTCCTGTTTGGATGCCCCCCCCCGTGGACGAGCCGAACCCCGGCGCGCGGCTCACAGTCGCATATATTAGTGTATTGCCCCGCGCCGTCAAGGAACGACGGCCCCCGGGCGCCAACCGGGGCCAAAAGGCCGGCATGGAGCCGGATTCGTCTCTCTCGGGTGAGAAAATCCCCCGGCCACGAGGCCGGGGGATTGCTTATGTAATCGCCGGCGCGTTTGCGGCCGGGCGCTTGATGCCTATTTCTTGTCCTGGTAGCTCTGCACTGGGAAACGCGCGGCTTACAACGCCGAACTCACTACATGCAGTCCACAAGGCTGGTCAACCGCTCGGGCTTAGGTGGTGGGTCATACACATTCCCAAGCACAAGCGCGGGCAGCGCAGGAATCTTCTGCCGCCGCGGTTCGTGGCTGGGGTGGCCTGATGAGGCTTGCAGATAGCTTAGGTGCCGAATAGAATGGCCGCTGACTTGAGGTACTTCTGTCTGCGCCGGTTCGTCTAAACGGGTGGTGCGAGGATTGAGGTCAAGCCACGAGATGAGATTTGGAGATCTTTGCTCGTTCAACAGATACAAGCCGCTGGTGAAGAGGATTCAGCGATATTGGGAACACGTTGCTCGGCAGGGCTTTTCGGCGCGGGACCCCGTCTATCGCTACTTCGGGGCATGGGATATCTTTCACGACTCAGAAATTAGAATCGGGGAGGTCCAGCTTCGGGACCAGAGAATCACGTTGCATCTTCGGAATCTGTATGCGATGGATCGCGTTTGTCTCTGGCGCGAGAAGCACGGTCTCGATCCTCAGGCCGTGAACCGGCAGGACTTCGCGACCAAGGTCACCTTCATTGGGGTCAGTCGCTTCGCGTACCAGACTAGGTCAGCTTCACACCATCCGGAGTTCCACTGCTCCCAGCTCTCGAAACAGGGCAATGCGTACAAGCTCGACATCATGATGGTGGATGGTGCCAGGACGGTGCAACCCACTACGATGCGGATAGTCTTCAAGCGGGCCGAAATCGAAAGCATTTATCCGCGCATTTCGAAGTACGTCCGTGGAAAACGCATCCCGCACCTGCTCACATGGGTTAGCCGTGACGCGAAGTATTACCTCAGAACCGAAAAGGGCTGGAGCGAACTCATCCCACTTGGCTACTGACTCCAATCCTTGTATCACCCTCTGGGACAGACTGACCAATAAGGGTTGATTCACTCTACTGCCCGACCCCCAACGGGATTTGTAGTGCGGTAGTTAATCTCATCCTGCGGCTTCCCAACCGCATAAGGAGTCCGGCTCAGCCGCGCTTCGTGGTAGGGGTGGCGTGAATCTGCCGGCGATGGGTTTGGCATAGAACGGGCCAGGTGCGTAAATGACCTTCACGCTACCTGGCCCAATCAGGCGGAAAACAGACGCCTATTTCTTGTCCTTCTCCTCGTCGACCACGGTGAAGTCGGCGTCGACGACCTTCTCTGCCTTGTCGCCATCGGGCGCCGGGCCGGGCTGCGGGCCCGGCTGGGGGCCTGCTCCGGGCTGCGGGCCTGCTCCGGGGCCGGCCTGGGCGCCTTGCGCGGCGGTGGCCTGGTACATGGCCTCGGCCAGCTTGTGGCTGGCGTTGGTGAGCTCCTCGCAGGCCGCCTTGATCGCCGCGACGTCCTCGCCGTCCTTGACCTCCTTGACCTTCTTTACCGCCGCCTCGATGGCGCTCTTCTCCGCGGGGCCCACCTTGTCGCCGTGCTCCTTGAGGGTCTTCTCGGCGGTGAAGGCCAGCTGGTCGGCGGCGTTGCGGGCGTCGGCCAGTTCGCGCGTCTTGGCGTCCTCTTCGGCGTGCTCCTCGGCGTCGGAGACCATGCCCTTGATGTCCTCGTCGCTGAGCCCCGAGGAGCTCTTGATGACGATGGACTGCTCCTTGCCGGTGGCGCGGTCCTTGGCGCCCACGTTGAGGATGCCGTTGGCGTCAATGTTGAAAGTTACCTCGATCTGGGGAACGCCGCGCGGCGCGGGCGGGATGCCCGCCAGCTGAAAGCGGCCCAGCGTGCGGTTGCCGCCGGCCATCTTGCGCTCGCCCTGGAGCACGTGGATGTCCACCGCCGGCTGGCTGTCGGCCGCGGTGCTGAATACCTCGGTCTTGCTGGTGGGAATAGTAGTATTGCGCTCGATCAGCGGGGTCATCACCCCGCCGAGGGTCTCGACGCCCAGGGTCAGCGGGGTCACGTCCAGGAGCACGACTTCCTTGGCGTCGCCGGAGAGCACCGCGCCCTGGATGGCCGCGCCCACCGCCACCACCTCGTCGGGGTTGACGCCCTTGGAGGGGTCCTTGCCGAAGATCTCCTTGACGACCGCCTGGACCGCGGGCATGCGGGTCATGCCCCCGACCAGCACCACCTCGTTGATCTCACCGGGCGAGACGCCGGCGTCCTTGAGGGTCTGCTGGCAGGGACCGACGACCCGCCGGGTGAGGCCGTCGGTGAGCTGCTCGAGCTTGGCGCGGGTGAGCGGCACGCGGATGTGCTTGGGGCCGGCCTTGTCCGCGGTGATGAACGGCAGGTTGATCTCCGTGGTGGTGGCGCTGGAGAGCTCGCACTTGGCCTTCTCGGCGGCCTCCTTGAGGCGCTGCAGGGCCATGAGGTCCCCGGAGAGGTCCATGCCGTGCTCTTTCTGGAACTCCTCGACCAGCCAGTCGATGACCGCCTTGTCGTAGTCGTCGCCGCCCAGGTGGGTGTCGCCGCTGGTGGCCAGCACCTCGAAGACCCCGTCGCCCACGTCCAGGATGGAGATGTCGAAGGTCCCGCCGCCCAGGTCGAAGACCGCGATGCGCCCGCCCTTCTTGTCGATGCCGTAGGCCAGGCTGGCCGCGGTGGGCTCGTTGATGATGCGCTTGACGTCCAGGCCGGCGATCTGGCCGGCGTCCTTGGTGGCTTGGCGCTGGGAGTCGTTGAAGT
>CBDUSI010000175.1:0-6048 GCA_965370045.1 uncultured bacterium | reverse complement strand
GGTTACAAAACTCCGGCTACGGAGTTACTCAATGCTAAAATGCTCTAGCAGGCCGGCGCTTTCACGCCGAAAAGAGTGGGGCGACCCCAAAGGGCCGCCCCGTTTGTCTTCGCGCTTCCTGTTAACTTACTCGTTCTTGGGAGCCTCCTCGCTCTGGGCATCGGCGCCCGCCGTCGAGGGCAGGGGCTTCCCGGAGTTGCGGCCCTTGAACAGGCGCATCAGCAGCTTGATCACTGCCAAGAGAGCAATCCCCAGCGGGACTATGACGATCAGCCCGAAGATGACGATCTGCACCAGCCGCCAGAGGAACCCGAAGGCGGCGCTGAGCGTCCCCCGGAAGGTCCCCGGCGGAGGGGCGGTCACCGCGCTGGGCTTGCGCAAGGTGATGTCCACCTGGGCCAGGGCCTTGGGGTCGGGCTGCTCAGTGAGCCCGGCACCGATCCCCTGCACCACGCGGACCTTGACCTCGCCGACCTTCTCGACGCCGGAGACGAAGCTCTCGAACTCGGCGACGGGCACCCGCAGCTCCCAGTCCTCCTGGGTGGCACCGTTCTCCTCGCGCTTGCGGTTCACCCGGGTGGTCTTGGCCTTGGCGGCGTCGCGCAGCTTCTCGAGCGCGGCGGAGGCCTCTTCGGTGTCCTCCACCACTATCTGCAGGGTGGCGCTGGGCACCGGGGCGCGGCGCTCGAAGACGATCAGGGTCATGGTGCAGAGCACCTGGCCGGCGTCGCCGGTGAGTTCCTCGTGGCTCAGGCCCCGGATGTTTTTCTTCTCGATGCGGCCGACGCCGTCGAGGCTGCCGACCAGGGCGGCGAACCTGGCCCGGCGGCAGCGCAGGGTGTACTGCGCGTGGGACACGCCGCCGGGGATGCGGCTCTCGGTGTGGCTCAGCATCTGGCCGTCAACGCTGGCCAGCAACTTGCGGACCGCATCGGCGGCCTTGTCCAGGTCAGTGGTACCCACCGAAACCGCCCCGCTGGGCACCTGGCGGGTGCGCTCGTAGATGGTCAGGGTCAGGTCGCAGGGCACCTCCGCGGCGGGGCCCTCCACGACCAGCACGTCCACGCCGACCAGCTGCTTCTTCTCGATGCGCCCGATGGTCGAGAGCGCCGCGGCCAGCTCGGCGAAGCGCGCCCGGGCCACGCGCACCCTGTAATCCGCGGTGGCGGTCGGGCCGCTGCGCTGCTCCTGGCGGCTGACCAGCGTTCCGTCCAGGCGCTTCAAGAGCGCACCCACGGCCAGGGAGGCGTCCTTGAGGTTCTTCACCTCGATGTTGGCCACCCCGCCGGGCTTCTGGCGCCGGGGCTCGGTGAGCACCAGGCGCACCAGGCTCATCACGTCCTTGGCGCCGGGGTCGCGGGCGATGGCCCCGGGGTTGTAGCCCCGCACGTTCTCGCGGTCGGCGCGGCCCAGGGCCTTGATGCCGTTAACGAGATCGCCGAACTTGGGCATGGGAATCTTGAGGGTCAGGCTGACCTGCGTGGTCCCGTCGTTGCGCTTGAGCGACTGGCGGCTGGCCACCTGGCCGCCCAGCCCGGCCATGAGGGGAATAATGCTCTTGTCGGCCGCCAGGGCGTCCTTGACCTCGATGCTGAAGTCCGCGGCGGGCACGATGCGTGCCGGCTCGGCCACGGTCAGGTGGATGGTCCCGTAGGAGATGCTGTCGACCATCACGCGCATGGAGCCCTGGAACCTCTCGATCTGCTCGCGGCGCTTGCCGAGCTCGCGCTCGACCTCCAGGATTTCGGTCATCTTGCCGCGGCGCTTCTTTTCGACCAGCAGGGCCAGCAGGCGCTTCTCGATGTGTTCGAGGTTACGGATGCGCGCCGCCAGGT
Organism: uncultured bacterium; assembly: GCA_965370045.1. Taxonomy (GTDB): domain Bacteria; phylum Planctomycetota; class SZUA-567; order JAKLDR01; family JAKLDR01; genus CAZONU01. Next base: position 4,213 of record CBDUSI010000175.1, on the reverse strand, counting down.
CGGTGAACTGCGCGGTGACGTCCCGGCCCTTGGCGTTCTCGACGCGCACGCGGCCCAGCTTCTTGAGCTCGGCGTAGAGCGACGCGAAGGCCGCCTGGGGCACGCGGATAACGTAGTAGCCACCGGTGGTGCCGTCGGAGTTCTGAGTGACCTTGCTGTCCGCATAGAAACCGGCGTAGCGCGCGACCAGCGCGTCGATCTTGAGGCCGGCGTCGGAGAACTTGACGACCTCCATCTCCAGGACGGCGGTCTTGATGATCTTCCGGGCCGAGCGCGCCGAACCCCGGGGGCCCTTGCCGGTCTTCCCTCCGAGGCCGTAACCCGAGTCGTCCCGGGGCGCGCCGCGTTTCTTGAACTGGCGCTTCGCGGACGTGGCCGCCGGGGGCCTCTTCGATCGGCCCCCGCCCGCTTTCCCGCCGCTCCTGTAGCCAAATCGGTGAGAACCCTTCCCGGGCTTTGGGGGGGGGGCCGCCTGACGGGCCAGCAGCGCCCGCGCCGCCTGGGCGTACTTGGAGTTGGCCATGCTCGCGGACTTGTCCTGCAGGACCAGGAGGCGGGAATGGGGCCGCTCGGGGTCTGCAAGCGCATCCTTGTAGATGTCGCGGCCTATGCCTGTGCGAATGCTCCCCCTAGCTTCTTTCCGGTCTGGCTGCGCCCAGCCGCGGGCCTTCTTCTTCTCGGCTTTCCTGCCGCCGTAGCCTATCCCCCCCTTCGCCCAGCGGCCGCCGCTGCCGGGCTTGCCCTCGTCAATGTCATCTCTCTCGACCATCATTTCGGGGCCACTCAAGCCCGGCCCGTTACTATCAGCATCGCCGCGCGGGGCCTGCGGGGCCTCCCGTTCACCGCCCAGCACGCCGCCCAGGTCCAGGTCGCTCACCGGGGCCTGGGCCGCGCCCACTATGAAGGCCAGGAGCAGCACGGCCGCGGCGGCCATGTAGGCGACCAGCCTGGGCCGGCGGGCGGAAAAGGCAAAGGACAGGGGACTCATCGGCTTCCTCCATTTCAGTCTGGAATCGATCACCCGCCAGGCGCCGTCGAGCTCCACGGCGGGAACCGGCTCCTTGAGGCGCCCCAGCAGCGCGTCCAGCTTCTGGTCGCTCGGGTCTGTGGTCTGCATTTCGTTCTCCTGCGGCCCCAATGCTAGGCCATGTAGGGGGCCAAGTCCTGCTTCAGCCGCCCGCGCGCGCGAAACAGCACGCTCTTCAGGCGGCCCACCTTCCAGCCGAGCACCGTTGCGGCCTCGGCCAGGGGAAGCTCCTGGAGCTCACAGAGGGTCACGGCGGCCCGTTCACGTTCAGGCAGACGCATCACGGCTCGACGGACGGTCTCCGTGAGCTCCCGGGAATCGAGGTCCTCAGTGGGTCCGGGATTGTTGCGGGGATGGGGGTCGAAGCTCTCGTCGCGGGAGCGCTTGGCCGCCGCGCGGCCCAGGTCGTGGACCACGCTGCGGGCCACCGCCAGGAGCCAGGTGCTGAACTGCGCGTTCCCCTTGAAATTCCCACAGCCGCGCGCCGCGCGCAGGAAGGTCTCCTGCACGGCCTCGGTGGCCAGCTCGCCGTTGCCGGACATGCTCCGCGCGAAGGCGTAGACCTTGTCGGCGTGGCGATCGTAGAGCGCTTTCATCGCGCCACGGTCTCCCCGTTGGGCCCAAGCTCGGGCCAGCTCTGCGTCTGCCTGATTCATCGAGGGTCCTTCCCTCTCTCAGTTGGGTAGACGGCCACCCCGGCCCGCTGGTTTCGCAATTTCCTGCCTAAAAAGTAACTCGCCGCAGCCGGGGAGTCAAACCGGGCTTTCTTGAGAGCCGGAAAGCAGCCCGTATATCGCCATTTGAGGCGGCTTACGAAGCGCCGCCCGCGCTGCGCCCGCACGTCTCTCCCGATGAAAACGCCGGGAAGTACCCTCAAAGCGCGACTCACGCTTTTGAGCGGTAGGCAAATATGTCCAAGCGATGAGGGCCGTCCGTATTGTATAATCCCAGGCGCGGGAATAGAATTGAGCGCGAGGCAAACCGCCAGCAGAGGAGGTCTTCCCCCAAATGAGCATCCCGGTCCGCAGGCACGAGAACATCTCCGGCCAGATCACCGCGCCGCCGCTTACCAAGCACAAGTTCAATAAGACGCTCGAAGGAATGCTCGCAAGCGGCGAACTGACGCGCGAGGACGCGGTCAGGCTGCTGGAGGTCATGGTCACTATCCGGCGCTTCGAGGAGACCATCGTCGAGCTGAAGGCCGGCACCTACAAGGACCCGGAGGTCAAGTACCGCGGGGCCTCGCACCTCTGCATGGGCCAGGAGGCCTGCGAGGCGCCCATCGCCCTGGTCTTGAAGGACAGCGACTACATCGCCAGCAACCACCGCGGCCACGGACATTCCATAGCTAAAGGCACTGACGTCAAGACCATGATGGCCGAGATGTTCGGCCGCGCCGCGGGGGCCTGCAAGGGCAAGGGCGGTTCCATGCACATCGCCGAGTTCGCCAAGAACCACCTGGGCGCCAACGGGGTGGTCGGTGGGGGCTTTCCCATCGGCGGCGGCGCGGCTCTGGGTGCCAAGCGCGCCGGCAGCGACCAGATAGTATTCTGTTTCGCGGGCGACGGGGCCACCAACACCGGCAGCTTTCACGAAGCCGTGAACATGGCCAGCCAACTCCATGTGCCGGTGCTCTACGCCGTGGAGGACAACGGCGCGGGGATGAGCGGGCGGGTGGACGAGGTCACCAGGGTCGAGGACCTGGTCGCGCGTGCCTGGGCCTACGGCATCCGCGGCGAAGTAGTCGACGGCATGGACGCGCTGGCCTGCCTGGACGCATACCGCGAGGCCGCCGAGCTGCTGCGCGCGGGGAAAGGCCCGCTGCTTTACGTATTCAAGACCTTCCGCTACAAGGGCCATTCACTATCTGACGACTGCCGCTCCTACCGCACGGACGAGGAGGAGAGCATCTGGGCGTCCCGGGACGCGGTCAAGACCTACGAGGCGCGACTGCTCGAAGCGAAAGTGATGACCCGCGAGGAGATCGATGAGCTGCACTCGAAGGTGGAGGCGAAGATAGACGAGGCCGTGCAGTTCGCCTGGAAGGCGCCGGAACCGGCCATAGAAAGTCTGCTCGAAGACGTCTACGCGGAAAGCTCCGACCCCGAACTCTCGAAGATCCCCGTCCTGGAGTCGGCCCCGGCGACTTGTGAGCGCAAGGTGACCACGCGGGACGCCATCACCGAGACGCTGGCCGGGCTCATGGAGCGCGATAAGCGCGTGGTGGTCTTCGGCGAGGACGTGGCCGGCTACGGCGGCGCCTTCGGGGCCACCCGCGGCCTGTCCGAGCGTTTCGGGAAGGAGCGCGTCTGGAACGCGCCGATCTCCGAGAACGCCATCGTGGGCTTCGCGCTCGGCGCGGGGATGACCGGGCACCTGCGCCCGGTGGTCGAGATCATGTACAACGACTTCCTGGCCCAGGCCGAGGACCAGATTCAGAACCAGTCGGCCAAGGCTCACTACATGTACGGCGGCCACGCGCTGGCCCGCATGGTGGTGCGCACCACCATCGGCGGGGGCAAGGGCTACAGCTGCCAGCACGGGCAGGAGCTGGTCTCCAAGTACGCGACCATTCCCGGGCTGCGCATCGCCGTGCCCTCGACGCCCTTCGACGCCAAGGGGCTGCTGGTCGAGGCGGTGTGCCTGGACGCGCCGGTGATCTTCTTCGAGCATCAGCTGCTCTACGGCACGGCAACGGTGGGGGCCATGGTCCCGGAGGAACTCTACCGCATTCCGTTCGGGAAGGCGGCGATCATCAAGGAGGGCTCCGACGTCACCGTGTGGGCCTACTCGCGGATGCTGCACTCGGCTTTCAACGCCGCGCGGCGCCTGGAGCGCAAGGGCGTCTCCTGCGAGGTGATCGATCCCAGGACCATCTCGCCGCTCGATTTGGACACTGTGACCGCCTCGGTGAAGAAGACCGGCCGGCTGGTCTGCGTCAGCCAGGGCACCGACACCGGCAACATCGTCCACACCGTGGTCAGCAAGGTGCTGAAAGCGCTGAAGGGCAATGCCCGCTTCGAGACGGTCACCGCGCCCGACGGAGTCATGCCCATGGCCGAGAACCTGGAAAGCGTGTTCATCCCCAGCGCCGGGCGCATCGAGCAGGGCATCCTCTCGCTGATGGAGGACTAGCAGGCCGTTGAAAAATGGAGCCGTCGTGATTGGGGGCAGAATGGTTCAGAT
>CBDUSI010000174.1:0-6197 GCA_965370045.1 uncultured bacterium | reverse complement strand
TGCTGGTGGCGGCCGTCGGAATGCTGTGGGCCCGGGCCCGCCGCAACGCCAGCGAGCGGCTCCTGGCCGCCGAGTGCCGCGAGCGGCTCGAGCGCCTGGGCGAGGCCGCCGGGAAGTACGCCGCCGCCCACGGGGACCGCTACCCCTTCGGCGACCGGGCCGTTGAGGAACTCCTGGTCCGCTACCTGCGCCACCGCAAGTTCGCCTTCTGCCCGGCCAGCAACAGACCCTTCCGCTGGACCTCGCGCTCGCGCGAGGTGACCGACCCGGCGCACCTGCTCCTGGCCTGGGAGAACCCGGCCGCGCGCGCGCACGGGAAGCTCCTGGCGCTCTTCGTGGGCGGGCGGGTGAAGGAGATCGACCGGGAGGAGCTCCGGGCGCTGCTGGCCGACGAGAAAAAGGAGCCGCGCTCTCGCCCGCGGCGCAGGAAGACGCCCCGGCCCGGGCTGCGCGAGCCACCCGACGCGCCTCCCGCTCGCAAGCTGCCCCCGCGCACCAAGGGCCCGCCCCCACCCAAGTACGACAACTGACCGGAAAGGAACCGGGCATGTCCCGACGCAAGCCCACCGACAAGGACCTGCTGCAGCGCATCGAGGGCAGCCCGATAATCACCATCAACGACCTGGACTTCCCGTGCTCGGACGTGCGCAACGCGGGAGTGGCGCGGGTCGGCGGAGAGGTGCTCCTGCTGGTAACCATCGAGCACCTCTCCGGGCTGCAGTGCTTCCACCTGGCCCGCCAGGCGGGGCGCGGCCGCTGGCAGGTGGAGGCCGAGCCCTTCATGCGCCCCTCGGATGAGCCGCTCTACCGGCAGCACGAGCGCGAGGGCATCATGGACGCGCGGATCACGTTCCTGGACGGGCAGTATTACATATTCTACCTGGCCTACGGCGAGCACGGCTACCGGCTGGGTCTGGCGCGCACCGGGGACTTCACCGGCGTCGAGAGGATCGGCCTGACCTCCGAGCCGGACACCAAGGGCGGGGCGCTGTTCCCCGCCAGGCTCAAGGGCCGCTACGCGCGCGTGGAGCGGCCCGGCGAGGGCCGCAGCATCTGGGTCTCCTACAGCGACGACCTGATCCACTGGGGCGCCAGCGAACGGGTGCTCTCCCCCCGCGACGGATTCTGGGACTATCACTGGATCGGACCGGGCGCCCCACCCCTGGAGATCGAGGACGGCTGGCTGCTGATCTACTACGGGGCCAAGCGGACCTCCGCCGGGCCCATCTACCGGCTGGGCGCGGTGATCCTCGACCGCGAGGAGCCCACGCATATAGTGGGCCGCACCAACATCCCCATCCTCTCTCCCCGCGAACGCCATGAGCGCGTCGGCGACCTCACCAATATCGTCTACTCCACCGGCGCGCTGCTCGACGAGGACGGAACGCTCAGCGTCTACTACGGCGCCGCCGACAGCTGCATCTGCGTGGCCACCACCACCGTCGAGGAAGTGTCCGGCCGCTGCGTCGCCAGCGAGGAGGCCTTCTGATGCCCACCAGGAATCTCGGCCGCGACCTGCTGCACCGCTGGGAGGGCAACCCCGCGCTGACCGTCGAGGACGTTCCCTTCCGGGCCAACACGGTCTTCAACGGCACTCCTATGGTGACCGCGGGCGGGAAGGTCTTCCTGCTCCTGCGCGTCGAGGGCCAGCAGGGCTACTCGCTCTTCGCGCTGGCCCGCAGCGACGACGGCCTGCACTTCGAGGTCGACCCCCGCCCGGTCATGATGCCCGCCCTGGAGGGGCCGTATGCGCCCTACGAGTCCAAGGGCATTGAGGACCCCCGGGCGACTTACCTGGAGAACACCTGGTACGTCCTCTACACCGCGACGGGCAATTGGGGACCGCGGGTGACGCTGGCCAGGACCGAAGACTTCGAGAGCTACGAGCGCCTGGGGCTGGTCTCCGAGCCGGGCAACAAGGACGGGGTGCTCTTCCCGCGCAAGATAAACGGCCGCTACGCGCGGCTCGACCGGCCCATCGGCCGGGGCCGGGGCAGCATCTGGGTTTCCTATTCCCCCGACCTCCTGAACTGGGGCGACAGCGAGGTGGTCATGACCCCGCGGGGAGGGTTCTGGGACGACTACCGCATCGGCGCCTCGGTGCCGCCCATCGAGACTCCCGAGGGCTGGCTGGAGATCTACCACGGCGTCAGGATGACCAGCGCCGGCCCGATTTACCGGATCGGCACCGCGCTGCTGGACCTGGAAGACCCCAGCAGGGTCATCAAGCGCTCGGACGCGCCGATTCTCTCGCCGCGGGAGGACTACGAGCGCATCGGGGACATCTTCAACGTGTGCTTCGCCTGCGGCGCGGTCATCGACGAGCAGGGCGGCATGAAGATATACTACGGCGCGGCGGATACCTCCATCTGCGTGGCCACCAGCACGCTCGATGAGATAATGACCGAGAGCTTCTGAACGTCAGTCCCGCGCCGCCCGCTCTTCGACCATCGCCAACCTGGAAACGAGGGCTCCGGCGGTCACCAGCGCGCAGCCAGCCCACAGCGCCGCCCCGGGCAGTTCCTTCCGCAGATACAAACTGGCCACCACCGTGGCCAGCACCGGCGTGAAGTAGCTGAGCGCCGCCACCAAGGTCATGTTCCCGCGGCGCATGGCCGCGTCCCAGAAGGCGTACCCCAGAAAAGCCGGGAAGACCGCCAGGAGCGCGAGCTCGATGAACGCGGTCGCCCCCCACTCGGGCTGCTCGGCGGCGAAGAAGGGCCGCATGGCCAGGAGCACCAGGCCGGTGGCCAGAATGAAAACGGGCACGCCGTTGCCCTCGGAAGCTCCGGCCCACCGGCGGCTCAGGTTGGAGTAGAACCCCCAGCTGACGGCGGCGATCAGCGCCAGCAGGTAGGGCAGCCAGCCGCCCGCCAGGCGCCCGCCGAACCCCGCCCAGGAGAAGTCCCCCCGGCCCAGCGGGGCCAGGAACGTCCCCGCGAAGGCCAGCAGCACCCCGGGCACCAGGAACCAGCGCGCCTTGCGGCCCAGCAGCGGCACCGACAGGGCCATCACCGCTCCCGGCCAGAGGTAGTTGACCAGGCCGACTTCCAGGGAGTGCTTATCGCTCTCGGCCAACCCCAGGGCCAGGTAGAGGCAGGCGGTGTAGATGATGAAGAGCGCGCCGCAGCCCAGGAGGTAGGCGCGCGGCAGCCTGCGGAAGGCCGCGCGGCGCTTGGGGGAGAGGAAGGTCCACGCGCAGGCCAGCACGCCGGCCGCCAGGTACACGCTCGACCCGGCGGTCAGTGTGCCCAGGCGGGTGGTCAGGCTGCGCACCAGGCCCACCGTGCCGCTCCAGAAGAGGATGGCCAGCACGCCCTGGACCGTGGCCAGCGTCTCGCGCTTCCCTTTCAAGTGCTTCTCCCCGTTGGGGGAAGCTAACCGGCCGGAGAGCGGTTCACAAGCGGAAATGGCCCGAAGGCGGTTGATTCCGCGCGGCGGGCGCCCTGCGGGGGGAAGTTGATTTTCTGCCGGAAAAAGTACTTGCACCCGGTCCGTAGGCCGCGTAAAGTCTAGGCTTAGGAAAATAAGCTGGACCGTTGGGGCCCTGCTGCGCGGAGGGAGATGAATATGGCCACAACCACCAAGAAGGACATGGTCATGCGCCTGGCCGCCAAGACCGGGGTGGACAAGAGCATCTGTCGCAACGTCCTTCAGACCTTCCTGGACGAGGTCGTCAGCGACCTGTGCCGCGGCAACCGCGTGGAGTTCCGCCACTTCGGCGTTTTCGCGCCGGTGCCGCGCAAGGGGCGAGTGGGACGCAACCCCAAGACCGGGACCGAGGTTAACGTCCCCCCGCGGATGGGCGTGCGCTTCCGTCCGGGCCAGAGGCTCCGCAAGTTGCTTGCCGAGCAGCCTTTGCCCCAGCCCTCCTCGGATGCCGACGCGCCCAAGGAGAATGCGGGGTAGCTGATGGGTCTCGAACCCATAAGCGTCGAGCTTACCGACTTCAACAAGCTCGAACTGCTGCGCGACGAAGCGGAAAGCCTGGCCGAAAAGCTCGCCGAGGTCGAGAAGTCGGTTCGGGACGCCATGCTGGACGCCGCCCGGCGCGAGTTTCTGATGTCTCTTTCCCCCTACTACGCGAGCGTCCCGGCGGGCGAGGTCGACGTTGCCAAGCTGCAGGAGCTTGAGTCCCAGCGGCAGCTGATCGGCAGCGCCCTGGAGGTGGTAGAGGCCCAGTACCAGCAGTTCGAGCAGGCTCTGGGCGCCGCGCCCCAGGGAGAGAAGAAGCCCGGGCGTCGCTCGGCCCGTCCCAAGGGGGCCGGAGGGGCCCGCAGCAGCAGCTTCGACGACTTCCGCCAGACAAGAGGTTAAATCTTGAGTTCGGCCCGCTGCAAGGTCTCGGGCTGCCGGCGAAAAGCCCACGCCCGCGGCCTCTGCCAAAGACATTACGACGAGCAGAGAAAGTCCCGCTCTCGTCAGGCGATCGCCAGGCCGGCCCCCCGGCCCCCCTCCGGACGCTTGCCGCGCACCGCGCCGCAGCCCAAGCCGGCCGACATGGCGGAGGGCGACGAGTCGATGGTCGGCAAGCTCTGCTGCGTGCCCGGCTGCGCCAACCCGCACCACGCCAAGGGCTACTGCAAGAGCCACTACGGGCAGCTGCGCCGCCGCGGGCGCATTGAGGACATGCCCGGCGACGCCTCCGTCGCCGCGCCACTCCTGAGCAGGGACCAGCGCCTCATCGAGATCAAGAAGCGCCACGAGTCCCTGAAGCGCGAGATCGCCACGATCCACAGAGCCCTGGAGTCCGAAACCGACGCCGGCACGCCCTAGCCGCCCGCCGCGCTCAGGGCCCGTCACGCGCCCGGGCGGAGGGACGCACCGCTCCGGAGGAGCGGGCCGGCCCGGAGCGGCGAGCGACTTTAAGCGAGCCGTCGCCAGGGATGGCGACTACGGCCTGAGCCATGGATGGCGGATATGTTAGGGCGCGATTCGGAGGACATGTACCCTCGGCTGCGGGGCTTTCCCCGTTCTGCGGCCCGTTCTCAAACGAGGTCTTTTGCCCTCCCTGGCAAATCGTGAGGTTCCGCCATCCTGGCGTGGTCTCGTCAAGCGAAGCGTCTCCCGTCGGGCACCGGGGGCGCCGCTCCGGGAGTCGCCAGTGCATGTGGCGGCGATGCATCAAGAGCGTCCGCCCCGCTCGGGCGGCCTGTTTCAAGTCCGGGCTGGCCACGAAGATCAGCAGTCTGTTAATCGCCAGCGCCGCGCCGGCCTGCGCGGCCGTCCTTCTCGCTGTTGGATATGCCCTGTCCCAGGCTTTGGCGTAAATGAAAGCCCAGCGCGTGACGTCAACCTCGGTCTGGCCCGTCTCTCGCGCGATCCTGTGGTAGTCGTCCCCGTGTGCCACGCGATTGGCGGCGTAGGTTATTCGGCGCACTAGCTCTTCCGGCGCTTCTTTTTCACCACCAAGACACCAAGGCACCAAGTTGGAGCCCGGGTCGCGGGAAAGCGCGCTGGCTTCGCGAGCGGTTTCCGCCGCGTTCAAGCCCTCAAGCTTCTTGGTGTCTTTGTGTCTTGGTGGTTGATAACGTCTTCGCTCGACATGTCTGCGATGGATCAATAACTCCCTGGCTGCGCTTTCAGCAGCGGCCTCGTCATCGCCCTTGAGCAGCGTGCACAAACCCTTGATGGTCTCGCCCTCGGCCTCCTGTAAGCGCAGCTTCTCGGCGCGCTCGTACAGCGGCCCCCAGACCTCGGGATGGTCGATGGAGAACGTCACCAGCTCGCCGACGGCGGTGTCAACGCTCCTGGCGATGGCCTCCCATTCCGCGCCCCGCGCCTTCAGCCGCGCGGCGTCCACTAACACTTCCCTCGGAAAGGGAACATCTTTCTCAACCGCCAAGGCGCCAAGGCTCGGAGAACGGGACTCTTTCCCCTCGCGGGGAGCATCGCCCGGTTGACCAAGTGTGGATGTCCGCGGCCTGATCATATCTCTTCTTTCTGTGCTCAACAGCCCTTCTTGGCGTCTTGGCGTCTTGGCGGTTAGATGCTCCCTCCGCGTCTTGGCGGTTGAAAAAGTAGTACCCCCTCATAAGTACTATGAGCACCTGTCCACCGAGCCGCGCGGCGCGGGTCGTAAGTGGCGTATTCTCGGGGCAAAGAAAATGCATTTTCTCGCACAAGGGCCAAGTTGACCTCTGTTTTCAGTTTTCGGTTGTCAGTTTTCAGGCTACTGAACACCGAAATCTGAACAC
>CBDUSI010000173.1:0-6253 GCA_965370045.1 uncultured bacterium | reverse complement strand
TGGCGGTGGCGGTGGTGGCAAACTCCCCGATTGGGATGGCGTCGCGACCACGAGGGTGGAGGGAATCGTTTCCCAAACGGTAGCTACAATCCCGACAAGCCGAACAAGAACCACTATTGGCATAGGTGAAGAGGTCTGGTGCTCACTTTCGTCGGGGGAAAGCGCTACATGGTCAATGACAGGTGACGGCACGATTTCTACAATAACGGGTAAGAAGACGAAATTTACGGCCAAGCAGAAGCTTGGGAGCGCAACGGTCACTGCCAAAGTAGGCCCTACATCTTACACAATAAAGTTCACCATTGTGATACCCAACGGCATGAAGTGCGTGGTGAAGAACAACCCCGGTATTGGCAATCCCGGCCCTCCCAACAACAAAATCGGTGGCAAGACAGTCTTTACGTGTACTGTCCAATCAGCGACAGTTTCTTTCTATGCCGCGTCATTCAGGGAAAATATCCCCGGCGAAAAATGGAAATGGCCAAATGGCACAGCCGGCAGCAGTCCTACTCGAACAGTTCTTTGGTCAGTGGGTTATGATAACAAGACGACAGATTCAGTCAGCAGTGGACCCTATCCCATTAACTATATCCAGAAAGGCGGCAAGTTTGTTGACTTTTCGTACACGACCCGAGTCCCCGAAGAGTATAAGAATGAGGCTGGCAAATGGGTGAGTTGGCTCCCAGGTGAAACTCATCCTCGCAAATATAGAGGCAAGGATCAAAAGGCTCGTATGGGGCTGAAAGTCACGAATCTTCTTTGGGGCACTTGGCAAGGCCCTTGGAAATAAGGAGACGTGAGATGGTCGAAGTAATCTTTCGATGCGTGATGATACTGCTGTTGACATCCTGCGTTCTGGCCCAACACGTTCGGGCTGCAGAGGCGTCCTCAGGAGAGAGTTTACAGGCAAGGCTTTCCAAGATTGAAGCAAGGCGAATTGGTGCAAAGGGTGAAATGGAAACGCTGGAAAAGGACGCGTTAAAGCTCCTCAAAGAATTCAAATCGCCGAAAGAGAAAGCCCTTATTTATGCGACGATTGCGACTATGTTTGCAAGTTCCGCAGATAAGGACGAGAAGAAAATACAGCAATATTGCCAAAAGGCGTTGAAATTCCCACAAGAACTGGCAACCTCGTTACGTCTCCATGTGTTTTTGGCCGGTTCTCTTCAACGAGACGCTATGGCCTTGAAGGATAACAAGAAGCGGAAGGATGAATTCTTGAAAGTCCGCGAAGATGCAATGAACACCTGTCTCATTGGCCTGAAGTTGGTAATCGAAAAGCAGAAAGTGAAGACAAGGCAACCACCACCTGCAGTGGGAAAATATGACTTTACTGGCTCCCCGCGTGATCCTGAAAACGCAAAACTGATCCAGCAGCATGAGAAGGAGATGAAAGCAAGGATGGAAATAGTGTTCCAGAATAAATTGATAGACTACCGGGAAATATTTGTGCGCAAGGTGGCAAGCTTGTATGCCCTTTCGTTATACGACATGAAGAAACTAAAAAGTCAGGTATATGCAAATCTGCCGAAAGGGAAAAACAAGGGAAAGACAGATGTGGTGTATGCTGATATTCTTGTTGCAATCCGAAAAGGATAGCAGGGTTGCTTTCGGGATGCGGTGCGGAAAGGGTCGTTAACCCGGAGAGGGTCGTTCAACAGAGAATCAGAGAGTTTTGGCGCGCCCCTCTCTCGCCGCCTATAATCCCCTTTCCACTTTGAGCAGGAGGCGCCGACTGTGATCGTCATGAAGTTCGGGGGGACCAGCCTGGGCAACCCCTCGCGGGTCAGAAACTGCGCCCAGATCGTCCTGGACCGCATTGACCAGCAGCCGCTGGTGGTGGTCAGCGCCGTCAGCGGCGTTACCGACGAGCTGATAGCCAGCGCCAGGAGCGCGATGGAAGGCGAGGTGGAAGCCCCCTTCCGGGCGATAAAGACCCGCCACCTGGAGATGCTTGAGGAGCTGAACCTGCCCATGACGCTGGTGGCCGGCGAACTCCAGCGGCTGCACGAACTCTTGAGCGGCATAAGCCTGGTCAAGGAGCTGACTCTACGCACTCTGGACTTCGCGATGAGCTTCGGCGAGATGATGAGCTCCAAGATCCTGGCCGCGCAGATCCGGGAGATGGGCGGGCGCTCCGAGGCGATTCCCAGCTTCGAGCTGGGCTTCCGGACCGACAGCCGCTTCTCCAACGCGCAGGTGCTGGGCGAGACTTACGAGAACATCCCCGAGAAGCTGGCCGGCCGGCACGAAGAGGAAGTGATAGTTACCACTGGATTCATCGGCAAGAACCACCGCGGGGAGATAACCACCATCGGCCGCTCCGGCTCGGACTACACCGCGGCGGTCTTCGGCGCGGCGCTGGGCGCCGAGGAAATCCAGATATGGAAGGACGTCGACGGGGTGATGACCGCCGATCCCCACGTCATCGCGTCCGCCAAGCTCCTCGACAAGATGAGCTTCTCCGAAGCCGGCGAGCTGGCCTACTACGGCGCGGAGGTGCTGCACCCCTCGACCTTCGCCCCGGCGGTCAAGCGCGACATCCCCGTCCGGGTGCTCAACACCCTCAAGAAGACCGAGCCCGGCACGGTGATCGTCAAGGGCCCCTGCACCGAGCCGCCGGTCAAGAGCGTGGTCTACAAGGAGAACCTCTGCCTCATCGACGTCTTCAGCCCGCGGATGCTGATGGAGGGCGGGTTCATGGCCCGGCTCTTCAACGTGCTCGAGAAGCACGGGGTGGTAATCGACATGATCGCCACCAGCGAGATATCCCTGTCCCTGACCACCGACAGCGAGGCCGGGCTGGAGGCCGCCGTCGAGGAGATCCAGGAGTTCGCCGAGGTCAGCGTCGAGAAGGGCCAGACCATCATGTGCCTGGTCGGCGAGGGCATGGCCGGGCAGGTGGGCGTCGCCGCGCGGGTGTTCGAGGCGGTCCGCGACGCGGGGGTCAACGTGCGCATGATCTCCCAGGGCGCGCGGGAAATCAACGTGGCCTTCCTGATCCGCGACGGGGACATCGACGCCACCGTCAAGGCGCTGCACAAAGAGTTCTTCGAGTAGAGCCGCCGCAGCCGCCGCAGCCGGGATGCGGGGCGCGGACGGGCGTCTCTAGAGATCCGAGGACGACAACGATGATGACTGCCGCCAAGCTTGCCTCCTGGTGCCTCTGCCTGCTGGCGGCCGCGGCCCTTTGCGCGAACGGGGGAGAGGCGGCGGCCCCCGCCGCGGGCCCGAAGCCCGCAGCCGGTAAGCCGGCGGTGGAGCCGGCCGCGGAACCGGCGCCGAAGCCCGCGCGTCCCATGGACAAGCTCGAATTCACCTTCGGCGGGAAGGTCGAGGCCGGGCTTCGGAACATCGCCGCCGACCGGGCCACCGGGAACGAGTCCAGCACCTACTACAGGCTGGACATATACGCCGACGCCTGCTTCGACGAGCAGCTGGGCGCCCGCATGCGGCTGCTGTTCCGCACTCCGGTGAGCAAGCGGGCGCGCTCCCACGAGCTCTTCGACGACCTCAACGACGAGTTCGAGGTCCGGGAGATGTACCTCTACTACCGGCCCGAGGGCCTGGGCGAGTTCAAGTTCGGCAAGTTCAAGCTGCCCTTCGGGCCCGCCGACCACTTCGAGGACGAGCCCTGGAACCAGCCGCTGCTGGAGTACTACATCGCCCGGACCGGGAACTACGACATCGGCGGGCTCTGGGACATGCGCTGGTTCGGCGGGTGCCTGCGCACCAGGGCGTCGCTGACCAGCGGCAACACCGGCTCGCTGGACACCAACAGCGCGCTGGCCGGCGCGGGGAGCATCTCCTACTGCACGGAATGGCTGGATTTCGGGGTATGGGCCAAGACCAACCGCCTGGACACGACCCCCATCAAGAGGAACGACCACGCGGCGGGCGTCTTCGTCGAAATGGAGTACAGGAACTGGAAGCTCCTGGCCAAGTACGCCTGGCTGCAGCAGGGCCTGAGGACCACCAACTTCACCCAGGTGGAGCTTGAGGGCTTCGACTACGACGACAACGAGATAGACACACTCCTCTGGCTCCGCGACAACGGCGGGGAAAGCCGGACCCTGAACGGATGCTATCTGCTGCTCTCCGCGCCGACGCTGCACGACGTCCCCATCTTCGGCCGCACCCTGGACCGCGTGGACCTCTTCGCGCACATTGGCCAGGTCTTCGATCCCGCGGACCCCTTCGAGCACAACCGCGAGCGCCTGGGCCTGGGCGCCAATATCTTGCTGAAAGACACCGGCCGGGCCCGCCTGTTCCTTTCCACCGGGATAACCTTCGACGACGACACCAGCAACACCCGGCCGTACCTCGAGCGCCTGGATGACATCGACCGCCGCAACGACCGCTTCACCTACTGGGTGAAGATAGCGGTCAAGTTCTAGCCTACATAATAGAAAGTGGCCTCGGCCGGCCCCGGCGGTTAGAATACCCTCGTCGGAAGGACGCTCGGAAAAGCTTGCCGGAGGAACCTGCCATGAAGGCGCTGACCGTCATCTCCTCGATACTCGCCGTCCTGGCCCTGGCCGCCGCGGGGGCCGTGGGCTGGACCGTCTACCAGGCGAGGCAGGCGCCCGCCGAAGAGTCCGCGCCCGCCGAGCCGGCGGCCAGCCGCGCGGAGCTGGCCGCGCTCACCGCCGACCTCGCCGGGCTCAAGGGCTCGCTGGACCGCATCGAGAAGCGCGTCGGCAAGCTGGGTGTGCCCCCCGAGGGCGCCGGGGTCGCGGCCGGGTCGCTGCTGCCGCTGCTCAGGCACATGGACCCCAGCGTCCGCCGGGGAGCGGTGGCGGTCCTCAAGGGCCTCAAGGACCCGGTCTGCCTGGCGGCGCTGCGCGACACCGCCAGCAAGGACGTGGACACCTCGGTGCGCTCGGCGGCCTTCGCGGCGCTGACCAGCTTCGGCAGCGAGGAGGTCCGCGGCTTCCTGGTGGAGTCGCTGAAGAGCCCCCAGGCCGAGGTCCGCCGCCAGGCGGTTGAGCAGCTCACCAAGATCGCCCGCAAGGAGGACTTCGACGCGCTGGCCGCGCTCTTCGATCTGGAGATCAGGAAGGTGCGCGGCACGGCGCGCCCCCGCTACAGTTCGTCGAGCTACCTGCCCCCGGTGCTGCGCAGCACGGTCAAGGCGCTGCTGGCCGCCGACCCCGACCGCAGCCTGCCCTACGTCCTCCGCGCCATGGTCGCCGCGCCGAGCGACTACACCATCAGGAACTCGCTGAGAGCGGCGCTTACCCACGAGAACCTGCCCAAGCTCCTGGAGCTGGCCGCCAAGCTGCCTGAGCCCGCCGAGCGCAGGACGGGGACCTACTCCCGGACCGGGGCCAGCGTGCACAGCGCGGTGCTCTACGCCCTGGGCAACCTCCGCGACAAGCGCGCGCTGCCCTTCCTCAAGAAGATGCTGGACTGCAAGGACTACTCCCTGCGCGGCCTGGCCGCCAAGCTCCTGGCGACGACCATCGGCAAGGAGGCCTACGAGCCGCTGGCCGCCCGCCTCAAGAAGGAACTGGCCGCCGCCGAGACGCTCCCGGCGGGCACCACGCCCCACGGCGCCCAGTCGTTAATCGAAGCGCTGCGCACCATCGGCGACAAGCGCGCCTGCGCGCTGTTCATCAAGGCCGCGCTCAGCAAGCACAGCTACGTACGGAGCTCCGCGGCGAACGCGCTGCGCACCTGCGTGGACCCCGCCAGGGGGCCGGATATCTACAAGCTCTGGAAGTCGACCAAGGACACGACGCTCAAGCGCAACCTCCAGATGGTCCTGAAGTACGCCAAGGCCTACGGCTACATCTGGGATATGGCGGCCAATGACTTCAGGAGGAACGCCCCGGTGGTCAAGGGCGAGGAGTTCTAGGAGCGCCGGCGGCGCGAAGCATCGGCCATCTAGGGTTCCTTCACCGCGTAGACAGCGAGAGTTATTACGTAGCCCTTGTGCCCACTGTTGACAAACGCGCCGTAGAATTTGTAAACCCTCCCCTGCTTGACCCGCCTGAGCTGCTCCCTGCCCAGATACGCTGCGCAACCCTCTCCGTCCCCATCGCCCTCCCTTTGGATCACGTAGTTACTTGAGCCCGAGTAAGACTGGACCACCTTCAACTTCCCGACTAGGTAGCCGTGAGCGCCCTTAGTGGAGTCCTTGGAAAGGTCCGCTTCCACCGGCACGGTAGCGTCCTCCACTCCGTATACCGCCAAGTTGGCGCGGGGCTTTGAAAAGGGGACCAGTAGGGGCGCGTAAATGGGGACCACC
>CBDUSI010000172.1:0-6260 GCA_965370045.1 uncultured bacterium | reverse complement strand
CTCTGGTTCAGATGATGATGATGTTGACGCTGCTGGCTCTGGTGGTTTTGGGCACCGCCCGCGGTGCTGAGGTCGAGTTCCTGGAGAAGTTTGCGTTCGGGGACCGCGAGGCGGCGCTCAAGAAGCTGGTGCCTGGAACCGAGGACTACTACTATTACCGCTGCCTGCACTTGCAGCTTGGGGGCAAGCTCGACGAGGTCGAGAAAACCCTCAAGGCCTGGCGGGTCCGGATGCACGGGGCCTCCAATCGCCACCGGCGTATCGCGCGTCGCAATCAGCTGCTGCGCTACCGCAAGGACCCCTCCGGGACCCTGGAGTTCATCCGCAGGGACCTGAACCTCCAGTTCTCCCACTCTCGCCGGCCGGTGACCCAGCGCGGCCCGGGCCGCGCGGTCGGAAGCTCTTCACTTGACCGGAAGTTCATCGCTCCCGAGGCCCGGGTCGACCACTATCTCAAAAAGGACACCCGCGGCGTGGGCAGCTTCACCGACGAGGGTCTCTATCTGCTGGCCGGGCGCAAGCTGTCGATTCACCAGACCAGGGCGATGCTCGCGCGGATCAAGGATCCGGCCTACCCGGGGCTGGTCAAGCTGATCCTCGCCGAGTTGGCCGACAAGTACAGAGGCGGCTTCGGGGCGCGCTCCAGCCACTCGATCCTCACCCTCGACCAGATCCGTGAGCTGGCCAAGGCGCGTCCCAAGCTCCTGCGCGACCGAAAGTTCGTCTCGGCCTGGATCGCGCGTCTGGTGCCTCCCGACGGCGTCGACGTCGGCGAGAACACCAAGGCCCGCACCGAGTGGCTGGACCGGCTGGAGGCCTTCGCCGACACCCTGCCGCCGATCTGGAACTCCTTCAAGGCCCAGGTGCTCTACAGCCGCCTGGTCCACGAGCGCGCCGAGGGCAACTACGACCTGAAACGCTTCAAGAAGTACCTCGATCTGCCCAGCTCGGGCCGCAGTGGAGTGAATCCCGTGCTGGTGCGCTCTGCACGCGCCGGGGAAATGGTGAACCTCAGCTCGAGGATGGTCGCCAGGCTGCCGGTCATCGGCAGCGACACCAAGCTGGTCCGCGACTACCTGGAGCATTTCCTGAGGCCCGCCAAGGGCACTACCGAGTTCGACAAGTACTTCCACGGGCCCTTCCTGCGCCGGGTCTTCGCCGAGACCCGCATCCTGGCCGGGCTGGACAAGCCCGAGAAGTGGGCCGCCCTCCTGGGCGCGGGAGAACTGCGGCGGCTGCGCGACCGCGTCGAGCTCGACTTCGCCGCGCAGAGCCGAACCGTTCTCAAGATCGGCGAGAAGGTGGAGCTCAAGCTGCGCATAAAGCACGTCGAGCGGCTCATTCTCCGGGTCCACGAGATCAACGCGCTCAACTTCTACCGCCAGAACCTGCGCGAGGTGACCAGGAACGAAAAGCTGGACGGCATCGTGCCGGGCATCGAGAAGGTGGTGAAGGTCGGCGGCTCGCCCTACCTGCGTCACGAGAGGAAGATCGCGCTGCCTGAGCTCTCGCGCCCCGGCGTTTACGTCGTGGAACTGATCGGCGGATCGCTCAAGGCCCGGGCCATCGTGCGCAAGGGCGTGCTCCACGCCCTGGCCCGGAACACGGCGCACGGGCAGGTTTTCACGGTCTTCGATGGCGCGGGCAAGGAGGTCAGGAACGCGAAGCTCTGGTTCGACGGCCGCGAGTACCGGGCGGCGAAGGACGGGAAGATCATTGTGCCCTTCAGCTCCTCGCCCGGCGAACGCCAGTTCGTGGTCAGCTCCGGCGGCGTCTCCTCGCTGGGCAGCTTCTACCACGAGGGGGAGTCCTTCCGCCTGGACTGCGGGTTCCACCTGCTGCGCGAGTCGCTGGTGGTCGGCTCCCAGGCCAAGGTGCTCGTCCGTCCGCAACTGCTGGTCAACGGGCACCCGGCCTCGCTCTCGCGGATTGCGAGCGACGAGGGCAACGCTGCCACCCTGAGGATCGACCTCACCAACGCCGACGGCTCGACCAGTACCCAGACGGTACGAAAGATCGCCCTGAAGGAGGGCGCCGAGACCGTCATCGAGTTCCCGGTGCGCAACGAGGTGACCGGCGTGGGCTTCTTCCTGGAATGCAAGGTCAAGAGCGCCATAACCAAC
Organism: uncultured bacterium; assembly: GCA_965370045.1. Taxonomy (GTDB): domain Bacteria; phylum Planctomycetota; class SZUA-567; order JAKLDR01; family JAKLDR01; genus CAZONU01. The sequence goes on along the minus strand of CBDUSI010000172.1, from coordinate 4,137 downwards.
AAGCACGTTCGCCTCAGCGACTCGACCCGATTCCCGACCGCCGGCCACCGCCGCGGCAAGCACACGGCCTTCCTGCACCTGGACCGGGACGAGAAGGGCTATCACCTGCGGCTTCTGGGCCGCAACGGCGAGCCGCGCCCCGGTGCCTGGGTCAGGCTGTCGCTGCGCGACCGTTTCTTCCGGGGCAACATTCACAAGAGCCTGGCGACCGACGAGGCGGGTGCGGTGCACCTCGGGACGCTGGAGGGCATCCGCCAGCTCTCGGCCGGCAGCTCGATCTCCCCGAGTCTGAACGTCAGCCTGGCCGCCGACAACGCCAGCATCCCCGCCAGGCTCGAGCTGCGCGCCGGCGAGAGGACCGCCCTGGCCTGGCCGCTGGACTACGTCTCCCGGGGGGCGCCGCGTCTCCTGGCCCTGCGGGGCGGCAACTCCTGGCGCGACCTGAGCGCGGGGCTCAAGCTCCAGCGCAGCCACGTCGAGCTGCCGGCGCTCGAGCCCGGGGCCTACCGGCTGCTTCCGGCCCCGGGGCGAAGCCCCGTGGAAATCACCGTCCTGGGCGGCGGCAAGCTCGACCGCATCCTGGTCTCCCAGAGCCTGGCCGTGGAGGTCCCCCGCAGGACGCCGCTCTTCATCGAAAGCCTGAAGCTCGAGAAGGACCAGCTGGTCGTCAAGCTCAACCGCGGCGGGGAGTTCGTGCGCGTGCACGTTCTGGCCGGCCGATTGACGCCCGGCTACAACTCGCTGAGCCGCCTGGCGGTCTCGGACGCCCCCTTCGGCCAGCGCCTGGCCGTGCGCGCACCGCGAAGCGTCTACCTCTCGGGCGTGACCATCGACGGCGAGTACCGCTACATCCTGGAAAGGCGCTTCGCCACGAAGTTCCCCGGCAACATGCTGAACCGGCCTTCGCTGCTGCTCTGCCCCTGGGACATCTCCGAGTCCGAGACCCGGCCCGCGCCCCGCGGCGGCGTCGGTTACGGCTACCGCAAAGGCGGCGGCCGCAGGCGCGCCGTAACCAGGTATGGCGGCGCAAAGGCCCCCAAGCTGGGCGAGTCGCGCAGCCAGCAGGCCGCGCCGCTGGACTTCATGGCCGCCCCGCCGATCGTCCTCACCAACCTGGACGCCGGCAAGAAGGGCCTGCTGCGCGTGCCGCTCAAGGCCCTGGCCGGCCTCAACTGCGTGGAGGTCGTGGTCGTCGATCCCGAGAACCTGGTGCGCCAGCGGATATTCCTGGCGTCCGGGAAGATCGCCCGCCGCGACCTGCGCATGCGCGTTCGCAAAGACTACGCCAGGCACTTCGTCCGGCACAACGCGATGCAGGCGCTGGGCCAGGGCGAGAAGCTGGCCCTCGCCGGCCGGGGGCGGGTGGCGGTCTACGACTCCCTGGAGAACGTCTGGACGCTGTACTCCGCGCTGCTGCCGCAGGGCAGAGATCGCAAGCACCTCGCGGAGTTCTCCTTCCTGCTGCGCTGGCCGAAGCTCAAGGACGACCGGCGTGCGCAGCTCTACTCCAAGTACGCCTGCCACGAGCTCAACTTCTGGCTGTACCGGAAGGACCCCAAGTTCTTCGGGAAGGTGATCAAGCCCCACCTAGTCAACAAGCTCGACAAGACCTTCATGGACGAATGGCTGCTGGGCATGGACCTCTCGATGCACCTGCGTCCCGACCGGTTCGCCAGGCTCAACGCCGCCGAGCGCGCCCTGCTGGTCCGGCGCGTCAGGGACCGTGCCGATGCCCTGCGAGCCGAGCGCGAGCGCGTCTCGATCATCCCTCTGGACTACAACCGCCTGGACCGGCTCTTCGACCGCGCCCTCGGCGCCCTGGCGCTGACCGAAGGCAAGGGGGGCGGGGGCTTGCCGGTCATGGGGGGGAAACCCGAGGGGGCCGCGGACGGAATCGACCCAAGGCTGGGGCCGGTCCCTCCCAGGGTCGCCCACAAGGCCGCCGGGAAGGCCCAGAAGAGGCTGGAGTTAAAGGGCAAGAAGAAGCGCGATTACTTCGGCGGCAGGCCCAAGCCCTCCGGCGAGAAGCCGCAGGCCCTCTTCCGCCAGGTGGAGACCACCCGCGTCTGGGCCGAGAGCAACTGGTACCGCCTGCGCCGGGGAGCGGAGGCCCCCCTGCGCGTCCCGCCGGGCCGCTTCTGGCTGGAACTGGCCGCCCATGACGGCAAGAAGCCCTTCGTTTCCGCCCACATCGCCGAGCCCGCGACCAACTTCAGCGAGGCGATGTTGGCCCTGGCCGTGCTGGACCTGCCGCTCAGCAGGAAGCCCGCGGGCAAGCAGGCCGTCGGCCCGGCGATCGCCTACCACCGCACGGAGAGCGAGACCAAGGCGCCCAAGGACGGCGTGGCGCTGACCGTCGTCCAGCGCTACTTCGACCCGGCCAGCCGCTACCAGGTGGTGGAGGGCCAGCGCATCGAGAAGTACGTTTCGGGGCCGGTGCTGTTCCGCAAAGTCTACGGCTGCGTGGTTACCGTGATGAACGCTTCGCCACGCACGCTGCGCACCGAGACGCTGCTGGAGCTGCCCGCCGGGGCCATTCCCGTGGGCGGCAGTAAGTACACCCAGACGCCCACGCGCGTGGTCGGGCCCTACTCCACCGCTCGCTGGGAGTACTACTTCTACTTCCCGGAGACCGGCAAGTTCCGTCACTACAGCGCGCACCTCTCGGACCGCAAGGGCTTGCTGGCCTTCGCCGCACCGGCCGCGCTGGAAGTCAAGGACTCGCTGCCGGCCAAGCCGGGTTCGCCGTGGATGCTGGTCTCCCAGGACGGCTCCGAGAAGCAGGTCCTGGACTACATGTCGAAGAACAACGTCCGCTGGCTGGATCTGGAGCTGATCGCCTTCCGGATGAAGAAGAAGGCCTTCTTCCTCAGTGCCCTGGCGCTCTTGCGCTCACGCCGGGTCTACGCGCACACGCTCTGGAGCTACTCGGTGAAGCACAACGACCTGCGCGCCCTGCGCGAGTTCCTGCCCAGGACCGGGCTGGTCCGCGGCTGCGGCCCGGCCTTCCGGTCGCGGCTCCTGGAGGTCGATCCGATCGAACAGATCGCCTGGGAGCACCTGGAGTTCGATCCGATGATCAACTCCCGGGCGCACCCCATCAACGGCAAGCGCCACGTCACCTCCGACAAGCAGAAGCGGCAGTACTTCGCGACGCTCGACTACCTGGCCCATCGCGCCAAGCTGAGCGCCAACGAACGCCTGCTGGTGGTCTACCACCTGCTCCTGCAGGACCGGGTTGAGGAGGGGCTCGGGCAGTTCGCCAAGGTCTCGCGCAGGACGGCGCGGGGGAACATGCAGTACGACTTCTTCGACGCGTACACCTCCTTCTACCGCGAGAACGTGAAGCGCGCGGTGAAGATCGCGGCGCGCTACAAGGACTACGCCGTGCCGCGCTGGCGGGACCGCTTCCGCCAGGTGCTGGCCCAGGCCGCGGAAATCGAGGGCAAGGCCGGCAAGGTGGTCGAGGAGCGCAACCGGCTGCAACAACAGACCGCCCTGGCCAAGACCGAGCCGTCCTTCGACTTCTCGGTGGAGCGCGACCGCGTGGAGATCAACCACACGGCGCTGGAGGCCTGCACGGTCAACTTCTACCTAGTGGACCTCGAACTGCTCTTCTCGCGCAAGCCGTTCAGCTACCTGGACACCTCGCGCCTGGCTGCGGTCCGGCCCACGGCGCACGAGGAGGTCAAGTTCAAGCAGAAGGACGGGAAGAGCACCGTGGGGATACCCAAGAAGCTGCGCGGCAAGAACCTGATGGTCGAAGTGGTCGCCGCCGGCAAGCGCCGGGCCAAGCCGGTCTTCTCGCGGGCCATCCGCGTGGCGCTCTCCGAGAACTACGGCCAGCTGCGCGTGCTGCGCACCGCCGACGGCAAGCCGCTCTCCAAGGTCTACGTCAAGGTGTACGGCCGGGCCAAGAGAGGCGGGCCGGTGCGCTTCCTCAAGGACGGCTACACTGATCTGCGCGGGCGCTTCGAGTACGCCACGGTCAGCGGGGTGAACGTCAATGTGTTCGGGAAGATGGCCATCCTGGTAGTGGCCAGGGACGGCTCGGCGCTGGTAACCGAAGCGAAGGCGCCCAGGGACTAGGCCCTGTCTGACAATCGCCTGAAGTATAGGCGGATCATGGCCAGCTTG
>CBDUSI010000171.1:0-6395 GCA_965370045.1 uncultured bacterium | reverse complement strand
GGTGCTGGCATACTTCCTTTATCGGCAATTCGTTACACATACTTAAATTGCTCTATAGCGACGCAGGCGACGGGAAGACGTAGGAATAGCGATTCTCCTCCGCCCGGCGGCACCCGCCGGGGTGTTGACAGCCGGCGCGGTTTTCCCATGATTTCGAGCAGCAAAAGGCGCCTCAACCCATCTGGTTACGTGAAAGAGGAGGCAAAGAGGACTTGACCCGGTCCCCCCAGGCGACAAGGGAACTGGTCGTCCGGGCCCGGGCCGGGGACCGGACCGCATTCGAGGTGCTGATGCGCGCTTACGCGGGACTGGCGGCCGCCGTGGCCGCCGCGCACGTGTCCGACGCCCCGGAGGTCGAGGACCTCGTCCAGGAGACTTTCATGACCGCTTGGCGGGAGCTGGCGCGCCTCAAGAAGCCGGAGTCCTTTGGACCCTGGGTCTCGGCCATCGCCCGCAACCTGGCCCGCTCGGCGGGTGCCGAGCGCGCTCGCCGGTCCAAGCTGCAGAGGGAAAAGCGTCCCGCGGGCCCGGCCACGGAGGGGCGCGAGGCGCTCTATCGTCGGGTCCTCTCCGAAGTCGAGCGCCTGCCGGAAGGCTATCGCGAGGTCTTTCTGCTGCGCTACGTCGCCGAGCGTGACTGCGCCGGCATCGCGCGGGAACTGGGCGTTTCCCTGGGCACGGTGACCAGCCGGCTCTCGCGGGGGCACGGCATGCTCCGCGAGCGCCTGGAGAAGGCGGGTGGGGAATGAACTGCGAAGCGGTCCGCGAGGGGCTCATCATCTACCTCGAAAGCGATCCTCCGCTGGAGGCCGCCGAGCGCGCCGAGCTGGAGGCGCACCTGGGCGGCTGCCCGGCCTGCCGCGCGGAACTGGAAGCGCTGCGCGGGCAGGTTGAGCTGCTGCGCGAGGCCGGCGACTGGGCCCAGGGGCTCGGCGCGGGTGCCAGGCTGCCCGCGGCGTCTTCCCGGCCCGGCCCGCGCGCGCGCCGCAACGGCAAGCGCCGCCGCGGGCTCTCTCCCGCCTGGCTGGTGGCCGCCGCGGCGCTGCTCGCCCTGGCGCTCGGCGCCTGGAAGCTGCTGCCCGGCACGGAAAAGCCCGACGGTCCCGACGTCAAGAAGGGTCAAGAACCGCCCGGCCGGCTGATCGCCGGGAACATACTGGAGGGCGGACAACCGGTCACGCTGCTGACAGTCGGCCGGCGTTACGTCGTGCCTCCCGGCCCGGTCGCCGAGATCGAGCTGCGTGGGGACGCGGCCGTGCGGGTACGCGCCGGCAGCAGCTTCGAAGTGCCCGGGGACTTCGACGTCCGCCCGGGGCTGAGGGTGCTCTCCGGCGAGCTGCGCTGCAATTCGAAAGTGCCCTTCGTGCTGCGCGGGGCGAGGCTCTCGGCGCGGGCCTGCGGGAGCTTCGCGCTGGCCACCTCGGCCGCCGCGCCGCCCGCGCCGCCGGGCGCCGACCCGGTCTCCGCGGCGTGGAGCGACTGGCTTTTCCCCCGGGCCTTCGCGGCCGAGGCGCGGGCCGATGGCGTCAGCTCCGGGCCGGAGGCCTTCCTGCTGTGGACCGGCTGGGCCGAGGTGCGCGTCAATGGCGGAGAGGTCCGACTGGACGGCCACCAGGCCATCGTTGGCGGTGACGGGGCCGCGCACCAGGCGGCAGCGCCCGGAAAGCTTCTGGCGGACATGACCGCCGAGCGGAAGCGACACCTCGCAGGCCTGCTCACCCCGCGCTACCGGGCGATGATCGCCGAGTACTCCGCCCGGCGGGCGGAGTACGTCAGACGCCTGGCAACGGTGAAGAACGATGAGGAAAGGGCCGATCTGGACTGGCGCATGGCCTCCATGAAGGAACTGAGCGCGGCGCACGCGGCGCGCCTGCCTTCGCTGGCGAAGGTGGAGGGCGTACGCCTGCGGCGCGCGGAGCTGCTGGCCGCGCGGATTCGAGTGTTGAGAGGTCTCCTGAACGGGGCCAATGGGAGCCCCGCGGAGGCCGGGAAACAGTAGATCAGGACTCCCGGGAGCGTTCCCGGGGACCGTAGAGGAAGGCAGGAGGGGAACTGGATGAAGAAGCTGATGATGACGCTTGCCGGGCTGGCTTTCTGCGCGACGGCCTGGGCCGGGGATCCGGGCGCCAACGGGTTTGGCGGCGGAATGCGGTACGGGAAGGCCAACTCGCGGGCCAAGTACGACCAGGTTCTGGGCCGGCTGAGCCTGACTGACGAGCAGATCAAGAAGATCGACGCCATTTTCGTCGCCTGCGACACGAAGGTCCGGGACCTCTACAAGAAGCTCCATTCCGGAGACGCCGACAAGCGGGGCGTCCACAAGAAGTACCGCGAGCAGCAGGCGGCGCTCAACGCCGAGCGCGACAAGAATATCTACGAGGTGCTCACCGCTGAGCAGCAGAAGAAGTATGACCTGGCCAAGAAGATCATCGCCGAGTTCGACGCGAAGCTGACCAAGCTCAGGAAGGAATATACCGATATCCGCCGGCTCAAGGGCGATCGGGCAAAGATGAAGGAGGCCCTCAAGAAGCTCAACGCGAAGATACGGGCCGTGCATGTCGAGCTACAGAAGCAGCTCGATGAGAAGATCGGCAAGCTGCCCAAGAGGCCCAAGATGTCCCACCCCGAGAGCCCCGACGGAGTGCGCAGAGGTGCCGACGGAATCTGAAGCGGAAGTCGTCCTCAACACCGGCCCGGGCCTTCGCGCCCGGGCCGGTTTCTTATGGGGAGAGTTGCTGGCGAGGCGCCCGCCTTTCCAGGTAGACGCGCCCGGTCAGGCCGTGATCTAACAGGTTATAGATTCGCTCGCGGCCGTCGGGCGCGACGAAGCTCCGTGGCCCCACGAAGTTCGGCTCGGGGCGCGTGCCGTGCAGCGGGCCGAACAGGTTCCGGCGGCTGCCGATCACCGTGAGCTCCACCCGGTTGCGGCCCGCGCGCAGGAAGCGGGTGACCTCCAGCTCGTAGGGCGGCCAGGGCATGGCCCCCACCCTACGGCCGTTGACCGCCAGCTCCATGCTGGTGCCGGCCGGCCGCGGCGCGGTGAGGAAGGTCCGCTGGCCGCGGGCGGGCCTGGCCAGCGCGACGTCGGCGACGTAGGTGATGGCTCCGCCGTAGTGGGCGTAGCCCTGCTTCGTCCAGCTGCCGCGCTTGAGCGCCTGGGGCTCGGCGATCAGCTCGCGTCTGGCCGTGGAAGCCACGCCGAAGTCGCCGATCAGACAGACGTCTTCCAGGTTGTGCTCGGGACGGTAGCCGGTGACCAGGCGCAGGCAGTTTCTGCCGCGCCTGGGTGCCGGCAGCGGCAGGGTTTCGATAGCCGGGTCGACGTAGCTGCCCTCGGGTCGGGCCGGGACCTCCCGGCCGTTGAGGAATATCCTGAAACGCCGCGGACGCTCGATGGCCAGAGCGAAGCGGCCGGCCGGCGCCTTCGTAACCTGGAACTCGAAGGATATCTCGACGCGCGGGCCGTCGGCGCGCTCGCGGGCCAGGTCCTCGGGGAGGTACTGCTTCCAGCGCATCACGCCTTGGTTCAGGGGCCGGGAGTAGCCCAGCTCCCGGCGGATATCCTCCTCGGCGTGGCGCATGTGCGTGGGCTCGGAGAGCGCTCCGTCGCGCAGCCGCCAGCGACAGAGGTCCAGGACCAGCGCGTTGGGCTCGTCGCGGCGGAAGCGCCACCCGCCCCTGCCCACCTCGGTGCGCTCGACCGCGCGCAGTTCGGCCTCCGCGGCGCGGGCCTTTCCCGACGCTGGCCCGAAGGCCAACAGCTTGCTGCCGGTGGCCGGGAGTTTCAGCTTCGCCTTCCAGATGCCGTCCGCGCGCGCGGCCTCCAGACGGCGGACCTTGCCGGTTTCCAGGTCCCACTCCTCGGCGGCGCCGGCGGGCGCGCCGGCCAGGGTCAGCCCCAATTCCCTTCCGCGGTCGAAGTCCCGGTTGGCCAGGAAGAGCACCTGCCGGTTCCCGACCTTTCTGAGCATGTAGATGACCGCCGCGCACTCCCGCCCGGCGCTTTTCACCGAGAGTCGCGGCGGCAGGGCATCGTCGAGCGCCCGGCCCAGGAGGGCGGCGAAGGCGCTGGCCCGTCGTGCGGACACGCGTTTGCCGATTCGCCTGAGCACCTTTGCCGGCTCGGCGGACCTGGCCCCGTCCAGAAGGCCCGGCGGCGACCCTAGAAAGAGCACCTTGCCGCCCTTCGCCGCGAAACTCCGGAGCAGCTTCAGGGTGCTCTTGCGCAGTGAAAGGCACTCGGGCACCAGGACCGCCTTGTAGCGCGCGCGGCCCACGGCCAACTCGCCGCGGCGGGCCTTTCCGTGCTTGGCCAGCACCGACTCGTCGCCCAGGTCGAAGTCCCGGTGCAGCCCCAGCAGCTGTTCGAGCAGGCCGGCGAACTTTCGGTCCAGCTTCGCCAGCTGCTTTCTGGGCGCGGCCTTCGCGTCGGAGGTGTAGAGCGCCCAGGCGCTTTCTATGGGGTGGATTACCAGCAGGTCGCGGACCGCCCGGCCCTGGCTCAGCGTGTAGCTCAGGCGGCCGAAGTAGTCCTCGGCCACGTTGTTGTGCCGCCAGGATGGATTGTTGGGGAAGAAGCTCGGCGGATAGTCGCGCTTGGCCCCGCCGCGCAGGCTGGTGAGCACCAGGTGCTGGCAGCGCAGGTTGACCCCCAGGGCGTACTGCCAGTCGCCCATCCACTTCTGGTCGGCCAGGCTGAAGTGCCAGCCGGCCCCGCCGTAGGTCTCGGAGAGCACCCGCCGGCGTCCGAACTGCTCGGCGATGCTGGAGGCCTGCTTGCAGGTCAGCACCTCGCTGATCGACCGGCGCAGGATGTCGATGCCCGGCATGTGCATGTGGACGTAGTGGGGCATGGCCGCGCCGATTACCTGGGTCTGGGCTTCGAGGGTCTGCTCGGCCAGGTAGTGCCCGGTGAGCGGCAGCTTGTGCCGAGCGCACCATCTGCCGATCTGGCGGCTGAAGGCTTCTTCAAACAGCTCAGCGCAGACCTTGCGGAAATCCCGGCGGACCTTGAGGCCGCGCGCGCCTGCCTCGAAGTAGAGATGAGGCAGCTGGCTCAGGAGGTCGTAGCCGCAGCGCTTCCGGAACTCGGCGGGCAGCCGGTCGGTCCAGGGCACCTGGAGGAACCGCTCGCCCACCCCCGAGTGGTAGGGCTGGTGGTAGTTGGGCTCGTCTGTGAAGATGCCCGGTATGGTCTTGCCGAATTCACGGCCCACCGCCTTGCGGTAGCCCTCGTAGGTGTGGTCGATGAAGGCCCGGACCGCCTTGGGGTCCATGTTGTCGAGGTAGGCGCCGCGGTTGTACCAGTCGGTGTCGGGATTTACCAGCCGGCAGAACCGCAGGGCCCGCTCGCCGCGCCGCGGCCACGCGTCTTTCCCCAGCCGGCGGAAGGAGCGCAGCTTGCCGGGCGCGCCCCTGACCGCGAAGCGGGCAATGATGGCCTTGTCGATCTTCTGCCCCTTGGCCAGGTTCGCCAGCACGCCGTCCGGCGGCCACTCGGCGATCAGGCTCTTGGCGCGGAACTCGGGGTGGGGGATGGTCACCTGCCCGCCGGCCGCGCCCGAGGGCCACCGGTCCTCGTCGTAGAGCCAGCAGTAGGCGCCGCGCTTCTTGGCCTCGGCCACCGCCGCGCGAATGCACTCCATCCACCGTGGCGAGAAGTACTCGGTCTCCAGCCCCCAGCGGGAGTGGCAGAAGTACCCACCCATGCCCCCCTTCAAGAGATCGGCGGCTGCCTGGCGGACGCCCTTGGGCGTGAGTGTGTCGTTCCATGACCAGAAGGGCGCCGAGCGCCACCAGTTTCCCGGCTGGCGGAATTCCTTGATGCTGAGGCTCATTCGCAGCTCTCCCAAAGAGTTGGCGCCACCCGCGCCTCTTCGATAAGTATACAGCGCTGTCCTGGGGCTGACTTGGACGGATTTGCCGGCTGTTTGGATATATTAGCCGGGGGTGCGCTCAGGGTCGTTGGCGGGCCTGGGTGGGGCTGGTCCCGAAAGTCTGGCGGAAGTGCCGGCAGAAGTAGGCCGGGTCGAGGTAGCCCACTCGGGCGGCCACTGCGGAGACGCGCGCGGCCCGGCCGGCCAGGAGCTCGCGGGCCCGCCGGAGGCGCATCTCGCGCAGGAAGCGCGCGGGGCTGACCCCCACCGCGCGCCGGAAGATGCGCCCCAGGTAGTAGGCGGAGAGGCCGGCCCGCCGGGCGGCCTCGGCCAGCGTGGGCCGGCCGCCATAGTTCTCGACGAAGTACTCCACGGTGCTGGAGACCGCCTCGGAGTTGGCCTGCCCGGCGCCGGCCAGGCGCGCGGCCAGCCGGTCCATTCCGGTGAGCACCTCCTCGTGGGGGGGGCCCGGCACGCGCAAGGTGACCAGCCGGGGGCGGTTAGCCAGGGGGCGGTCGG
>CBDUSI010000170.1:0-6395 GCA_965370045.1 uncultured bacterium | reverse complement strand
CTCCGCAGCGTCCTTTCACCGGGGAATTGGGGGACTGAGCATGGCCAAGGCTGTTGTTGACCCGGAAGCCCTTCAGCGGTTCGCCGCCCAGCTCAAGCGCTTTACCGGCGAAGTGCAGGGGCAGCTGGCGGTTATCCATCGCCAGTACATCAAGCTCGGCGAAACCTGGCAGGACCAGGAACACGCCAAGTTCGCAGAGGATTTCGAGCGTGCCATTCACGTGATGGACAAGCTCGCCAGTTCCTCGGAAAAGCAGATACCCATCCTTCTGCGCAAAGCGCAGAGCATACGCGAGTATCTCGGCCAGGGGTAGGCACGTGGCCCAGAGACCCGCGAATATCGACTCACCCGAGGTCATTCGGCGGTTTCGGGTCAAGCTCGTGCGGTTCGAGGAAAGCTGCCGCAAGTCGCTCGAAGAGACCTACGCGAACGCCCGCAAGGTTGAGGCTTGGCTTCAGCGGGAAGTGGGTCCCTATTGGAAGCAGCAGCTGCGAAGAAGGCGAGAGAAGGTGGAGGAAGCCCGGCAGGCATACGCGCAGGCCACCTGGAGCAGAGAGACCCTGGGAAAGGCCAGCGCGATGGACGAGAAGAAGGCCCTGAGCCGGGCCATTCGCCTGACCGAAGAGGCCGAACACAAGGTGCAGGTGGTCAAGAGATGCAGCATGCTGATGGAATCGAAGATCGGGAAACGCCTGCGGCCCTGTCGCAGCCTGGACCAGCAGCTCGACACGCTGATCCCCCAGGCCCTGGTCCGCCTGGACCAGATGCTGGACAGCCTGGACGTCTACTTTCACCGGTCGCCGCCCGGTCTGGAGGGCTGATGGATTCGGAGAGCGGAGTACCGAGGGCCAGGATCAGTCGCGCCGACCTGCCCTTGAGTCACGCACTGAAGGACATAACTCGGCAGTGGGCGGAAACCTCACCTTACTGGAGGGACGAGGCTCGCGCCGCGTTTCAGAAGGCATTCATCGATGGGTTGTTCCTCTCGGCGCGCGGAGCGCAGAGCGCCATGGGCGAGATTCAACGCTCCCTCGGGCAGATAATCCAGGAATGCGGCTGATCCGGGCCGCCCAGGAAGGGACTGCATGATCGACCTACGAGTCGGCGAAATCGCGCTCCAGATCACGGAGTTGGAGCGGCGCCTTCGAGAAATCCTGGTCGCCAGGGACCGAGCCAACGAGGAATACGAGGAACAGGTCTATCATGCGGAGCAGGACTGCGGCAGCGGGCTCAAGGCGCTGAAGGACGCTTTCGGCGCTGCGAGGAAAGAGCAGGCGACCGACCATTACGAGCGGCCCAGGAAGCAGATACTGGAAGTCTTCCAGGCGAGGCTCTCGCGCATTGACAAGGCGCTCTCCAGCTGTCTGGCGGCGAGTCGCGTGCAGGTCAAGCGAGAAGTTGACAGTCAGGCAGAGGCACTCAGCAAGGGCAAGCTGGACATCGCTGACCAGATTCGGCCCGAGTCGGAAGCTGCGGCCGAGAAGCTCGCGTGGCTGCGCGACAGGCTCGCATCGCTGCGATCCAAAGCCGAGAAGCTCAAGGAACAAATCTGGCAGTTCGCCGCGAAGCGCGCCGTCCACTTGCCGCCCGACGACGAGGGGCCGGTTGCCGACGAGGAGTGGTCGCCCTCACTCCTCGACGAGGACGCAGAAACGCTCGCCGAGGAACTTGACGGGAGCAAGCGGTCCCTGGCCGCCACCCGGCGAACCATCGCCGCCGTTCTGGCCAACCGCGTGACGCTGGTCCTGTTTTACCTGGTCGCGCTGCTGGCCCACGCCGCGGTCGCTGGCCTGGTGGTCCACATGTCCTGGTCCTTGGTCAACCTCGTGTACGTCGGTGTAACGCTGGCCGCAACTCTGTTGTTCCTCGCAGGATTCTCCGGCCCCCGGACCGGGAAACCCATGGTCGCCGCGCTGAGTATCCTGTGGGCGGACGTCAATGTCCGGCTGGGGCGCCTCGACCGGCTGGGGGCAGTGGCCGAAGAAGAGCTGGGGGGGGCGCGATATCTCGAAGAGCAGATAGGCCGCATCCTGGTCCTGGAGAAGGACCTCGACGAGCAACGCAAGAAGACGCTGGGTACTTCCGACAAGGCCGTGTCCACAATTCGTGAACGGCACCAGCGCCTGCTCAGCAGAATCGAGCGCCAGAGAGACGAAAGCCTGAGTTGCCTGGAAGCCGAGCACGGGAAGGAAGTTTCCACTCTCACCGAACGGCACCGGCAGAAGACTCAGGGGTTCGAGACTACGTGCGAGACCCGGACAGAGGAGGCCCGTGGAGGGAAGGATCGGACGATTGATCAACTGGCCGCGGAGTGGAAAACGCGCTTGGCAGATTTCGTCGCCTTCTGCAAGCGAGGGATGGGTGAGTTTCGCCAGACGCGGGCCGCGCTGGATGAACGTAACGGGGAGGATCTGCGGCTCCCGGACGATTTCCCCCAGAACGTCTTCGTGGGGACGGTCGACCTGGACATGACCCGGCTTGAGTTTCCCTGCGACGATGAAGATACGCGTTTCTCGCTGCCCGATGAGAAGACGGTTGAACTGCCTTTGGCCCTCTCTTTCCCGACGTGCGGCTCGCTACTGATTCAGGCTCCGGGGCCGGGACGAACGCGGGCCATTGAAGGCCTCTTCGGCTGCGTGCTGCGGCTTCTCAGGTCCTTCCCGGCCGGCAAGATCAAGCTGACTCTGATCGACCCCGTCGGACTCGGGGAAAGCTTCGCCGGCCTGATGCAGCTTTCCGAGTACGACGAGTCCCTGGTGCGGGGGCGCATCTGGACGGAGCCAGCGCACATCGAGAGGAAGCTCTCGGACCTGACCGAGCGTATCGAAAAGGTAATCCAGACCTATCTGCGCAACCGCTACGCCACGATCGCCGACTACAATCGGGACGCCGGGCAAATGACCGAGCCGTACGAGTTCGTGGTCATCGCCGATTTCCCCACGCGGTTCAGCGATCTCGCCCTGGAGCGGCTGGCCAGCGTCCTGACCAGCGGCCCGCGTTGCGGAGTCTATACCCTCATTCATCGCGGCGCGAAGGCGAAGCTTACCGAAGAAAGTGACTCGGAGAACATGCTCGGGAATGCGCTGGTTCTCAGCGACGACGGAAACAAGCTCAGCGTCGACCACCCGGGCCTCAAGAAGGGTGACTTCTCCGGCGAGGTCCCGCCGAAGGAGGAGGCCATGGCCAAGCTCCTGGACGGGATCGGCAAGTGCTCCGTCGACGCGCAGCAGGTGGAACTTCCCTTCGCGGCCATCGTTCCGAGTTCGGACGAGACCTGGAGCCTGTCCGCGGAGAGCGGTATCCGCGTGCCGATCGGCCGATCCGGCGCGGAGCGCATCCAGCATCTCGACCTGGGCCGCGGCACCGCACAGCACGCGCTCGTCGGCGGCCGGACCGGTTCGGGCAAGTCCACGCTCTTTCACGTGATCATCACCGCCACGTCCATGTGGTTCAGCCCGCGAGAGGTCGAGTTCTACCTGATCGACTTCAAGCACGGCGTGGAGTTCAAGCTGTTCGCCACGCACCGGCTGCCCCATGCCCGGGTTATCGCCATCGAGAGCGATCGCGAATTCGGGCTCAGCGTACTGCAGAAGATCAACGAGGAGCTGAGCCGCCGGGGAGATATGTTCCGGAAGGCCGGCGTGCAGGACCTCGCCGGCTATCGCCGAAGCGCTCCGGAGAAGCACCTGCCCCGGACTGTCTTGTTGATCGACGAGTTCCAGGAGTTCTTCACCGAGGACGACGTCATCGCCCGCGACGCCGCGCTGCTGCTGGACCGCTTCGTCCGCCAGGGCCGCGCCTTCGGCATCCACGTGATCCTCGGCTCGCAGACGCTCAGCGGCATCTACACGCTGGCCAAGAGCACGCTCGGCCAGATGGGCGTGCGCATAGCGCTGCAGTGCAACGAGGCCGATTCCCAGCTCATTCTCAGCGAAGAGAATGCCGCGGCGCGCCTGCTGTCCCACTCGGGCGAGGCCATCTACAACCACATGTCGGGCCTGCTCGAAGGCAACAGCCCTTTCCAGGTCGTCTGGATGCCGGAGGACGTTCAGGAACACCACCTTCTCCAACTCGCCGCGCGGGCCGGGGAGGAAGGCGAGCGTCCCGCGGATCGCACGATCGTCTTCGAGGGCAATGCGCCGGCGGACCTGAGAGACAACCCTCTGCTGCGGGAGTTGCTGGCAAAGGGAGAGCTTCCCGGCGGCACCTCCGGGCGCGCCTGGATCGGGGCGGCCAGCGCGATCAAGGGGCCCACGGAGGTTCGCTTCTCCCGCGCTGGCGGCAGCAACCTGTTGATCGTTGGTCAGAACCGGCAGGCGGCCTTCGCGACCTTGATGGCGACGCTGATCAGCCTGGCCGCCGGCCACCGCGGGGAGGACGTCAAGTTTATTGTCTTCGACGGCGAGGGCAAGACCGGAGAGAACGCCGCGCACCTGGCCTCGCTGGCCGATGCGGTGGGGGAGTCGCGCATGGTGGTCCCCGGTCTCAGGAACGTCGAGAAGATTCTCAAGGAGGTCCACGAAGAGCACATCGCGGACGCGGAACAGGAGGAGGAGCGCGTCGGTCGGAGAACCTACGTCATCGCCTTCGGCCTGCAGCGACTCCGGGCGCTGCGCCAGGAAGACTCCTTCTCCTTCTCTTCGGGGGAGGAGGAGAAGTCCTCTCCCGGGGAGCTCTTCGCCAACCTGCTTCGCGAGGGGCCCGAGCACGGGGTGCACTGCATCGTCTGGTGCGATACGCTGGCGAACCTGTCGCGGGCCCTGGCGCGGAGCGCCCTGCGCGAGTTCGACCTGCGCATCCTCTTTCAGATGAGCCCGGCCGACTCTTCGGAGATATGCGACTCCACCGCGGCGAGCAACCTCGGTCTGCACAAGGCGATGTTGGCAGTCGAAAGCGACGGAACGCTGGAGAAGTTCCGCCCCTACACCATACCGGACGCCGGCTGGCTGGAGAAGGTCAAGCAGTTGCTGAAGTCGAAGCCCGGTAAGTAAACACCGGGCGGACCCCCTGCCGGGGGCCCGCCCGCTGGCGTTGGTTTGCTATTGAAGCCCTGAGGAAGGCTTACTTGTCTTTCTTGCCCTTGTCTTCTTCCTCGTCGTCGCCCTCTTCCTCGTCCTTGACCTTGGTGGAGGGCTCGTAGTCCTCCAGGTCCTCGGCGGTGTGGAAGAAGTGCGCGGCGGGGATGATCTTGCGCTTGATCTTGAGCGCCTCGCAGGCCCAGTACAGCTTGGCGGGGTCTTTGTCCTTCTTGCGCAGGCTCTCGCCCTGGAAGTACTCGACCACGATCTTGTGCGGGCCGGGCACCAGCTTGACGGTCACCTTGCGGTGCGCCTCGGGGTCGGTCTCGGCGCAGGGCCGCCAGTCGTCGATCAGCTTGACGCCGTCGATGAACAGGCGCGCGCCATCGTCGCACCACAGCTCGAAGGTGACGTCCACCGGACCTTCCGGCAGCGGGGGCTTCTTCGCGCCCTTGAGCACTCCCAGGCCGGGCTCGACCTTCACCGAGCCCACCCAGCGGACGCTGAACCAGCCGCGGCGGATGAAGAGGTGGTTGATCAGCGGCTCAACGCGCGAGTAGCGGTACTCGCCGAAGGTGAACTCCTTGGGGTCGACAGTGGGCTTCTCGCCTTCCTTCCACTTGCCGTCCCACTCGGTGGCGTCCTTGAAGTAATGGGCCACTAGGCCCGTCTTGGGCCCCTCGTCTTTCTTGTCCTTGCCTTCGCCGGCCAGCGCGAAGCCGGTGGCGAGGCCCAACAGCACCAATGACAGAATTAAGCGAC
Organism: uncultured bacterium; assembly: GCA_965370045.1. Taxonomy (GTDB): domain Bacteria; phylum Planctomycetota; class SZUA-567; order JAKLDR01; family JAKLDR01; genus CAZONU01. The sequence continues at coordinate 615 of CBDUSI010000170.1, read as the reverse complement.
GCATCTTACTTGCCCTCCTCAGGGAACGGGTCCACAACCAGCTCGTCGGGACTGCCCGACTTGCCGTTAACTATCTCCACGCCGTCGGCCGGCGTGAGCTTACGCAGAGTCGCGGGGAAGGGATCGACCACCAGCTCCATCGCCTCGCCCGGCTTGCCGCGGACGATCTCGACGCCCTCGTCCATGGTGCGCCAGGTGAGCCTGCCGGAGGAGGCCTTGATGACGGGCTTCGTCTGCGTGCCCTCTCCCCGCAGATAGAGGCCCACCGGCACGGCGACCAGGAGCAGCGCGGCGGCCGCGGCCAGGACCAACGGCAGTCTCGACCGTGCCGCGCGCCGGGGCGCCGGGCGGGCTTTCAGCGACGCGGACCAGTCGGCGAGCATGCCCATCGCCGCGCGGCGCTCGCCGAGTTCCCGGCTGCACTCCGGGCAGTCGCCCAAGTGGCTCTCGAAGTCCAGCCGCTCTTCGCGGCCGAGCTCGTCGTCGACGTAACGGTCGAGCCGGGTCCGCATCTCTTCGCAGGAAGCCATGCTTTCTCTCCTCCTAGCAGTCCGTTGAAAAATGGAGCGCCGTGACGGCGGGCGCTCCCGAGCGATGCGAGGCCCGAGGGTGAGC
>CBDUSI010000169.1:0-6733 GCA_965370045.1 uncultured bacterium | reverse complement strand
CACGGCGAGCTTGAGGGCCTCGTCGCGAATCCCGAAGCGCCACATTACCGCCATCAGCCGCCACTCGCACTCGCCGCCGGTGACCGACTTGTGCTTGGGGTACATCTCCCGGAACTTCATCAGGCCCACGAACTCGTCGAGGCGCCGGGGGTAGTCGGAGCGGTAGAGGTCCAGCAGGCGCCAGCGGCTGCGAGTGTCCTTGGGGTCGCCAGCGGCCTTGGCCTCGAGTTTCCCGACCTCCGCCTTGTGCTTGTCGAACTTGTCCACCCACTGCTTGAGGCGGTTGTAGCGGTCCAGCATCCAGGGCGCGCTGACCCGCTTCTTGAACTTCCCGGCGGCGGTCCCGGCCTGCTCTTTCTGGCCGAGCATCATGTAGAGCTTGGCCAGGTCGCCGTAGGCGAACCCGTTGCGCGTGTGCCAGTCGCGCTCGTTCTTGGTGGCCTTGAGGAAGTGCTGAAGGGCCACTGGGTAGCGGTGGACGTCGAAGTAGGCCCAGCCCTGGCCGCGGTGGTCGCGCCGCTTGCGCATGTCCAAGACCATGCTGGTCAGGTCGCGGTCCAGGCGCGCCTTCATCTGGGTGACGAAGGTGCTGTCCTTCACCCCGGCCTTGGGGTCGGCCGCGGGATCCGTCCCCGCCGGCTTGACGGCCATGGCCTGGGCTTCCTTGAGCATCGCCTTGATGCTCGGCTCACCAGCCAGCCCCCCCAGCGGCAGCCCCAGAAGCAGTGCGGCGCTCAGCACGGTTCGCATGATATCCTCTCCTGCTCTTCTCACTTTCCGGGGTTACTCTTGACCACTTCGGTATCGGCGTACCCCTTCATCAGCAGATCGAGCTGCTCCTTGAGGATCGCCCACTGGGGGTCGCCCTTGGGAATCTTCGCGGCCTTGAGCCGCTCGTAGAGCGCGCGGCACTTCTTGAGAACCTCGTCGGCCTCGGCCTCCCGCGCGGCTTTGTAAGCCGCCTGGGAGAGCGTCAGGTAGTACTGGGCGTCGGCCTTGAGCTTGGCGTCTTTGGCGGCGGTCCTGAAGCTCTCCACCGCGGGGCCCTTGCGGCCGGAGTAGAAGGCCAGCAGCCCGGCGAGATAAGCGTCGGCCGGCTTCCCGGCGTCCAGGCCGGCGTGCCCCGCGAGGTTGGCCGGCAGCATGTCGGCGTAGTTCACGTATATCTTGGCCCCCGGCGGGTAGCCCCGGGGATGCAGGCCCACGCGGTAGGACTCAACGTCCTCCAGGCTGCCCTTGTGCACGCTGGAGCCGGCCGCCACGGTGACGCTCTTGCCACTGTGGGCCTCGAACTTGGCGGGCAGGTCCTGCTGGAACTTCTCCAGCGCGGCCAGGTCGCGCTGGATGCGTTTGGCCTCGGCCTCGAAGGGCTTGAAGCGGCGGTGGAGCAGTCGGTTGCCGGCCATCTTCCCGGCCCCGCCGAACTTGAAGAGTTTGCTGGCGCCGTCCACCACCGCGGCCTCGGCGAAGACCTTGCCGCGCCAGTCGCGGAAGTCCTTGCGCAGCTTGCGCAGCTCGCGGTTCCGGACGTCGGCCATCCGCTTGGTGAGATCGTCCAGGCGCTTCTTGTGTTCGGCGCGCAGCCTGCCGAGCTCGGAGTTGACCTTGGTGTTCACGCTGGCGACCTTGAAGGCCAGGGCGGTGCGCAGGTGCTTCTCGGCGCCGGCCAGGTCGCCCTTGCGGTCCTCCTGGTAGACGGCCGGAGAGAGCATCTTCCAGGCCGCGGTCTTGATGGCCCGGTAGCGCCCGGCGGCCAGGGCCTCGATGCGCCGCTGCTGGTTCGTGGCGCGGCGCATCAGGTCGGGGTTGACCGGCAGGTTGCTGAAGGCCTTGATGGCCGCCCCGAAGCGCCCGGCGGCCACCAGTTTTTCGGCCCGCTTCAGGGCCTTGTCGAACTCGGCGTCGCAGTACTTCTTCCACCCGTCCTGGACCTCGCGGACCTTCTCGTCGGCGCGCAGCGCCCAGACCGTCCCGGTGGCCTCGGTCTTGAGCATGTTCAGGTTCTGCTCGATCCGGCGGAAGGCCAGCGGGTTCTTCTGCCAGTCCCGGCAGATGCCGTTGAAGTCGTCTTCCAGTTTCTGCAATCGCTTCTTGCGCTTGACCTCCGCCGGGTCGGGTTCGTTGCCGTTCTTCTTGACGACCTGGCCGTTGCCATTCTTGGGCGGCGGCAGCTTATCGTCGTCGTCGCCGCCCTTGAAGTAGAGCCCCAGCCCGATGCCCAGCGCGGCGACCAGCAGTATCCCCGCGCCGATGGCGATCAGCACCGCGGGGCTCCTCTTGGCGGGGACCGGCTCGACCGGCCGGGTGGTGGTCCGCCGGGCGTGGCCCCGGGCCCGCGCGGCGCCCGGCACGCCGCTGAAGCCGCGCACCGCGGAGCGCCCGGCGCCCAGCCGCAGCGCCGCGGGGCTCTTGCCGGAAATAATCAGGTTAACGTCGCGGATGAGGTCCTCGGGGGTCTGGTAGCGGTCCTTGGGATCCTTGGCCATCATCTTCTCGACCAGCCGGACCAGGCCCATGGAGATCTCCGGCCGGACGTCCCGGGGGTTGGGCACCTCGTCGTTGATGTGCTTGGTCATGACCACCGCGGCGCTGGAGCCGGAGTAGGGCGTGCGCCCCACCACCATGTGGTAGAGCGTGGCCCCCAGCGAGTAGATGTCAGAGCGGATGTCCACGCTCTGCTCGCCGCGGGCCTGCTCCGGCGAGATGTAGTGCGGGGTGCCCACGGCCATGCCCGCCTGGGTCACCCCGGAGTCGCTGGTCAGGCTCTTGGCCAGGCCCAGGTCGCAGAGCTTGGTGACCCCGCCGGAGGTGACCATGATGTTGTCCGGCTTGATGTCCCGGTGGATCATGTCGTGGCGGTGGGCGTGGTGCAGCGCCTGGGCGACCTGCAAGGTGATGTCCAGGGCGCGCTTCTCGTCCAGGGGACCCTCGCGGGCCAGCATGCGCTGGACGGGCTCGCCGTCCACGTACTCCATGGCGAAGTAGTAGAACTTCTCGGCCACGCCCACGTCGATGCCCTGGACGATGTTGGGATGGTTGAGCTTGGCCACCGCGCGGGCCTCTCGGAAAAAGCGCTCGATGAAGTCCTTGTCGCGGGCCAGCACGGGGGGCAAAACCTTTAGGGCCACGATGCGGTCCAGGCTCACCTGGCGGGCCTTGTAGACCGCGCCCATGCCCCCGCGCCCTAGCCGGGAGATTATCTCGAAGCCGCCGATGTTAGTCGGCTGCTTGGGGGTGACCTTGGCCTCCAGCTGATTGAGCTGCGCGTCACTGATGAAGCCCTTCTTGACCAGCACCCGGCCGAGGTCCTCGGGGACCCCCAGCTCTTCCATCTTGGCCATGACCTCGAGAGCTTCCTGGGCCTGCTCCCCGGTGATAAGACCGCGGGCAATGGCCTGCTCGGCAAGGATGCTGGCGCTCTCGTCGGGTGCGGCGGGCACGAAGGACCTCCTCCGTTACATTATAACATCTTGTCAACGGAGGGGTCAAGGGCTAAGGGGCGCCAAGACCTAAGGACGGATCAGTCTGTCGTTCTCATCGAAGATCAGCAGGAAGAATTCGTCCGACGGGGCCTTCGCTACGGCCACTTCATAGAAACGGCGGTCCCTTCGGAACAGGTAGAATATTTCAGTGACTGTGGCGGGGGTCAACAGACGCCGTACCTCCTCCAGGGGCATGCCCTTGCGCAGGTGGGTTTCTACGACCATCCAGACGCCGCGCCCCTGTTTGGCCGGGTCCTCGCTGCGCATGAGGTGCTTGGCGTAAGCTAAGTGGAAGGTCTTCCAGTTGGCGCCGGCCAGGGCCAGGAGGAGTATGGCAATCGGCATGGCCACCATCCAGAGGACCATCCGCCGCGAGCGTTTCGGTTTGGGCTCGGGCGCGGGCGTGGTCATGAGATCACTTGGCCGCCTTCACCAACTAGGTCGGGTTCGGGGAGGAAAAAGGAATATATCGCTTTGTCGTTCTCAAAATGCATGAAGATCAGCCAGCCAACGGGGAGGGGAGGGGTTCCTTCAATGATCACGGGCAAGACAAGAACCGCGTCCACGGTAAATCCGGCGGAAGACAGGAACTCCCCGGAAACCAGGCCATCCTCAACCCTGGCGGGGGACAATAGACGCTGTATCTCATCCCGCGTCATGCCCTTGCGCAGGTGGGTCTCCGCCACCATCTGGACGCCGCGGCCCTGCTTCTTCGGGTCGTCGCTGCGCATCAGGTGCTTGGCGTAAGCCAAGTGGAAGAACTTCCAGTTCGCGCCGGCCAGGGCCAGGAGGAGTATGGCAATCGGCATGGCCACCAGCCAGAGGACCATCCGCCGGGAGCGTTTCGGTTTGGGCTCGGGCGTGTTCATATGCAGGTAACATAGCCTCCCCGTTGGGTGGGGTCAAGGGGGAGCAATAACGGTGGGTGTCACCTGAATAGCCCCGGAATAGCCGGAACTCTCAGGATCAGGACTCTGAATACACTGTCCTGTCCGGGGCAAAGGGAAACTTGACTTCCACGAATCTGATGATGGCGTGGCCAAGAGGCTTGCCAAGTTCGGCAAATGCCTCGACAGCCTCACGGAAGGAAGAGTCCAACACGTTCCACTTATGCATCCACTGCGCCCCGAATACAGCCGGGGAGAGTTGGAGAAAAGCAAAGGTTCGAAGGAGCATCCACCCGAGCTTACAGGAAGTGTTGTTGTACATAGACGCCTGTTCAAGGTCACACTGCGGGTATATGGGCAACGATGTTTCCCCCTTGACCCAGGACTCACCCTCCATGACCGACGTAAGTCTTGATCCGTGAACCTCCCAATGAAACATCTCTGTCCAGCGTCCCAACCTCTCCTGATCCTCGGCGCTCAGGCCGCTGTTTGGGCCGAGCATTAGCCGCATGACGCGGCCCTCTTCCTTCTTGCGGCGCTCTTTCAGTTCGGCCTCCGGACGTGATTGCCCCTCCCCACCATCGTGTCCTGTCACCTTGCCCCATGTACTCACCCCTGACGCGCTGGCGGCCAGGAGAATTGCCTGATCCTTGATATCGCGCAGCAAAGCGTAGCCGGAGAAAGGGTAGCCATGTAGCAGCAGGGCCTCAGCAGCTCGGAATCGTCTGAATAGGATCGCGTAGTTGAGCAGCACCAGCGCATACCACCGATGCCGGAACTCCGCGTGCCTCTGGCGAAAGCAGAGCTCTGCTGCCCCGAGTGTCTCCATGAAGAAGGCGAAGAAACTGTCCATGAGTACGAGTCGCCCACGCAGCCTAGTACAGATGAACCGCCTATACTGCTTCTCCGCGTCGTAGAGCGACAAGAGGATTCCACCCGTAACGCCCCCTTGACCGAAAGTTGCTTTCAGCCGCTCCTCCCATTCCTTGACGCTCATATGGGGCTTCCTCCCAGCCGACCTCCAACGGTGCTTCGATGCATCCGGTCACAACCTGTGTACCGGCCATAGATTCTCAATCGTCCGGTACACGTCCATGATTAGGAACTTGTCCCGTCCGATCTTATCCTTCAAAGGCTTGGGGAACTTGGCCATATCCTCATACGTGTTGAGAATCACAAACGCGACTTGAGAAAGCTTGAATGTGAAGTCGTGGGGCACTCTCCATTCCCTCTCGTGCGAGAAGTCGACCGTCTTACCGTCCAAGTACTTTTTGGCCTTAAGCTTCGATGGCCTATATGCTGGCGAGAAGGGGGTGACGAACGTGCGCACGTGCGGATGCCACTCCTGCTTCTGCCAGTGGTCTGCGCGAACATAGTAGACGGGGCCTCCGCCGGCAGCGAAGACGCGAGCTTTTGCGAAGGCGACGGCAAATGGTGAGTAGCGGCGTGCGTGATCCAACAGGCTCGTCCAGGGACATTCTGTGAAGCACGCTGCCCGCCCGAGCTTCCAGGGTAGGTTGCACGCCACGATCTTGCCGCCCGTGAGGATCGACCCAAGGCGGTTCTGAGCTGACATGGACGAGTACTTGGCACCTGGGTTGTCCGCATCTTGGCTGGCGACCGGCGGGCGATCAGTTGTGAAGTGGGCCAAGTAATCTGAAAGATCTGGTCGGTTGCTCATGCGCTACCCTCCACCACAGAGTTCTTCGGGGGCACTCCCGCGACACCCACCGCTATTGCCCGCTCACAACTGCTCCCATTGCCTCTCTAGTAACATACCCCGTCGCCGCCCCGGAGTCAACCGCAAACCGGGAATTCTGTTGTCCGGCTATCTCAACCAGCGGTTCTGGCCCTGAACCCCACTTTCCATCTATATAAGCAACTCTACCCCAGCTACTTGCATTTTCTCGTCATTATTCTGTCTTATCTGCTTGACATTCGGGCGCGTTCGGTGTATAATACTATTGAACATGTGATCTAACCGCCAAGGCGCCAAGAAGGGCTGTTGGCCAGAGAGAAGAGATATGATCGGCCCGCGGACATCCAGACCCGGACAACTGGCAGACGCTCCCCGCGAGGGAGAGGAACCCCGTTCTCCGACCCTTGGCGCCTTGGCGGTTGAGAATGATGTTCCCTTCCCGAGGGAAGTGTTAGTAGACGCCGCGCGGCTGAAGGCGCGGGGCGCGGAGTGGGAGGCCATCGCCACGGCTACCGGCGCCCGTGTTGGCGAGCTGGTCACGTTCAGCATCGACCATCCCGAGGTCTGGGGGCCATTGTTCGAGCGCGCCGAGAAGCTGCGCCTCGCCGAGGCCGAGGGCGAGACCATCAAGGGCCTGTGCACGCTGCTCAAGGGCGACGACGAAA
>CBDUSI010000168.1:0-6866 GCA_965370045.1 uncultured bacterium | reverse complement strand
GGCGGCGCTGACCGGGTTGCTTCTTACGGCCGGCTCACTCCCCGGGGATTTCCAGCATGCCGCCGGCGTTCATGCGCGCGTTGAACTCCGCGCTCCCGTCAGGTCCAACCCAGCGCGTAGCCGGCCTGGTACATGGCGACTACGTTTTCCGGGGGGCTCACCGCCTGGATGTTATGACAGGGCGCCAGGACGTAGCCGCCGCCGGCGCCCAGGACGCGCAGGTTCTCGGCGACCTCCGCGCGGACGTCCTCGACCGAGTCGAAGGCCAGGGTCTGCTGGTTGTCCACTCCGCCGTGAAAGATTATCTTCTCGCCGAAGTCGCGCGCCAGACCCTCGCGCTCCATCCCCGCGCAGCGCCATTGGACAGGATTGAGGACGTCCATGCCCATACTGATGAGGTCGGGGAGTATATCCCGGACCGCGCCATCAGTGTGCGTGAAGACGTACGCGCCCGCGTCGTGGACCAGCTCGGCCATGCGCCGCATGTGCGGGATGAAGAACTCGCGTATCTGGTCCGGCGAGTACATCAGCGCGGTCTGGCCGCCGAGATCCTCGGCCACGTAGCTGATCATCACCCGGCCGGGAATCGCCTCGTAGATGCGCCGGGTCCGCTCGTAGGCCAGGTCGTAGAGCTTGCCCAGGCAGAAGTGGACGATTTCCGGATTATCGATGAGGTCGATGAAGGCCTGCTCGTCGCCGCGCAGGTTCTTGTAAGTCAGAAAGGGCTCCGAGCCGCCGCCGCGGACCGGAAGGTGCTCCTGGCCCGCTACCTGTCCGGGAATGTCCGAGTAGTCCCACCAGTCGTGGTCCGGCCAGGTGTAGCTCTTCTCGATCTCCTCGATCGAGCCGTAATCGGCCAGGGGGTGGTTGACCACCTCGTCGTAGCTGCCCGTGCCGTAGTTGACGGTCTTGCGCTCCAGGCCCAGGACGTCGGTGTTCTCGGGGAGCTTGGGCCCCGCGTAGCGCGGTCTGACGGCCAGCGGGTGGTCGATGTGCAGTTTCGCGTAAGCCTCGTCGAGCGTCGCGCAGCCCAGGTGCTCCAGCAGTTTCCCGGTGGCCTCCGGCGTCGCCTGATAGTCCATCGGCACCCGGTCGGGCGTTTCGCGTTTCAGCACCGCCAGCCAGCGCTCGCGGGGGGTCATGGTTTCCTGAGGCATCTTTGGGAATCTCCGAAAAACGGCGCGTTTCGCGCCCAGCCGCCGGATTCTCCACATCACGGCGCGACGGGCAAGGGCAGTTTGGGGGAAGCCCCCCGTGTTGACTTGCCCGGGGGGCGTTGGCTATAATATATGGAGAGGATAAGCGCGCCGAATCGCCGTTTCTCGTTGCCGGGGGGCATCTATGACCAGGAACGCCAAGCGTCTAAAGCTGCTGCGGCTGCTGGGTGCCGGTCTGGTCCTGGGCGTGCTCGCGGGTCTCGCGGCGTGGCATCTGCGGCCGGCGGGAGAGCCCACCAGGGACAGCCTCGACGCGGGCCGGAGCGCCCTCTATGACGCGTCCGCCAAGCGGGCTTTCTACGAGTCGCTGGGGGCCGGAGACCGCGAGAAGGTCATCAAGCTCAAGAGCCGCTGGCTGCTGCCCGGGACGGACTTCGAGCAGAAGCCCGGCCGCGAGCAGGTCTTCGTGCAGTTCAAGCGCTGGCTGACCGACGCCGAGAAGCAGCGCCTGGCCCAGCGCGGCCTGCACCTCGGCGACCCCTTCAGCGGGCACAGCTACCGGGCCACGCTGGACGACGGCGCCTGGGGGCACGTCAAGGACCACCCCGAGTTGGACGGCGTCGCCAGGGTAAAGCTCGGCGACAAGCTGCACAAGCCCATCCATGAGGTTCTCGAGAACGGCGGCGAGGCGCTGGTCGCGCTGGAGCCGGCCCCGGGGGCGGGGGATATCCACTCGCGCCTGGTCCGCCGGTTCGGGCGCCGCGCCCGGCGCTACCGCGGGGACGTGATCGTGAGGCTCAATGCCCCGGAGATCCGCGAGCTGGCCGAGCGCGACGAGATCGCCTACGTGCACTTCCTGGGCTACGTGCCCGTCGAGCACACCCCGCCCCCGCCCGCGCCGGCGGCCGACGACTCGCCCGAGCTGGTGCCCGCGCCGGACAACTCCGACGCGTCGACGATTCACAACGTCGACGACCTTCAGGCCGGCCCCTACAACCTGGACGGCGCCGGGGTTCGGGTGGGCATGGACGACGGCGGCTACGTGCGCGACACCCACGAGGCCCTGAACGGCCGGGTGACCCTGGTGGAGACCAACTACGGCCTCTCCTGGCACGCCACCCACGTGGCCGGGACGATCATCGGCGACCCGCCGGGTACGCCGCAAGCGCTGGGCATGGCCCCGGCGGCCACGCTCTACTCCTACGACTACGACAGCGACCTCGACGGGGTGGGGACGGTCTATCCCCAGGACAAGGTGACCCACGCCGCCGTCAACTACTCTATCGTGGTCCACAACAACTCCTGGGGTTACGTGGGCGGCTGGGAGGCCGGCGCCTGGGAGGGCGAGGGCATCTTCGGCGACTACGATTGGTACGCCCGCGGGTGGGACCTGGTCGCGGTCGCCAACCCGGACGTGACCATCTGCAAGTCCTCCGGCAACGACCGCAGCGACACCGGCGTGGGGGCCGACCCCCAGGACGGCACGGAGTACGCCACCCCGGGGCTCACCAATCCCTTTTACGACTGCATCTCCAACTGGGGCTGCTCCAAGAACGTGGTCACCGTGGGCGCGACCACCGACGCGGGCGCCATCACCGACTTCAGCTCCATCGGGCCGGCCGACGACGGGCGCATCAAGCCGGACGTGGTGGCCAACGGCGAACAGCTGTACTCGGCCACCAGCACCACCGACACCGCCTACACCTGGGCCAGCGGCACCAGCATGGCCTGCCCGGTGACCTCGGGAATCAGCGCGCTGGTGGTCCAGGCCTGGCGCGCGGCCCACGCCGGTGCCGCCCCCGACTCGATGGTGGTCAAGGGGCTGCTGATCCATACGGCCACCGATCTCGGCCATCCCGGCCCGGACTACGTCTACGGCTTCGGACTGGTCGACGCCCAGGCGGTGGTGGACCTGCTGCAGGCCGACGCCGGCGGCAGCAACCAGATTAAACAAGACAACGTGGCCGACTCCGCGCAGCAGGATTACACCCTGGCCGGCGTGGCCGGGGGCACCTCGGTCAAGGTGACCCTCACCTGGATGGACCCGGCCGGCGCCAGCGGCGCGGACCCGGCAATCGTCAACGACCTCGACCTGGAACTGATCGACCCCGACGGGGTGACTCACTATCCATACAAGCTGGACCCCGCCGACCCGCCGGCTGACGCCACCAACGCCGGGAAGAACGCCGTGGACACCGTGGAGCAGGCCATAGCCTCGTGCGCCACGGCCGGCAACTGGACCGTGCGCGTGAAGGGCGCGTCGGTGCCCAGCGGCCCGCAGAGCTTCGTGGTGGTGACCAACATCGCCTCGGGCACGGTGATCTACGTCGACCAGGACGCCGGCGCCGGGGCGGATGACGGAAGCTCCTGGGGCGATGCTTTTCTTGATCTGGAAGATGCCCTGACCGCCGCGGGCGACGGCGACCGCATCTGGGTGGCCGAAGGCACCTACAAGCCCAGCGCTCCCGGCGGGCGGGCCTCCACCTTCCTGCTCAAGAGCGGCGTGGAGATCTACGGCGGTTTCGCGAGCGGGGAGGTCTCCCTGGGAGATCGCGACGTGGCCGGCAATCCCACGATCCTCAGCGGAGACATCGGCGCGGGGGGAGACAACAGCGACAACTGCTATCACGTGGTCACCGGCGCGGACAGCGCGACCCTGGACGGCTTCACCATCACCGAAGGCAATGCCGACGGGGCCGCCCCGGACAATTACGGCGGGGGCATGTACAACAGCGGGGTCTCGCCGACGGTGGCCAACTGCACATTCACTGACAACACGGGCAGTTGGGGAGGGGGCATGTATAACCTGCTCTGTTCGCCGACCGTCACCGACTGCACGTTCGATTCGAATGCGGCGACGCTCTACGGCGGCGGCATGGCCAGCCACAGTTCCGCCTCGCCATCGGTCACGGGCTGCACGTTCACGCAGAACACAGCCGCGCAGTCCGGCGGGGGGATGTTCAACAACCTGACTTCCTCCCCGACCGTGACGGATTGCACGTTCACGCAGAACACCTCGGACACCTACGGGGCGGGTATGACTAACTCTTCCTCGTCGCCCAGCATAACTGGCTGCACCTTCAGCGACAACGCCGCCGTACAGCCCGGCGGGGGCATCTACAACGGAGGCACCTCGGCGCCCGCGTTGGCGAACTGCCTCTTCACCGGGAACTCGGCGAGGGACGGCGGAGGGATACACAACATAAGCACTTCAGCCCCAACGGTCACCAACTGCACCTTCGAGGGCAACTCAGCGGCGGTGGACGGCGGCGCGATTGCCAGCCTGAGCAGTGCCAACCCCACTGTCAAGAACTGCATTCTGTGGGGCAATACTGCCGGTGGCGCTGGCGCCCAGATATACAACGACGCGTCGGTCACCGTCACCTACTCCTGCGTCCAGGGCGGCTGGGCCGGGACCGGGAACATCGACGCCGACCCGCTCTTCGCCAACGGGGTCGGCGACGACTATCACCTCAAGTCGATCATGGGCCGCTGGACGGCCGGACCCGTCTGGGTGGTAGATGCCGTGCACAGCCCGTGCATCGACGCCGGCGACCCGGCCAGCGCGTATAACAACGAACCCGCGTCCAACGGCGGGCGGATTAACATGGGCGTCTACGGCAACACCGCGCAGGCTTCGAAGACAAGTCCGAAGATCGCGCTCAGCACCGCCTCGCTCAGTCCCTTGGTCACGGTTGGCGGCAACGCCGCCTCTCAGAGCTTCACCGTCACCAACAGCGGGGCCGGCACGCTGAACTACACTATTGCCGACGATGCCGCCTGGCTGGATTGCGCTCCCAACTCGGGAGACTCCACCGGCGAGGCGGACACCATTGACGTCACCTACACAACGTCCGCACTGGCTATCGGCATCTATAATGCCACCATCACCGTGTCCGACCCGGGCGCGACCAACAATCCCCAGACCATCACCGTGACCCTCACCGTCAAGAAGAAGTCCAGCGGCGGTGGCGGCGGTGGCGGTGGCGGGGGGTGCTCGCTGGCGGCCGGAAGCGAGCCGCTGGGCTGGGGGCTGCCCTATCTGGCATTGGCCGGCGGCTGGCTGCTCTCCCGGCTCCGGAGGCGCCGCAAGGGGTGACCGGCCCGCCGAAAACCGGCCAGGAAATATCTCTCCCGGAGCCGAACCTCCCCGGGCTGCTCGGCGCGTATCTGCTTGTGGCCGCCGCGGCCCTGGCCGGGCGACTGTGGCTGGGGGACTGGGCCGCGCCGGTCGCCGCCTCGGTCATGCTGCTCCTGCCGGTGCTCTTAACCCGTGTTCGGACCGGGATTCTCGGCCCCGGGGCCCGCGAGGCGGGCCTGAGCCTTCTTGAAGGCTTCGGGGCCGCGGCGGTGCTCCTGCCCCTTTTTTTCGTTGTCGTCTGGTCCCTCAAGCTGTTTAACTCAGAGAATGTCAGCGTTGGAGGTCTGGCCCGCGCGGCGCTCTTCCAGGTCGCGCTGGTCGCGGTGCCCGAGGAGTTCTTCTTCCGGGGCTTCCTGCAGCGCGGGCTCTCCCGGCTCGGGAGCGGCGGGAAGAAGCTCCTGGGCGCCCAGGTCGGATGGGGGCTGCCGGCGGCCGCGGGGCTCTTCGCCCTGGCCCACCTGGCGGCGACTTTCCGGCCCGGGGCGCTGCTGGTTTTCTTCCCCGGGCTGGTATTCGGCTGGCTCTGGGCGCGGAGGAGGTCGCTGGTCGGGCCGGTGCTCTTTCACGCGGCCTGCAACCTGAGCCTGCTGTGGGTAAGGCCCGGGCTTTTCTGACGTGGGAGGTCTATCCATGCGCACGACCCTCTTGGCGAGTTTCGCGGCCCTGGCCGTACTTGCCGCCGGGTGCCGGACCCCGGACCCCTCGCCGGCCTGGCTGGAGCAGGGCCGCAATACCCAGGTGGTGCTCAAGGCCTCGACCGACATCGGCCAGCTCAAGCACGAGGAGAACAGCAACCTGGTCGACATGGACAGCGACTGGGAGTCCTGGATGGTCCGGCCGCGGCTGGTGGCCGAGCTGCGCACCCGTGTCGGGTTCGAGGCTTCCGCGGAGGTCTCCGGGCTCTTCGCCGGCGAAGATGACGAGAGGTGGAAGGTCGGCGGTGCCAACGTGTCCAGCAACCAGCTGGAGATCAACTCCTGGGAGTTTCGCACGCTGGCCGGCTGGGGCGTGGACGTCGAGCGCGTGGGGCACTTCTCCCTGCTCGGCGGGCTGGCCGCACGCTTCAGCGAGCTGGAGCGCAAGTTCGACGACGGCAGCCGCACGAAGTTCGACGCGGACATGTACTTCCTGGAGGGCGAGCTCCGCGCGGTGCTGCCGCTGCGCAAGGACAGCCTGGACCTCCCCGCCACCATGGAAATGAGCGTCAGCTACGGCCGGCTGCTGAACCCCGAGGCCGACGTGGACGGTGCCGGGACCATCGAGGGCGACCGCGGCTGGCTGCTGCGCCTCCGCACCGGGTTTGATTTCCAGTTATCCGAACGGACCAGCCTGTACCTCGGCGGCTACTGGGAGGTGCTCAAGATCGAGGGCGGCACCAAGGGCGCCGACGAGTGGCCCGACAGCGAGACGACGGCCGGCGGCGCGGAGTTCGGCGTTCGCATCCGGTATTGAGAGCCTGATACGCCCGGCGGTAAGCGGGTTTCTGAAGGGCGATTCAGTTCATGACAAGAGGGGCTAGGCCCTGTCTGACAATCGCCTGAAGTATAGGCGGATCATGGCCAGCTTGA
>CBDUSI010000167.1:0-6982 GCA_965370045.1 uncultured bacterium | reverse complement strand
GGGGTTGGGGCATAACGGCCCATCTCCTTCGTCGAGAACCCGAAGACGATGCTTGGGCATCGACTTCGGAACCCCTCCTCGAATCTGGACCATTCTGCCCCAATCACGACTGCTCCATTTTTCAACAGCCTGCTAGAGCCCGACCTCTGCGCTCACGCCGGTGGCCACGTCGCGGCAGACCATCTTGCCCCCGGCGGGCAGCTCGCCCTCCGGCTTCCATTCGGCAGTGCCACCGGAAGCTACCACATTGGCCCCGGAGTCCAACAGGCGGCTATCCTCCGCGTCAAACAGATCGAAACGCAGAACGTGCTCGCCGGCCGGCTTGCTGGTCTTCAGGCTGGCCCTGGCCGCGCCGCCCTCGAAGTTCAACTCCACACCCTCGACCTTGTAGGGCATCACCGCGTAGACCTTGACGGAAGTCGGCCCCAGCGTGTCCCGCACCGCGCGGCCCTCGCCCAGGTAAGCGCCAACGCGCGCCTCGTAGACGTGGCCGGAGATCGCCAACTTGACTTCCACCTGACGTTCCGCGCCGGTCCCGCCGTCGACCTCCATGCCCCCCAGGACGTCCTGACTGACGCCCAGGTCAGGGCCCACCCCGAAGTAGCGGGCCTTGCCATGACCGAACCCGAAGACCTGCCAGCCGGACAGGCGGGCGCCGTTCGTCGAGCACACCTCCACCTCGGGCTCCACTCCGGCCCAGTCGAGGGCGCCGCCGAAGAACTTCTGGAAGCTCTCGCCGCCCGCCGCGGTGCGCCGCGCCTGCAGATAGGTCAGCGGCGCGCAATTGAGCAGAATCGCTTTGCCCTTCCCGTGCTCGGTGACTATCCCCAGAGGCGTGTCGGTGTACTCCGTGCAGCCCAGGATACGCGTGCCGTCGAGCGGCTCGATGCGCTCCTCGACCAACGCGCACTCGGCGCGCAGGGCCCCCCCGCCCCACACCGGCCGCTCGCCGGCCTTGGCGTCGTAGTCGATGGAAGCCCGCTGGGAGCTGGAATGATAGTTGTCGACCTCCAGGCGCTCGACCCCCAGGAGCCCGTCAAGTACCCCCGCCTCGCGCTCGCGGCAGTGCTCGTCCATGCGCCCGGCGAAGCTGTCGGCCAGGAACACACCGCCGGCCTCCACGAACTCCTTCATCGCCGCAGCCTCGGCGTCGCTGACCGCAATGGACCTCGGCAGGACCAGCAGCTTCACGCCGCGTTTGAGGAGTTCCCCGGCCGCGACCTGCTGGTCCGAGACGAACACCGGCCTCAGGCCGCGGTCCTCCAGCAGTTTCCACCAGGCCTCCCGGCACTTGTAGGCCGGGAAGCGCTCGGCCTCGCTGGCCGCCACCGAGCGCCAGCGCTCCGGCACCGCGGTGATGAAGTCGGCGTTGATGCTGGCCTGCGAGTAGTGCACCGCCACCGGGGAACTGCGTTCCTCGCAGATTTGCAGGAGCTTGGGCAGGCCGGAGCGCAGTTCGGCGTAGACCCCCGCGTGGTCCCGTCCGGGACCGGTAGGCTCCAGGCCCTCGGACTCTACGTCCACCATGACGTTGCTCTGCCAGACGATGGTCCCGCTGTGGCCCCCTGCCTGGAAGACGTAGCTCCAGAGCATCGCGCGGACGGCTTCCGCCGGAAGCCCCCCGGTCACGAAGTCAGTTTTCAGGTTGCGGAAATCCCGCCGCGCCTTGAAGGACCGGCAGCAGGACACGGACCCTCCGAAGTCGTAGGCCTCCACCCAGTCCAGAACGGGCACCAGCTTCGAGAAATCATAGCCGCCGAACGTCCAGGGACACTGCGTGCCGCCCAGCCCGACTACGGCCTCGGAATCGTGCTTGCGGATGACCCCGGCCTGCTCCTGGCAGAC
Source organism: uncultured bacterium (assembly GCA_965370045.1). GTDB lineage: Bacteria > Planctomycetota > SZUA-567 > JAKLDR01 > JAKLDR01 > CAZONU01. The sequence goes on along the minus strand of CBDUSI010000167.1, from coordinate 5,137 downwards.
CCGCGCGAAGGTCTCGTTCATGAAGGCGCGGTGGTCGTGCCAGGGCGCGAAGTTCCAGCGTCCCTGCTCGCGGCGCGCGAGCGCTTCCTGGGTGGTTATCGGCTCCACCTCGTCCCAGGACGCGAATTCGGTCTCCCACTCGCCGTTGAGGGCCGCCAGGGAGCCGTAGGACTCCTTGAGCCACTCCCTCATGCGCGCCAGGCAGTGTTCGCAGAAGCAACTGTCGCCGGCCAGCAGGAAGCTGGTGATGCTGGGCTCGTCGCGCAGGTCATAGAGCAGGCTCAGGTGCCGGGCGGGCCGCAGGCCCTCCAGTATCTCGGCCGTCCGCCGGCTCATCTCCTCGGCCACCTCCGGGTTGTTGACGCAGGGGGTGTGCACGAAGACGCGCCGGTCCCGCTCGCGGGCGAACGTCTCGTACTGCTTGCGAAGAACGGGCTTGGCGGAACTCCAGTCCCAGTAGAGAGGCCGGCACAGATTCATGACGTAGAAAGGGAAATCGTTCTCGAGGAACGGGGACGTGTTCGCATCCAGGAGGTCAAACTTCGCCGGCGGCAGCCCGAACCTCTCGAGCGACGCCTTGTACCCCTCGCGGTTCACGAACGTCGCCGTGCACGTGCCGCCGTTGCAGGCCAACTCCCGGTAGCGCACGATGGCCTGCGCGGCCCTCTCCGGGCCGCTCGAATAGAGCGGCTCAAAGAAGTTCCACATCAGAACGTAGTAGTCGTCTTGAACCGTGCGGGGCATTGGATCCTCTCCTCTCCTGGCTTGCGCCTCCCCAAGGGAAGGCTCACTCGTTCTCACCGGGCATCAGTTTGCGGATCGTCTTGACCGCGTCCTTGAACGGCTTCTCCAGCGTGCCGGGATTGCTGTCGCCGCCGTCCGGGGCCACGTAGTAGTCCCGGGCCAATACAGTCGAGCCGAACAGCGCACCAACCGCCACGCTGCCCATGGTTCCCGCAAGCGTCCGCGTCATCTCCGTTCCCTTCGTTGCCCAAACACTTCACTTCTCGATCTTGAGATTGGGCAGGACCTTCTCGGCCAGCTTCTCGTCGACCGCCGGCCCGGCGCCCCCGGTAATCTTGATGCTCCCGCCGGCGCCCTTCTTGAAGATGACCGTCGCCTTCCTGCCGCCACCGAGTTCGATCTCCACGCCGGTGGCCTCCGGGTCCGGGGACTTCACCAGCCTGGCGGCGGTGGGCCTGGGCTTCTTGCTCTTGAGCCCCACCTGGATCACGTTGAGGAACACGTCGTTCTCCGCCGCGGCTTTGGGGCTTATCTCCAGCCGCCAACGACCGGCCTCGCCCTCGCCGGTGTGGGGCCGGAACTTCAGGCTCCAGGCCCACTGGCTCTTTGATCTGTTCTTGCCGTCCACCCAGCACTCCTTGCCATCCCCGCCGACCTTGACGATCTCGGGCTTCTCGGGCAACAGCGTGCGCACGAACATCACGCCGTCGTACTGATACAAGCTGGGCTGGGAGCTCTTGCCCCCGATGTCCGCGTCGGTGTGCGTCTTGAAGAACGGATGCGTCTTCTTGTCGGCCTTGATCGCGTACTTCAGGCGCTTGTCCCAGCCGTAGTGCTTGTAGGCCAGGTCCGCCCGCTCCACGGTAACCAGGTTTCCTTCCACCTTGGGTTCGTTGACGGTGTGCAGCAGCCAGCGCTTCTTGAAATCCTTGTTGAAGCTCTCGACCTGGTCGAAGATCACTATGTGGTCCGGCGGCAGGTAGAGGAGGCTGCGGATCATCTTTCGGACCCGCTTCGTGCGGCTGGGTGCGTGGCCCGTGCCGCTGCGTTTGTTGGTGTAGGCCTTGGTGACGTCGCCGCAGACGTAGGTGAAATGCTTCGCCGGCTGAAAGGCGACGATCTTGCCGGTGTCGAACTCGTCAGCGCGCCTCTTCCACTCCGGGACGCTGTAGACCCCGCTGGTCCCATAGACCCCCCCGGTACGCCGAAGGCCGCCGTCGTTGGTGGCGACGAACTTGCCCGCCTTGTAGGGGGCCTCGTCTGGGTTGGTCACGGTGACCACGTTGTGAGCGATGCTCAGTTTGGCGTATTCGATCATGTGCTGGCTGTTGTAGCCGGTCACGTAAGCACCGGCGTCCAGGGCCAGCGCCCCGCGCTTGTATATGCTGAAAGTCCCCGAGTCCAAGTGGCTATGGCTCCAGAAGCTGGGGCCGCACTTGAACCATATCCAGGTGGCGTCCTCGGACCAGTCACTGCGCATGTTGACCATTCCCAGGCCGCCCGAGTGGCGCACGGGAGGCAGCGAGTCCCAGCTCTTGACCTTGGCGTTCTTGCGGAACGGCTTGCCCCAGGGCGCGGCCGTGGAGGTCAGTCCGTCGAACTTGACCCAACGCCTGTCGTAACCCAGATGGCTGTTGAACTGCAGCCACCAGCGGCCGTAGGGATTATCGTAGCGCTGCGCCAGCATCGGATACGAGGGCATCACGATCGGTGCCTCGGCGTAGAACTTCACGTCGCACTTCACGTCGCCCATCTTGATACGATAGAAGTCCGGTCGCGTCGAGTAGATGCCGAAGTAGAGGTGATTCTCGAGCCACGGATGCTTCTTGAAGAGATCCTCGCCGGTGGCCGAACTCCAGGCGGGCAGCAGGTGGGCCATGAGCTCACCCAGGCACCTTTCGAGATAGTACACGTGGATCTCGTGCCAGTAGCCGCCGTCCTCGCCCATCACCTGGCGCCAGACCGGGATGGTGGTGTCGATGTAGTAGGCCTTGGCCCGCCAGAGGTGCTTGACCGCCGCGGGATTGTCCGGGTAGATGGCCAGCGCGGCCCACATCAGGCCGCACCCGAAGCGACTGCCGCCCACGTCGTTGTAGGGGGTGATGGCCGTATCCGCGCTGGCCACCTCCTCGCGAGTGCACATGCGCTCCAGGCGCCCGGCCAGCCGGCGACGGTCCTCGGACCCCAGCAGATCGTAGCCCCAGTCGTAGAGCACGGCCAGGCCGTAGCAGACCGCAAACTTGCCGTGGTTGGGAAAGGGCGCCTTCGCCGCCGCCGAAAGCAGCTTGAGCCGCTCCGGAGTCGGCGCCAGCCTGGCAGCCAGCACCAGGGAAGGTATCCGCCTGGCCACGCCCTTCTTAGGGTTGAATCCGTCCGCGATCTTGCACACCGTCGCCAGCCGCTTGGAATCGGCCTTGAGCGCGGCCAGCCACTCCTTCGTGGGGTGCGGCAGTCGGGGATGGTCAACCTTGTAGGTCTTCGGCAGCCAGGAGGGCAGCGACTTGAGCGCGGGCTTCTCCGCCAGCTTGATCCCCTTTCCGGCCAAGACCAGGCGAGCACTGGCGTAGCCGATGCCGTCACCGGCGAGCACCAGCCCGTAGTTCTTGCCGGGCCCGGCAGTCCAGGACTTGGCCAGCTCGGTCAGGTCCGCGGAGCGCTCCGCTCCGCCGGCCTTCAGCGTTGTGACGACCGCGCCAAAGTCCCCGCCGGACTTGGTCCACTTCTTGCATCCCAGCGAAGCCCAACCGCCCTTCGGATCCCCAAAGCGGAAGAGCAGCGGGCTGGCCTTCCAGCCCGGCAGCTTTACGTGCTGCTCGTCCCAGAAGGGTTTCGCGGCGCGTTTCCTGAACTCCGGGCACATCGCGCCCCATGGACTGCTGACCGGGCGGATCTCGATAGATCCCGACGGAAGCTTGCCGCTCAAGATCAACCTGGCGCCGGTGATGGCCCTGGGGTTCTTGACCACGGAGCAGTCGAAACGAACCAGCATCCGTTTCCCGTAGGATATCGAGACTGTTTCCGCGGGGTAGACGGTGCATTCGCCCTTCTCCCCGGCCGCGGCATGAATACCCGTGCCGCCCAGCAGAAGGCAGGTCAGTAGCGCTGCTATCTTCCTCAAGTCTGGCTCCTTCCCCGACGGCTCCCCGCGGCAGCAGGGCGCGCGTCCTTCGATGACTTCCGGATCACGAGTTCAGTGGGGATCGTGACGACTTCTCGGGGCCGGCCCTTCCCGTTGATCTGCTCTTCGAGCTGTTCCACGGCCAGACGCCCGATAGCTCCCGAGTCGAAGCGCACGCTGCTCAGCTCCTCGGGCAAGCCGGCGCGGGCGGCGGTGTCCCCGAAGCCGACCAGGGCCAAGTCCCTGCCCACCTCCAGCCCGCGCGCCTCGGCCGCCCGCCAGATGCCCCAGGCCCGAGTGTCGTCGAAGGCGAAGATGGCGGTAGGCGGATCGTCACGGGCCAGGAGTTCCTCCCCCGCGCGGCGTCCGCCGTCGAAGCTGCCGAAACAGGGCGCGACCAAGCTCTCGTCCGCCTCCAAGCCTGCCTCTCGCAGCGCTCCCACGTAACCCGCGTAACGCCAGGGATTGTTCTCCCGCCGGCTGATCTCCGCGTACGCGATCCGGCGATGGCCCAGTGACAGCAGGTGGTTGACCGCCTGGCGAGACCCGCCCTCGCTGTCGTCAATGACCCCGGTGACGGGCAAATCCTCGAAGTAGTGATCGGCCAGCACCATGGGCCCGTGCCAGACACGAAGCATCTCATTGAGGAGCCGTCGATCAGTGAAGCTCAGAAGCAGCACCCCGTCGATCTGCCCGCCGGACAGCTCCGCGAAGAATTCCTGCCTCACCGTCGGCAGGGCCAAGTTGCTGAAGGACATCAACCAGCCGGCCCGACCCGCCGCGCTGGTCACCCCCGCCGTGAGTTCACCAATATACCCGACGCCGTCTCCCTCCTGATAGGAGCCGACGATCACCCGGCCCTTCGCGTTGCCCTCACGCTTCTGGAGCTTCGGCAATACCAGCGTCCCCTGCCCGTGTCGCCGGGAGACCACTCCCTGGCGTTCGAGCAGTTCGAGCCCCCGCCGCACGGTCTCGCGGCTGACCCCGAAGAGCCGCGCAAGCTCACGTTCCGGGACCAGATATTGCTCCCACAGCTTCTCCCGTTTGATGAGGTCGTGAATCTTGTCAGCGACCTCCTGATACATCAGATGGCGGGATATCTTCCCTACTCTCATTCTTGCCAACGCTGCTCCTTCCGGCCCGTGGCCGGGATTGGTTATGCCCCCGTACCTCTTAATACCACTATAAACCGCAGGCGGCCATTTGTTGATGGAAAAACGCGTCTAGAGCAATTTAAGTATGTGTAACGAATTGCCGATAAAGGAAGTATGCCAG
>CBDUSI010000166.1:0-7104 GCA_965370045.1 uncultured bacterium | reverse complement strand
TGGCTGGTTACAAAACTCCGGCTACGGAGTTACTCAATGCTAAAATGCTCTAGAATCGCCCCGGCGCATTTCCGCGCCAGGGGACTGTAAGGAGATTCGGATGCGACGTGTTCACTCGATTGCCGCGGCCCCGGTCGCGCTGGCCATAGTTCTGGTTGCGGCGCTGGGCTGCTCCGCCGGCGGGGAGAAGCCGGCACCCACGGCCAAACCCAAGCCGAAACCCGAACCAGAACTCAAACCCGAGCCCAAGCCCAAGCCGACGCCCAAGCCCACAGCCAAACCCAAGCCAGCGCCCAAGCCCAAGCCGGCGCCCAAGCCCAAGCCGACGCCCAAGCCCAAGCCGGCGCCCACGTCCAAGTCCAAGCCGAAGCTGGAGACCCTCTCGGCCAAGGCCAGCTACTCGGTGGGCCTGGAGGTCGGCCGCAATCTGAGGCGGATTCACGCGGACATCGACGTCGCCGCCCTCGCCAGGGGTTTCGAGGACGGCTTCAGCGGGAAGGCGCCGCTGCTCACCGATGACCAGCAGCGCAAGGTCAAGGACGAGTTCTTCAAGAAGGTGCGGGCCGCCATTCCCGCCAGGAACCAGAAGGCGGGCCAGGCCTTCCTGGCCGCCAACAAGAAGAAGAAGGGCGTCATCACCACGAAGAGCGGCCTACAGTACATCGTGCTGAAGAAGGGCAAGGGCAAGAACCCGACGGCTACCAGCCGGGTCAAGGTCCATTACCGTGGCACGCTGCTCGACGGGACCGTGTTCGACAGCTCCTACAAACGCGGGCCGGCGACCTTCTCGCTGGGCGGGGGACTGATAAAGGGCTGGAAGGAAGGCATCCCCCTCATGAAGGTGGGCGCCAAGTACAAGTTCTTCGTTCCCGCGGACCTGGCCTACGGCATCAGAGGCGAACCCCGCGCACGTATCGGGCCTAACTGTCTGCTGATCTTCGAGGTGGAGCTCCTGGGTATCGAGTAGCTCTCGGAATACCCCGGCCAGCGAGGGCTGTACGCTGGTCTGCGCGTCGAAGAGCGGGGCCGAATGCCGCTTCGGCCCGGCAAAGCGGGGTCTGGCGGTGCTGGCCGGAGAGTAAGCCGTAGGGCGGGCCTTGGACGGATTCCGGCGGACGAGCAAGGGGACATGCAAGGTACCGGCCGCAAAGCCTCTGATGCATATCGCTGCGTAACAGCATCTTAAGTGCCATTGCTGGCGCGACCCCGAAAGGTCTTCCTTCCTCTCTTGACCTTTGAATACAGATTCCCTACAATCCGTCCGTAATCTGTCATAGGGGACGACTGGTCCCTGAATCTGTCATGATAGGGGCAGGCCCGTGGCCTCCCCAACCGGTGGAGGGTGCTCCCGGGGTGAGTGCTGGTCTGATAGCCGTGCTCGTCATCGGCGCCGTAGCGGGCGCCGTGACGCTCTTTTTTGCCTGGCTGCTGGAGTTCAACTTCGGGCTGCGCAAGCCCGGCAGCAAGGCCGATCTGCCCCGCCTGGGCGAGGTTCTCAAGGGCTGCGGGCCCTTCGAAATGGGGGAGGGCGACCGGGCCGTGCTGCTGATCCACGGCATCGCCGGCAGCCCCGCGCAGCTCCGCAGCCTGGGGGAGTTCCTGGCCGGCGAGGGACTCAAGGTCTACGCCCCGCTGCTCCCCGGCCACGGGACCCATCACTCCAACCTCTACTACATCGGCTGGCGCGAGTGGTACGACTACGTGGTGGCCGAGTACAAGCGCCTCAAGGAGCGCCACAGCGAGGTCTACGTGATGGGTTTCTCGCTGGGCGCGGCGCTGGGCCTGCGCCTGGCCGCCGAGTTCCCGGTGGACAAGCTGGTGCTGATCTCCACGCCGCTCTACTGGTTCAGCGAGCGGCTGCCGCTTTACAATATGCTGCGGGTCATGCGCTACATCGCCCCGCACAGCCGGGCCTTCCCCAAGCGCCTGCCGGAGACCGCCGACGGCCCCGACTACATGATCTACAAGCGGGTACCGCTGGACGCCCTCTGGGCGCTGGTGGAGCTCTCCTGGGAAGTGCAGAAGCACCTCAGGAGCGTCACCGCCCCAGCGCTGATCATCCACTCCCGGCGAGACATCGCCGCCCGTCCGCGCGGCGCCCGGCAGATCTTCCGGCAGCTGGGCTCCTCCTGGCGGCGGCTGGTCTGGCTGCACCGCACCCGCCACGGGGTAATGCACGGATCCGGCGAGGAGCGCGAGGTGCTCCGCCGTGAGCTGCGCCGGTTCCTGGTCGAGGGAAGGTCGGCGCCGGCCGGCCGGCCGGCGTATGAAAGCGTCGCTAAGGACAGCTAGCCGCCTGGCCGGCTTCCTGGTCCGGCCCTTCATCCGCGAGGTTACCGGGGTGGAGCGCTTCCCGGCGGCGGGTCCCTGCGTCCTGGCCGCCAACCACCTCAGCGTGTTCGACGGGGTGGTGCTGGCCACGGTGACCAACAACTCCGTGCGCCACACGCACTTCATCAGCTACAAGTACCTCTTCGAGAACCCCTTCATGGGCTTCATTCTGCGCACCAACCAGGGCGTGGTGCTGGACAGCTCCAGCCGGGAGGGCGGCGAGCGGGCCCTGGCCGACTGCCGCCGGCTGCTGGCCGAAGACCGCGTGGTGGGCCTCTTTCCCGAGGCGCACACCTCGCCGTTCGAGAAGATGCACAAGGCCCGGCCCGGCGCGGCGCTCCTGGCCCTGCAGACCGGCGCACCGGTCTGCCCGGTGGGCCTGGTCGGCACCCAGAAGGTGGCCCCCCGCCGGGGAGAGCTGCCGGGGGTCAGGTGGAAGGCGGTGAGCGTGCATTTCGGTGAGCCGCTGGATTTCTCCGGCTACCGCGAGGCCTTCGCGAAGGCCGAAAAGCGGGAAAGTCTTGATATTCTCCTGGGCGTAAGTACAATCATCATGCGAACGATAGCCCGGCTTTCGGGGCAGGAGTACAGGCACGGAGCCAGAACCCTGGAACGCCTGAAGCGACGTTCTCTGGACGGCGCTGGCAACAACTGACGGAGGCACTGATGTTCAATCTCAAGGGAATCGGGTCTTTCCTGGCGGCCAAGGGTCTGAGCAAGTTGCTGCCGGCCCTCTCCAAGAAGCCCGAGCTGATGGACAAGCTCTTCGAGAAGCTCCAGAACATGGCCCTGGACCGCATCTGGAACCATCCGGACAACACCCCCGAGGTCCGTGACCGCAAGCACGGCGCGGCCAAGATGCTCTTCAACACCTTCCGCAAGCGCCTGCCCACCTACGCGCCGGAGGTCCAGCGCAAGCTGGCGGTCAACATGCTCTACAACAGCGTCTACCTCGGCGACAAGGTGCGCGACAAGTACAGCAAGAAGTACGGCGAGGAGCCGCCCTTCTTCTTCACGATCAGCCCCTCGATGCGCTGCAACCTGCGCTGCTTCGGCTGCTACGCCTGGGAGTACCGCGACCAGGGCGAACTCACCAAGGACGAGGTCATCGACCTCGTCGAGCAGGGCAAGCGCGACATGGGCATCTACTTCATCGTGCTCTCCGGTGGCGAGCCCACCTATTGGCCGCATCTCATTGAGCTCCTCGAGCACCACGACGACGTCTTCTTCCAGATCTACACCCACGGGATGAACTTCGACGACGCGCTCTGCAAGAAGTTCGCCGAGTTGGGCAACGCCTACCCGGCTATCAGCATCGAGGGCAACGCCACGACCACCGACGCCCGCCGCGGCGAGGGCGCCCACTCGAAGATTATCGACTCCATGAAACGCTTGCGCGACCACGGGGTGCCCTTCGGCTTCTCGGTGACCCACACCCGCCTCAATCACGAGGCCATCACCAGCGACGAGTTCGGCCAGCAGATGGCCGACGTGGGAGCCACCTTCGGCTGGTTCTTCCAGTACATCCCCATCGGCAAGGAGCCCAACATGGAACTGGTGCCCACCGCCGAGCAGCGCGTCGCGCGCTTCGAGGCCGTGGACCGCTTCCGCAGCAAGTACCCCTACATCGCCTTCGACTTCTGGAACGACGGCGAGGCCACCAGCGGGTGCATCGCCTGGGGTAAGCGCTACTTCCACGTCAACAACGCCGGCAACCTGGAGCCTTGCGTCTTCGTGCACTTCGCCAAGGACAACATCCGCGACAAGAAGCTCATCGACATCATCCAGGGCCCGGTCTTCAAGGACGCCCGCTCGATGATGCCCTTCGACACCGACTACCGCTTCCCGTGCTCGTTCATCGACAACGTGGACGTGCTCCCCGCGCTGGTCAAGAAGCACCGCATGTTCCCCACCCACGACGGCGCCGAGAGCATCATCCAGGACCTGGCCCCCGTGGTTCGCGAAAACGCCAGGATCTACAAGAAGATCCTGGACGAGAACCCCGAGCTGATCCGCGCCGGCTACCTCAAGAAGGACTGCTCGGACTCCTGCCCGGGCTGCGGCGGCGGAGAAGAGCCGGCCGGGAAGTAGACTCTCCAGGCCGGCCGGCCCGGCACCGTGGCCTCTCCCGGCAGTTGAAGGTTAGAGCCTGACGTGTCCAAGACCGGACTTTTCCAGCGCCCCCTCGCCTTCATCGGGCGCACAGTCGCGCGTCGGCCCGGCACCGTCTTGGCGGCAGTCCTGGCCCTGACACTGGCGGCGATCCCATTCGCCGCCCGCACGATTCACCCTGACAATGTAGAGAAGGATCTGCTGAAGATCATGGCCGCTGGTTTTCCCAGGGCCGAGGCCTATAAGCGCATCGCCGAAGAATTCGGCGTGACCGACCGGCACTTCGTCCTTCTCGAACTCAAGACCCCTGATGACCTGCCCGAGGCCAAGCATTTCGCGGACCTGATCGCCGAGGAACTGCGCGCCGACCCCGGTCTGGTGCGCTCGGCTCGGAGCAGGCTCCCGCTCGGCCGGTTCCTGCTGGATCACGCGCACCTGTATGTCGACGGGGAAACCAGCCAACTGCTCGCGGCACGGATGACCGATAAGGCCGTCTCCGAGGCCATGCAACGGAACCGTGAGTTGCTCAGAGTAAGCCCGGAAATGAAGGACCGCGTCCTTCTGGACCCTCTGGGCCTCAACGAGGTGCTTCGCGAAGTGATCGGCCGCCGAACGGGCGGTGCGTCCTCACCCCTTGATCGTGAAGGATACTTGGTCTCGCGAGACCGAAGGATGCTCCTGGTGGGGGCAGAGCCCACCTGTCCCGCCGCCCAGGGCGAGAGGGGAGGGTTCACCGAGCGCCTTCTGCGTCACACCAACGAGGCCGTCGAGCGGGCTCGCTCAAAATGCTTTGGCGATGACCCTGAGACCGGGAAGCGCATCAGCGCCCACACGGGAGGGAGCTACGCCGGCCTGCGGGAAGGCGGCCAGCTGATCACGGGCGGGATACTGAAGTCGGCGTTGACGTCTTTTCTGGGAATCCTCCTTCTCTTTGCGCTTGTCTACCGGCGCCCCTCAGCATTCATCTTCATCGGCCTCCCGCTGGCAGTGCCCGTGGTCTGGACCCTGGCCCTGGTCCCGGTCTGCCTGCCCGAATACGGCGGCCGCCTCTCAGCGATCGGCGGCACCTTCGCCGCCGTGCTTCTCGGGCTGGGCATAGACTACGCGGTGCACCTCTACAACCGCTTCGTTGCCGAACGCGCCTCGGGCAGCACCGCCGAGGAAGCCGCCGAACGCAGCATAACCACTACCGGGGAGGGCATCCTCTGCGGGGCGCTCACCACGGTGATCGCCTTCACGGGCATGACCCTGACGGCGTTCCGTGGGTTCAAGGAGTTCGGCCGCCTGGCCGCTCTGGGGGTCTCTCTGACCGCTCTCGCCCTCTTGCTGGGACTGCCGGCCGCGCTCGTGCTGCTCTCCCGCCTGCGGGGACGGAGCGCACGTGCCGCGCGGCCTTTCTCGTTCGGACTGGGCGCGGTCGCGCGGCTGGTCCGGCGGCGTCCCCGAACACTGCTGGCCGTGGGGTTACTGGCTCTGGCCGTCAGCGTGGCGGCCATGTTCCCGCGCCCCGGCAATCCCCAGTGGGGCGTCTGGTTCGAACTCGACCTCGGCAAGCTCGGCCCTCCTCATCACCTTGAGAAGGTCGGAGAGATCAACCGGCGGGCGGCCAGGGCCTTCAACCTGGACTACCGGGAAATCTCGGTGGTTGTCCAAGGCAAGACCAGCGAGGAAGTGCTGGCGCGGACCGCGCGGATGCGCGACCGGGCCAGGTCATGCGCTCTGGTGCGATCTGTGCGCGGCATCCTGGACCTGGTCCCCTCGCCAAGCGCGCAGCGCAGGTCCATGGGTCTGGTGAAAGGGCTCGACCTTGGCGGGCTGCCGGACAGGCTGGACCGCGCCGCGGCAGCCGCCGGCTTCAGACCAGGTGCATTCAGCAAGGGCCGATTCAGTCAACTCGTCCGGGAGATGGCCAGGCGGGCTGAAGCCGGCAAGGTGGTTGACCCGGAGTGGCTGATGAACTCCAATGCCCCTGAGCTGGCTGCGGTCAGGGAGATAGCCGGATACGTCTACCGTCCGCCAGGCGCCGACGGAACCGGCTACCGGACGCGCACACTGCTGTCGGTGATCCAGGGCCACGGCGAGAAGGGGCTGAAGAGTCACGACTATGCCCGACTGGGGCGCGAGATCGGAATCGATGGCCGCGAGGTAACTATGACCAGCTATATGCTGGTGATCTACGAGATGAAGGACAGCGTGCGCAGAGACCTGTTCTTCGTGATATCGCTGGTTGGGGGAACGGTGCTGCTGGCCCTCATGGTCGTCCTGCGTAGGCCGGTGTACGTGCTGGCCGCGATCAGTCCGGTGTTGCTCGGCGGCGCGCTCATGCTCCTGGTCATGAAGGTCAGCGGTCTTCACCTGAACTTCATCAACATGCTCGTCTTCCCCGTGCTTATCGGCATCGGCGTGGACAACGCGGTGCACCTGGTAATCCGCTATCGCCAGGAGGGGGCCGACGCGGGCGCGGCGGTGGTTGAGAGCGGCCGGGCGCTGGTGGTCTGCTCGCTTACTACCATCTTTGGCTTCCTCTCACTGCTGGCCTGTCCCCACTGGGGGCTGAAGTCCCTGGGAATTACCGTGGCCATCGGCATGGGGTTCGTGCTGTTGGCCTCGATCTTCTTCGTGCCGGGCCTGCTGGAACTGATCTCGCGGCGCAAGGAATGA
>CBDUSI010000165.1:0-7110 GCA_965370045.1 uncultured bacterium | reverse complement strand
TGGCATACTTCCTTTATCGGCAATTCGTTACACATACTTAAATTGCTCTAGCCGCGGTGGACACTGCCCGTCGCGTCCCGCGGGCCAGGCAAAGGCGCCCGAGCGCTATTTCCCCTTGCCGTAGCTGAACCCGTAAACATGTCCATCGTCTGAGCCCACGACTATGAACCCGCTGGCCGCCGCGGGCGAGGTCTGAATCTCCGCGCCGCTGGGCGATTTCCACTCCCAGACCAGCTTGGGCTGCTCATCGCTTCCCGCCTTCGGCGAGGCGTAGACCTCCAGCGTGCCCTTGCGGGTCGCCGCGACCAGCAGGTCTCCGGCCACCAGGATGTTGCGGGCGGTGTTCTTGAACCTGGCCGGCCGCCGCTTCTTCTTCCCGCCGCGCCGCTTCTTGGCGAGGGCCGCGGAGAGCTTCGCCGCCCCGGGTCCCGAAGCGGGCTGGTAGATGTTCCCGCCACCGAAGGCCGGCAGGCAGGGGAAGGTCGCGCTCCCGTAGAGGCCGGATGTGCCCAGGAGCTTGCCGCTGGCGGCGTCCAGGAGCGCGCCGTCTGACTGAAGCCCCGTGGCCGCTATCACGCCGCGGTAGATCGCGAGGCCCTGCGCCAACCCCACTCTGGGCTTCGGGTAAGAGCCCCTGATTTCATACCCGGCCACGGGCTTGCCGGTGCCCAGGTCCAGGGCGAAGACCTTGCGGCCCTCCCAGGGGGAGACGTAAACCCTGCCGCCCGCGACCGGCGGCGGCGCCTGGACCCGCATGCGCACGTCCTCGGCCTCCCAGCGCCAGAACTCCTTGCCGTCCGAGAGCCTGACGCAGTAGCAGCGCCCGTCCCAGCTTCCGAAGACTACCCGGTCCCCGACGATGGCCGGGGAAGCTCTAATCTGGCCGGCGGTGCGGAACTGCCACTTGGGCTTGCCGGTGGCCGCATCAAACGCGCGCAGCACCCCGTCGTCGGCTCCGCAAACCACGATCCCCTTGGCGACGGCCGGTGCCGAGCGGAGCCACTTCGACTGTGTCTTGCTCTTGGGGTGCGGCGTGACCTTGGCGCTCCACTTCTTCCTGCCCGTGGCCAGGTCCAGGGCGAAGAGTTCCCCGCTGTCGCTGCCGACGTAGACGGTGCCATCGGCGATGACCGGGCTGGACTTGACCTTGCCGCCGGTCTGGAACTTCCAGACGTCCTTGACCGGCAGGCCCAGCTTGACGTCCAGGCCGCAGCGCGCGGGTGAGCCGCCGTACATGGGCCAGTCTTTCCCTCCCTTGGGCTTGTCCCCGGCCTCTGCGGTTCCCGCCTTGCCGCCGAACGGCTTGGCCATGGCGGTGAGCGACCCGGCCGGCGCCGAGGGCGGCGCCTGGGGGTCGTTCTTGTAGTCGGCGCCGACCGGCTCGAAGCACCAGTACTCGCCATCGCCGGGCAGATAGACGCGGCCGTAGGCGACCGTCGCCCGCGCGCAGGAGCGGCTGCCCACGGGGTGTTTCCAGACCGGCTTGCCGGTCGCTTGGCTGACCGCGTAAAGCCGGAAGAGGTAATTCCTGGCGTTGAACTCCGAGCCGTACAGGCCGCTGGAGTAGACATAGCCGGCAGCGGTGACCGCGGGAGCGCAACTGCCCACCCAGGGGTTGCATTTCAGGTCGCCGGTGACCCAGAGCTCCTTGCCGGTCTTGGCGTCCAGCGCCGTGTACCGCCGGCCGTAGTTGGAGGTGAACAGCTTCCCGTAGGCGAAGGCCGGCTGCTTGTTAGAGGTGCCAACCGACATGTAGTGAGTCTTTGCCCGGTGCTGCTTGCTGCCGCCCCACTGCCAGAGCTGCTTGCCGGTCTTGGCGTCCAGGGCCACGACCCCCTGCTGCTCGTCGGTCGCCCAGACGTGCTTCTCGTCCGCGCTCACCCCGGACTGTCCCCAGACGCCCTCCCGGCGCCAGAGTTCCTTGCCGGTCTTCTGGTCCAGCGCGAAGACCGCCGGCGGGACGTGGGTGGTGAAGAAGACCCGCCCGCCGGCCACCGCCGCCTCGCCCATCCCCACTCTCAGGTCGTAGCCCTTGCGGGGCTTGTCCTTCTTGGGCGTCGCGATCAGCGGGGTTGACCATATCTCGTTGCCGTTCTTGGCGTCCAGCGCGCAGGCGAAGTAGGTCTTCCGGCCGTTCTGCTCCTTGAACCTGCCGCAGTAGATCGCCCCGTCACACACCGGCAAGCCGGTAACCGACTTCCTGCATATGCCGTAGCCGAGCTTGCCCCAAAGCTTCTTGCCGGTGGCCGCGTCGAAGGCGCTCACCCCGCGCTTGGCGGTGTAGAGCCGCCCCTGGTAATAGGTCGGGGTGGTGACGCCGCCGAGGTTCGCAGTCCAGAGGAGGTCGCCGGTCTCCGCGTCCAGGCAGGAGTCGCGGCCGTAGAGCCTGCCGCCGGCCACGCTCATGGTGGTCCGGTGGGAGGAGTCGACGAAGGTGGCCCACTTCAGCCGGAAGGGCGGCTTGACCCGCTTGTCCGGCGAGTAATTGGACCAGCCCGCGTCATGTCCGAGCATGGGCCATTCCGGTCCGGCCTTGCCGGCCTTGCCCTTCGCCGGGGCCGCAACGGGCCGCGCCAGCGCCCGGGGAACCTGCTTGACCGCCAGGTACCCGCCGCCGCCCAGCGCCGCGGTTACGGCCAGCACAGCCGCCGCGGTTTTCAGCTTGGCGACGGTCATGGCCTTGAGCATCCCCTGGGACATCGAGGCCGCCTTGGTGCTCGCCGCGGCGCCGCCCTGCGCGAGCGCGACCGTCGCTCCGGACGGGAGCCCGATGGCGGCCTCCTGGCCCAGCAGGCCCAGCAGCGCCGCTGAGCTGAGGCCCACGCCCCGCCGGCCCAGGCGCGCGCGCAGCCGGTCCAGCCCTTCCTTGGCCTGGCGGGCCACGGTGCCCCGGGGTCGGCCCAGTATTTCGGCCGACTCCGCCTGGGTGCGGCCTTCCAGGTAGATTAGCACCACCACCTGCTTGACCGCCCGCGGCAGCCTGCTCAGCGCGGCGTCCAGCTCAGCCACCAGCGCGGGGGCCATTTCCGCAGTCTCGCCGCTTACGGAACGCATGATTACCACCCTCTCTTCTCTTCGGGAACGCCGTGCGCGGGAGCGCAGCTCGGTGCGCGCGATGCGCTCGGCAATGCCGTGCAGCCAGCCGCCCACCCGCGACCCGTCCCCCACGGCCCCCGGCTTGCCGGCCAGGACCAGGAAGGTCGCCTGGGTGACGTCCTCAGCCAAGTGCTCGTCGCCGAGCAGGCGCGCGGCGGTGCGCCAGACCATCGCGGCGTGGCGGCGCACCAGCTCGGCGAAGGCCGGGCTCGAAGCGTGCGCGCGGTACTCGGATAGCAGTTCGGCGTCGCTGCGCAAGGCGGGACTCCTGCGGGCCGCCCCCGGGCGACCCACCTATCTAATACTAGCCGCCGGAGCCCCGCCATGTTCGCTATTTCTCAGATTTGCCCGCCGGGGGGGGCGCCGCACGCTCCTTGCCCCCCAATGCCTTGAAGCTGACATGCTCCCCGGCGAAGAGCGGCTCTGGAGCAGGGCGTCGGAGCAGCGCGAGGCCGCAAAGCGGCGGGATTTGCGAGTCGGGCTTGACTCCGGGGCCGGGTCGGGCTAGTATGGAGATGAGCATACGGAATGCGCGTCGGCACTGTGGAATGAAGTTGCATCTTGTTGGGAAGTCATCATCTGGGAGGCACCATCCGTGACTAAGAGCAGCGATTACCTGTACGAGTTGCGCGCCAGGGCCACCCGCGAGGGCCGGCCGCTGGCCTGCGTCTGGGAGCTGACCTCCGGCTGCAACCTGGACTGCCGGCACTGCTACCACCCCTCGCACGAGCCCGATTCCGGTGAGCTCGGAACCGGGCGCGCGCTGGAGCTCCTCGATGAGCTGGCCGCCGAGGGCTTCCTGCTGCTGCTCTTGACCGGGGGAGAGCTCTTCACCCGCGCGGACGTCTGGGACATCCTGGAGGCCGCCAGTCACCATGAGTTCGCCATGCGAATCCTGACCAACGGCACCGGGCTGGACCGCGACGACATCGACCGCCTGGCGGAGTTCTCGCCGCTCTCGGTGGACCTCTCGCTCTACGGCCAGCGCCGCGCCCACGACGAGATCACCCGTTCGCGCGGCTCGTTCCGGGCCACCTGTCGCACCGGGCGGCTGCTGACCCAGAACGGGGTGCGGGTCACCGTCAAGATGCCGCTGATGCGCACCAACCTCAACGAGTACCGGGCGGTCAAGGAGGTGGCCGACTCCTGGGGCGCCGAGTTGATCACCGACGCGGCCATCTTCTGCCGGCTGGACGGCAACCCCGCGCCGCTGGAGATGCAGGCCTCCGAGGAGCAGCTCCTGGACTTCCTGGCCCGGCGCGTGCAGGAGGCCGGACCCTACCGGCCGGCCAGCAACGTCCACAACGCCGACCCCGCCGGGCCGATGTGTTCCGCGGGCCGCTCCAGCCTGTACGTGACCTCGGCCGGCAAGGTCTACCCCTGCACCGTCTGGCAGGAGGAGCTCGGCGACCTGGCGACCCAGTCGCTCTCCGAGGTGCTGGCCTCCGAGGCGCTCGCCAAGGTCAAGGGCCTGACCGTCGGCGACCTCGAGGAGTGCGCCGCCTGCCGGCTGGCGCGCTGGTGCGTGAGGTGCCCCGGGCTGGCCCGGCTGGAGACCGGCGACGAGCTGGGCAAGAGCCCCTCGTCCTGCCGGCTGGCGGGGCTCAGTCGGGAGCTTCACCGCCTCGCCGGCCCGGATATCGAGGTGCCCACCTGAGCGGGTTAGAGACACGGATTACGCGCAGGTATGGCTCATTGGGACGCCTTTGTGGAGGGCCTAAAATCGCTTGACGGTCGAGTCGGCGCGGATAGACTGCCCGGCTGAATCAGGAGTCCAAAGGCGCGCTGTGCCGAGCCGGAGCGGAGGCTCATGGGTTTCATTCGCAACCTCTTGAGAAACAGGGAAAAGCAGGGCCTTGAGGCGGCGCTCCTCAAGGATCCCAGTCCCGCGGACTTCCTGCGTCTGGCGCGCATCTACCAGGAAGAGGGCGACTTGGCCAAGGCCCGCCAGGTCGCCAAGCGCGGCGCGGCCAAGTTCCCGGACAGCGCCGAGATCGGCAGCGCCGAGCAGGGCCTGGCCCTCCTGGACCGCGAGGCCGAGTGCGGGCGGCTCCGGGACCAGATCGACAAATACCCCAATCCGCGCCTCTACGCGCGCCTGGCCGAGCTGCTCCGCGCCGGTGGCAAGGCCGACGAGGCCCGCAGCACGGTCTCCCGGGGCCTGCGCAACTACCCCGACTACGGGGGGCTGCACTACGTCCTGGGGCTGCTGGCCAGGGAGGAGGGCACCGCCGAGGAGGCCTGCGGGCACCTCGCCAGGGCCACCGAGCTGGACAGCTACAACTATCAGGCGCTGCGGATTCTCGGCGAGGTCCAGACCGAGTTGGGCCGGTCCGCCGAGGCCGCCGAGGCCTACGCGAAGATACTGGCCTTCGCCCCCGACGACCAGGAGGTCAAGGAGCTCCGCGAGAAGACCCTGGCCGCCGGGGGTGGGGAAAAGCGGGCGGTGTCTCCCACCAAGGATACCAAGGTGATCCCCACCGAAGAGGCGGTCGTGGGCATGGCCCGGGCGGCCGTGGAGGAGGGTGCGGGCACCGAACTGGACGTCTCTCTCTCCGAACTGGTTGGCAGCGCGGGCATTGAGGGAGCGCTGCTGGTCGACAACTACGGCCTGCCCGTGGCCGCGGCGCTGCCGGGCGGAATGGAGGAGGCCCTGGCCGCGGCGATGGTCACCGGCCTGCGGCGCTCGGCGAGCCCGGCCTGCGGGGAGGTGGGCCTGGGCGCCTTCGAGGAGTTGGTGGTTGAGAGCTCTTCGGGAGCCATCTACGTTTACGCGCTGCGGGAGATGACGCTGGCGGTCTTCACCGCCGGGGGGGCCAAAGCCGGGATGGTCGAGCGCCGGGTACATTCCTTCGCCGAGCGGGCCCTGGACCTGCACTAGAATACTAGAGAGGACGGCAGCGTGAAGGAAATCCTTTCCAGGCTGTGCCGCCTCCCGGGGGTTGCCGGCGCGCTGATGGTCAGCGGCGACGGGCTGATCATCGCCGCGGAGACCGGCCTGGGCGAGCGCGCCGCCGAGGAGGCCGCCTCAGCGGTGGTCGGCAATCTGGGCCGCATCGCGGCCTCCACGCTGGAGCGCCTGGGCCGCGGGGAGCTCAAGAACGTGATGCTGAGCGGGGCCGGCGGGCGGGTCGCGCTGGCCCGGGCCGGCGAGGCCTACATCGCCGCGCTCCTGGAGAGCGGGGCCAACCTGGGCCTGATCCAACTGGAACTGGGCGCCGCCGCCAACGAGGCGGCCCGGAACATTTCACTCTAGAAGTCAGCTGAGGTCAACCGAATGGTACAGATTAACCTCGCCCTGCGTGAAGTCAGCTGCAAGGTGGTCTACTATGGTCCGGGCCGCAGCGGCAAGACCACCAATCTCGAGATGGTCCACGCCAAGGCTCCCAAGGACAGCGTGGGCGAACTGGTTTCGATCAGCACGGAGACTGACCGCACGCTGTTCTTCGACTTCCTGCCGCTGAACCTCGGCTCGGTGGCGGGCATGACCACCAAGTTCGCGCTGTACACCGTGCCCGGCCAGGTCTACTACAACCGCACCAGGAAGCTGGTCCTCCAGGGCGCCGACGGGGTGGTCTTCGTGGCCGACTCCTCCCCCAAGATGATGGAGGAGAACATCGAGAGCCTGGAGAACCTCATCGAGAACCTCGAGGAGAACGGGCTGGACATCTCGACTCTGCCGCTGGTCCTGCAGTGGAACAAGCGGGACCTGCCCGACGCCATGCCCCCGGAGGAGATGGAAAAGGCCCTCAACCGCTGGAACGCGCTCACTTGCGAGTCGGTGGCCGTCCGCGGCGAGGGGGTCTTCCCGGCACTCAAGCTGGTCGCCGGGCTGGTCATCAAGAAGCTCAACCGCGACTACGGGGAGGGCCATGCGGGGGCCGCGCCGTCCAAGCCCGCGGCCGCCTCGAAACCCGCGGCCGCCGCTGCGCCGCCCAAGCCGGCCGCGACCGTGGCCGCGGCTGCGCCGCCGGCTGCCCCACCCGCCCCGGCCGCGCCGCCGCAGCTCCAGCC
>CBDUSI010000164.1:0-7360 GCA_965370045.1 uncultured bacterium | reverse complement strand
CCAAGCATCGTCTTCGGGTTCTCGCCAAGGAAGACGGGCCGTTATGGCCCAACCCGAAGGGCGGCAGGCGGTCCCGTCGCGCTGCTTCGTTCTCGGGATTCGCACGATGCCAGAGGCATCGCACTCACCCTCGGGCCTCGCATCGCTGGGCGAGCGCCCGCCGTCACGGCGCTCCATTTTTCAACGGACTGCTGGACCGTCCGTCAGGGAATGAGGGCCCCCGGATTTTTGCGCTTAATAACTGTAGGGGCCGCGGAGTATAATGGGGGCGGTGGTTCGTCCCGCCCGATCGAAAGGAGAAGAGAGATGATCAAGAAAAAACTGTTTGCGGCCGGCCTCCTGGCGCTGGTCTGCCTGATGGCAAGCCCCGCCGGGGCCGGCGAAGCCGGCGCCAAGCCGAAGCTGCCCCCGGGCGTGCCCGCGGGGGCCGAGGCCTGGGTGGTGCTGCCCGCGCCGAAGACGAGCGTCGAGCGGGCCCAGAAGATGGTCGAGGCGGTGGTGCCCGGCATGGGCGCCGTCGCGGCGATGTTCATCCAGAAGGGCCTGGCCAAGCACGGCGGCGAGGCCCGGGACGCGACCAAGCCCCTGGTGATGATCTTCAGCCTGGGCAAGAAGCCCAAGTCCGCGGTGGCGATGAGCCTCAAGGCCGGCGGCGACGCGCTGCGCGCCCTGGAGGTCCGCTTCGGCAAGCCCACCAAGACCGAGGCGGGCATCTCGACCTACCTCGAAGTGCAGGAGGGCGCGCTGCCCGACAAGCAGGTCTACGCGGTGGCCAAGGACGGCCGGCTGGTGGTTGGTGACGACCTCAAGCTGGTCAAGCTGCTGGCCGCGACCGCGGCGCCGGCCGCCGGGGCCTACCCCAAGGACCTGGACGCGGTGGCCGGGATGAACGTCAAGACCGCCGCAGCCAAGCACAAGGAGAAGATCGAGGGGTTCCTCAAGAAGCTGGAGGAAAACCCAATGGAGGCCTTCGGGATGGCGAAGCCCGGCGGCGGCGGCGAGGAGGGGGAGGAGCAGAAGAAGAAGCTGGACACGCTCAAGATGGTCGGGGCCACCTACGCGAGCCTCGCCCGCAGTTCGCTCACGGAGGTCCGCCTGGTGGAGGTCGCGCTGCGCATCGGCGCGGACGAGCTCGCGATCTCCTACGGTCTGGAGGCCCTGCCCGGCGGCGAGTTGGAGGAGGTGCTGGCCAAGCTGGGCAAGGCCACGCTGCCCCCGGTAAAGGCCCTGCCCAAGAACGCCATGCTCACCATGGCCGCCTCGGTGTCTCCGGAGGTCATGACCAAGTTCATGGACCTGGTCAAGAAGGTCCTGGACACAGCCCTGGCCGCCGAGGGCAACGCGGAGCTCAAGAAGGAGCTGAGCGCTTACCTCAAGCACTCCACCGCCGCCATCAAGCAGATGGACGGCACGTTCGTCGAGGCGGTCTGCCGCCGGGGCGGTGGCCTCTGCATGGTGGCGCTCGGCGGGGTCAAGGACGCCGAGGCCAGCCGCGGGGAGATGATCAAGGCCCTCAAGGCCCTCCAGGGCGAGGAGCTGGCCAAGAAGTGGAAAGAGATGGGCATGACGTGGGACTTCAAGGAGAACGTTCGCAAGTCCGGGGACCTGAGCGTTGATCGCATGACCGTTGACTTCAAGTTCCCCGCCAACCCCGCCCTGCCCCCCGAGATGCAGGCCCGGATGGCGGAGCAGCAGAAGAAGATCCTTGAGACCCTGTACGGCCTGCCCATGGTCTACGAGCTGGCCTACTCGAAGAAGCGCTACCTGGTGGCCTTCGGCAAGGAGGCCCCCAAGGCCCTAGACGAGCTGGCGGCGCGGGTCGCGGCGGGGAAGGGCGACAACGACGCGCTCACGGCCACGCTCAAGCGCGCGCCGGAGGGCGCCTTCGTGGTCGGCGAGATTTCGATCATGGAGTACGCCTACTTGTTGATCGACATGTTCGGCCAGATGGCCCCGCCGGGGATGATGCCCGAGGTCGACCTGGGCAAGGGACCCGACAAGAACCCGGCCAGCTTCTGGGCGGTCGCTAAAGACGGGAAGCTCACCTTCCGCTACAACGTCCCGGTGGCCCCGGTCAAGAAGATAGTGGCCGCCGTTCGCAAGGCCCAGGAGGACATGATGAAGAACATGCAGCCGCCGGTCCAGCCCGGGCCCCCGCCCCCCGGACCGGGCATCGAGCAGTTCTAGGACCGAAATAGTGCGCATCGGGCCGGCCTCCGGAAGTCGCTTTGCATTCATGGCCGCGGCGGCCCTGCTGGCCGCGCTGGCGACCGGCTGTCAAAATCCATTTGGGAATCTCAACAATCTACAAACCACCGGCTACGTGGCCCGGGACCTGCTGCCCGCCGACCGCGGGGTGGGTTCCTGGCGCCGGGAAAAGAAGACGATTTCGCTCTCTCGGAAGTACTTCCAGAGCAGCCTGGGCGCGGACGCCGGCGCGCGCCTGAAGCACTGGAGCCTGGGCACCGGGGTGCGTGCCGGCTACCGGCTGGGCAAGACCGGGCGCACGCTGGTCCTGGAGGTCTACGACCTGGGCAAGCCCGCCGCGGCTTTTGACATATACAGCCTGCTCCGGGAGCAGGCCCTCAAGGAGAAAAAGGCTCGGGTCACCAAGGTCGGCGCGCAGGGGCTGCTCTACGCACAGCGGGCCTCGTCCGGGGAGCGCCCCGCGGAACGCGCCCTGGTATTCTGGGTCGAGCGCTTCCTGGTGAAGCTTACTCATGGCGGCGGGACGCCGGTCTCCGCGGAGGCGACGCTGCTGGCCTTCGGCAACGCCGTCACCGCCAAGGTGAAAAAGCCCTACGAACTCGCCGAGGCCTACGTCTTGCAGATCAAAGGCGAGGTCCCCAACTCCGAGCGCTTCGTGCCCCGCAGGGTGCTGGGCCGCGCGGAGCTGCCCTCCGGGGTAATCGCCCGCTGGCAGGGCAAGAGCGGCGAGGGACTGCTTTTCATCTCCGTGCGCGAGTCTGAGCAGAGCGCGCGCCGCGCCTTCGATAAGCTGCGCCGGGCCTCCGGCGGGACCCTGAGTTCCGACTTCGCCGGCGGGCTCTTCGTCGGCAACCTCCCGGGCTTCGGCCCGGTGGCCTGCTTCCGACGCGGCAAGGCAATCGTCGGGCTGCTGGCCGGGGCGGCGGACGCGAAGGAGCGCATGGCCGTGCTGGAGGCGGTCCGCAAGCGCTGCGCCGGCGGGGGAAGGCCATGAGCCCGCGGTCCGCGCTGGCCGTCGCGTTCGCCCTGGCGCTGCTCTCGGCCGCCGCGCGCGGCGGGGAGCGGCGCTTCGACCCCCGGGTGCGCGAGATGCTGCGCCGGGCCCGCTCCGGCGAGGAGCCCACCGCCGAGGACCAGCGCTCCGCGCGCCGCGCCCTGCGGAACTGGAAGCTCTCCGAGCGCAGCGGCGTGCCGGGCGACCGGCGGATCGGACGGCTGCTGCGAGATATTGCCGACGGCCGCGAGCCGGCCGCCCACCTCCGGCCGGTGGCCGACGGCATCTACGAACACTATCTCACCCCCAATGGCTACCAGCGCAGCATGGACGAGGCCGTCGCCCGGGGCGGCGCGCGGCCACCGACGGTCGGCGGCCCGGGGACCATCGACGATCCGCCCGGCTCGGCGCAGTACTGGTTCCTCTTCGCGACCTGCCTGGCCATTATGGTCGGCGGCGTGGTGGTCTGGGCGCTGGGGCGCAGGCTGCGCAAGACTGACCACCGCGCCTACTACTCGTGAAGCGCGTTGACTCGGGGGGCCTGGTCTGGTTCGAGTCGGACTTGCTGGCCGGCGCCGGCGCCCGCGCGGCCTTCTCGACGCGCGGCGGGGGCTACAGCCCCGCGCCCTACTCCTCGCTGAACCTGGGCCTGCACGTCGGCGACGACGAGATCGCGGTGCTGAACAACCGCCTGGACTACTGGCGCGCGCTCACCCTCGACCCGGACGACGCGGTCGGCGCCCGGCAGGTGCACGGCACTCGGGTTATGGTCGCGGCGCGCGCCGACCGCGGCAGGGGCGCGGCCAGCTGGTCGCACGCCTTCCCGGCGGCCGATGGCCTGGTAACGTTGGACGCCGGCGTGCCGCTGTTCACCCTGGCGGCGGACTGCTATCTGGTGGCGTTGGCCGCGCCGGAGGGCAAAGGCGTCGCCGTGCTGCACGCCGGCTGGCGGGGGCTGGTCGGCGGCATCCTCGAGCGCGGCGCGGGGCTCCTGGCCGGGCTGGTGTGGAAGAAGCCCGAGGATTTAACAGCCTTCGTCGGTGCCGCTCTGGGTGAAGAATGCTTCGAGGTCCGCGAGGACTTCGCGGAGGAGCTTTCCCGCGCCTGGGGGCCGGAGGCCCTCAGCGAGTTCGTGAAGCGCGAGGGCGGGCGCAGCTTCTTTCGATATGAGGCCGCGCTCTTGCGCGCGCTGGAGAAGGCCGGGTTGAAGCGTGAGAACATCGAGATGGTCGGCGGCTGCACCGCCTGTCAACCCGAGCTTTATTATTCCCACCGCGCTGCCGCCGGCCGCACCGGGCGCATGGCCATGACCGTCTGGGTGCCGTAGGGGCGGGGGTCAGGGCCGGTCAATACCAGTGGATGTCACCGGATTGCTCCATAGGGAACCAGGGGTGGCTTAGTTTCGTCCATCACACTCTCCTGTGCTCTTGAAAGACAACGTCGTGCCTGACCATTTGGTGAAAGCGCAGCTTTCAGCAATATGGTCCAGGCATCTTGTTGGCACTCTTCATTTCTCGATTTGCTTCAATGAGATTGATAGTTCGTACTCGAACAGTTCAACGTCTTTCACTCGTGATGTTGCTAGGCGAAGATCGTCGGAAATGCTACGGGCGATGATCATACCTTTGACCTTCTGCTCTGGTTCGGCGAGGTTCTTCTCGATCCACGCCATATATCGGAGCAGTTGCCCAACTGCTCTGTCGTATCCCTTTGACACCTTGAGCTCGATAACGATTAGATCTTGGCCGTTCTCAACGGCCAAGATGTCGATGTATCTTCCTCCAACCGGGAACTCGACGCCGTTGATATCCTCATCTTCATATAGGGTGAGCGATGATCTTATGACTTGTAGGTTACTTGCGAGGAAGTTCTTCAAATCCCGCTCGTATGCAAATTCGTGGGCCTCCGCGATGTTGTCTTCCGTATCATCGCTATCTTCGTATGCGTCCGTTCCTACGTCCTGCTTGTAGACTGGCGGAGGATCCGACTCTTTGACGTAGAGACGAAAGGTCGAATGATCGACCTGAAACAGTATGTCGTCGGCTCCGTTGGGACGAAGCGTGTGATGAACGCGACTGGGCGAGTTCGTTGACATCACGACAAGGTGGGCGTTGACTGTACCTCGTTTGAGTTTGGGGTAGTGCTCTTGGAACCACGCCATAATCGCTTGCCTTGTAAAGTGACCACCTTCATCAAGTGGCTTCCGCTCGATGAGGCCGAATCCCCCAGCGGGTGGAGGAATGAAAGAGCCAACGAATTCCTTGAATAGCTCTCTTGTCGATTTGTCATAGATGCTACCGGCCATCGTCATTTATCTCCTTGTGCCAACGTCCGGAATCACTTGCCGGCGCGTGAGCGACGGTCAAGTGCATTCCCTTGTCCCCTGCTCCCTTTCCTTTCTGGTAAGTATGGCCCTGGCAGGCGCGGGAGTCAAGGCCTCCAGCGAAGTTTCGAGTTCCGGGCCCGCCAGGGCGGGTAGATTACGAGTTCCGCCATGCGCCGCGATTCGGGGTACACGTGGAAACTCAGTTTTCGGTGTTCAGTTGTCAGTTTTCAGTCCTGGCGCGGCGAGCAAGTTCGGCTTTTTGGCGTTTTCTGTTTCGCGTATATGTCTGTATATCAGTACGTTGCGTGCTATGACACTGACCGAGAGAATATTATATCCGAATTTAGCTTGACAGTCTGGTGTATTCGCGTTATAATACTTGTAGTGCTGAGTGGTTCCCGAAGGGAGCCCGAAGCGCTGCAGCGGGGTTCGTCGAAACCACGCCAGGAGGGCGGAACCCCGACGGTTTGCCAGGGAGGGCAAAAGAGGTCGTTTGAGAGAGTTGACATGCCTGAGGCGGTTGAGGACGGAGTCCGGCGGGTACTGCGCCAGGTGGCCTGCCTGCGCTTGCAGGGCGTCCACTGGGCGGGGGCGGCCGAGCACGTTGACGGCCTGTCCGCCGACGAACTTATGGACATCTGCTGGGAGCACGAAGAACTCTGGGAGAAAACCTGCGCCCGCGCCGAGCGCGACATGGTGCGCCGTCTGGCCGGCCGGGCGCTGACTATTCTGGAAGACATCATGACGGGCGACGAGGCGTCGCTGGCCGCGCGGGCCTCCGAGGCGGTGCTGCTCCACCAGCGCCACCTGGACCGCATGAACGGCGGGGGCTCTATTCAACCACCAAGTCACCAAGGGCACCAAGAAGAGCCTGGGAACTGGAACGCGGCGGGGGCGGAGGCTTCCAGTGGAGAGCAACTCCGCGAGGGAAGCCCCAACTTGGTGTCTTTGTGTCTTGGTGGTGAAAAATCTCCTGATGAGATAAGAGAAATCGCCCTGCGGGCCATGCGCCGGCTGGACGAGCTGCTGCCCGAGGCGCCGCCCACCGCGCTGCGCGCCGCCGAGGGCATTCTGCGGCATTACAGGTATTGGCACTGGTCGAATGCGGTCATCACGGGGCGGGGGAGGGCCGCCAAAGAGAGAAAGTCCAAGGGCCCCGACTGGAAGGCGATCCTCCCCTGGCAACAGGACGACGCACCGCCGCCCCCTGACAGAATCTCAATCCACGAGAACAGCAAGAGTATTGGCAGAGAGGGCCCGTCCGAGCGGGTAGTCGCCTTCGCGCGGCCCGGAGTCTCCAGCGAGTCCTGGGAAAAGACCGGCGCGGAGGCGGACGAGTACATTCGCGAGCTCGTTCAGGGAGACAAGCCCGGGGTCGAGTTCATGTGGTACGGGCACTGGCGTACTACGCACCTGGAAAGAATCGCCGGTCGCGACAACATCCCCTGGCCGCCTCCCGAGGAGATGATCTCAGGCCGCTGGTACGCCGTCTATGACGAAGAGCTGCGCGATCTAAGGGCGAAACCGCTGCCGGACAGCTGGCAAACCGGCGATCCCGAACCACCCGACGGCTGGGGCCCAAACTCGCGCGCAAGCCCTAACTAATTAGCCGCAGATGGACGCAGATAGCGCAGATAGCTGGGAACTGACCACAGAGACACTGAGACACAGAGAGGACTTCAGGCCGCGGATTTCGACGCTCGGTCAATCCAGGGTTCCCTCCGCGGATAGCTATCCGGGTTCATCCGCGTTTATCCGCGGTTCCAACAGCGGTTCTCTGATTAGCCGCAGATGGACGCAGATAGCGCAGATTGTTAACCACCAAGACACCA
>CBDUSI010000163.1:0-7505 GCA_965370045.1 uncultured bacterium | reverse complement strand
CCACCTTGTAGTAGCCGCCGGCCTGGGCGTCGTCCGGCGGCTTGCGCCTATAGGCGTAGTAATACCCCGTCTGGTAACTCATTTCCCGGACCGCGTCGGGGTAGGACCAGAAGACCCAGACGGCGGCGGCGGTCAGCACCCCGCCCAGGACCAGCAACCTTCTCCGAACGGTGAGGGACGTCGGCGGTGGATTCTCGGCCGGGGCGGCTTCCTCCCCGCGCGGCCGGCGCGCGCCGGCCGCCGCGGCCCGCGCCGCGGCCGCGTAGAAGAAAGCGGTGAAGTCCCAGAAGCGCAGGGAGGGATCGGCCAGCGAGCTGAAGGCCACTCCGCCGATGGTCGCGGCCAGGGCGGCGGAGAGAGCACGCGCGTTCTTCGATTCGCCCCGCGCCGCACCCCGGCAGGCACCCCACAGCGCTGAGCCGAACAGGGCCAGAAGCGCCAGGAGGCCGAGGGCGCCGAGTTCCGCCGTGGTCTCGGCCCACTCGTTGTGGGCCAGGCTCAGGAAGGCCCGCCCGTAGGTGTTCAGGTACCGCTCCCGGGGGATGTGCCGGGGCGCCTCGGGCAGGAAGGTGCCCGCCCCGGCGCCGGCGACGGGATGCTCCTTGAACATGCCCCAGCAGGCCGCCGGGCCGTAGTAGCGCGCGCCGATGCTGGAGAGCTTGACCTTCTCCTCAAGGCGCTGGCGCCGGGCGCGGGCCTTGGCATTGTCGGGAAGCAGCAGAACGCCGCCGACGATCAGCGCCGCGATCAGCCCAGCCGCCAGGACTCCCGCGGATATCAGGCGCCAGCGCCGGCCCATCCGGAGCACGCCGAGCACGGCCAGCGCGGCGACCAGACCGGCGAAGCCCGAGCGGCTCCAGGCGAAAACGAAGCTGGCCAGGGCGCACCCGCCGGCGAGCAGCAGGCCGACCCCCGGCCAGGGCCAGGCGTCCCGCTTGCGGGCCAGTCCGGGCAGGAGCGCGACCGCGCCGATGATCGGGAATATCATCAGCACCGCCACGGTGTTGGCGTTGCTGATCGGAGGGCCCAGCCGCGCGGGGGCCTGGCCGGCGGCCGACAGGGCCAGGTAGTACCACGCGCCGACGGTAGCAACGATCCCGCCCACCGCCAGGTGTCCGGCGGCCAGCCGCGGCCAGCGCCCCGCGGAGGCGGCCAGCAGCCAGGCCGTGCCCCAGACGGCCAGGGTGACGAGCGCCACCGCGCGGTCCAGGGTGGCGGCGGGGCTGGGGGTCCAGGCCAGCGAGGCCCAGGCCAGGAGTGCGTGGCCCCAGATCGCGGCCAGGAAGACCCGCGCCGGCGCCCCGCCGACCGCGCCGGCCAGCGCGCGGCGCGTCGGGCCTAGCCCGGCCAGGGCGGCGACCAGCGCGGCCGGCGCCAGGACGGCGGTGAGCAGCACCTGGCGGACGTAGGTGTAGTGGCGCATGCCCGGCCAGCAGGCCAGCGCCGCGACCGCCAGGCCCACCGAGAACCAGGTGGCCAGGCTCCGCCCGTCCTTCCGTTCCGTTCCGTTCACGGCGGCCATTCTACATGAGGGCGCCCGGCAGTTGCACTAAAAAAGCGAGGCGGCCATGAAGGCCGCCCCGCCCGGAGTGTGGGAATGTGCGTTTGGTCAGTTTGTCAGACAGGTGTCGTGTTCGTAGCCTTCCTCTCCGGCAACCCAGAGGCCTCCCTCAGCTTGGCCGTCCGTGTCCTCGTCGCCGACCATCTTGTTGCTGCCCGACGGCGCGCGGCGCCACTCGACGTGGGCGTCCGCGAAGCAGAAGTTGCCGCCCTGGCCCTGGTGCGACAGGCAGGACTCGCCGGACGTTGCCTTCTTGTCACCGATCATGACCACCAAGCCGGGGTGCGTGGCCCGGTGCCGCGCATCGTACCAGTAGCTGCAGCTGAGCGCGTCCAGATCGGTGTACACAGTGTCGCCCGTAGCGGGGCCCTTCATGTCGGCGTAGTCGGCGGTACCCGACGGACACTTGAACACCTTGGGGTTGTCGATGTAACTGGGGCTCAGGAGCCGGAGCGATGCGAATCCCAGGAAATCAGTCCCGTCGTTCGGCGCCTTGTCCGCGACGAAGGACAGCGCGTTGGTGCTAGTGGACAATGCGGCATTCGGGAAGATTTCGTCGCTGTCGTCCGCGTACATGTGAATGGCCAGACCCAGCTGGCGCAGGTTACTCTTGCACGTGGCGCGACGAGCGCTCTCCCTGACCCTCTGAACGGCGGGCAGCAACAGCCCGATGAGGATACCAATGATTGCGATGACCACCATCAGTTCGATCAGGGTGAATCCCTTGCGTTTTCTCATGCGTGCTCACCTCCTCTTGCTTGTACCACGACGTCATGGCCGGGTCGACCAACGGCCATTACGCCAATTGCCGGTTCCCTTCGGGGAACCTAACCCACACTCCAATATATAGTAAACCTCGCAGGGGGGTACTTTGTCAAGAGAAAATCATGTCTAAATTCAGGACGCGGGCATAGCCTGGATATACAGAAACAGCACATCGCCTGCACGCTGTGCAACTCTTAATATATCAATGGCTTAGGACTGCCTCCCGGTTTTCCGCTCACCGGTCCCCCAGATAGCACGGGGCCGCCCTCACGGGCGGCCCCCTGATTGGCGTGGTGCGGCCGAGTGGATTTGAACCACCATGGGCCGAAGCCCACTAGCTCCTGAAGCTAGCGCGTCTGCCAGTTCCGCCACGGCCGCTTCGGAAATCGCGGAGGATTATACAGCGCCCGACGCGACGGTCAAGGCCCGATTGCGACGCGCGGAGGGAGAGCGCGCCCGCCGTCTTGTTCAATTCGTCGCATTACAGCCCAGCAGGCCCTGCGCTCATCGCCTCTTCGCAAACGCCCGCCCTTGGACGTTCAGGTACTGGAACGGCAGCCGCCACAGCCGCATAGGAAAGCGGGGTGCTTCTCTAAGCGTAGACTCCCGGAGCTTCCTGTAGGCCTCCAGGCGCAGGCGGGGGTCTTCCCCGAAGCGTGGGCAGCGCCTCCCCAGTACCGCCGCCAGCCGCCGGTGCAGTTCCTGGTTTCGCGTGCAGTAGTCCTGCGGGCAGGCCGGGGTCCAGAACACGCACCCCTGAAAGGCCCTCCTGACGTCCGCGCGATCGGGCCACATCTGGAGCAGTAGCGCCTCGTCGTCGGCCACATCGTCTATCGACCTCTGCGGGTGAAGAGACTTCCTGAAGGGGTCGGCGAACCAGACGGATTCTCCCTTCCGAAGCTCACAGACCGTATGCGGAGATACCTTGGTCTGGGGATCTCTAAGGTACACCACCTGGACCTCCCAGCCAAGCTGGTAGGCCAGCTCGCAGAGCACCCACGCCTGCCGATCGCACACCCCGAAACCGCGCTGCCAGACCCGGTAGGGCCAGGGCACCTGCGGATCCTTCCTCTCCTGGGGCTTCACGCGCTCGATTACCGCAGCCTGCAGGGCTTTGACCTTGTCTTCCTTGCCGGAGGTCAGATCGTGGGCCAGCTGATGGAAGAAGAGGGCATGATGCCACGACTGGAAGTCCCATCTGTTGAACGCTAGCTTGAAGAAGGCGGGCTTCACTCCACTGCTCTCGGCCAGAGTGGCGTACTGGGGATCAACGGCGTCGGCGGGCCGGCCATGGCATATCGCCTCGGCCAATGCTATGGAGGTCCTTGTGTCACCGGCGGCCACTGCGGATAGCCACTGCTCGGCCAAGGACGCGACGTCCTGCTGGCGATGGCCATCGCGGTCTTTGTCGGCACTTTGGCCCCAGAGAACCCAGGCGGTCGCCACCCCGGCCAGAACCACTAGGGAGGCGACGAGGGCCAGCTTCGCGCGCGAGCTGTCGCGAGTTCTGGGCGTCATCGTATCCAAAAAAAGCCCCCCGGCAAGCACCGCCCGTCCGGCAACTGGATTATCCTGCGCCGCATAGGCTACTGCAAGTCGGCTTTCAGCTCCCGGCCGCACGCACCGGCCCTCTTCCGCTACTGTGCGATTCCACGTGCCTCTGCGTGAGAATCGTGCTAAAGATTTCCCCTCGCTGTTCGTTGTGAGTCATGGGGAGGGTACGGCCCGCCGCGCCGCCCGAGTGACCGGCTTAGCGGGACAGCGGTTGCTTACGTATAATGAGAGGCGCTCTTCCGGGGGACGGGAGCGCGGCAGTAGGAGACAGGCTTTGTCACCGGAACTCAAGCGCGACGCGCGCGTCCTGTCGAACAAGCTGGCGGTCATCCGCGACCGCTGGCGGACCAGTCGGGTGGTCACGGGGCTGGCGACCTTCGCCGGCGCCGCCGCGCTGGGGGTGCTGCTCTTGACCGGGGCCGAGGCCCTGCTGCACTTCCCCGGGGGCGTGCGCTGGACGCTGCTGGCCGTCTCGCTCGGCGCGCTGGCTGCGGGGCTCGGCCTGCTGGTCGCCCGGCCCATGGTCGAGCGCATTTCCCTCGAGCGCGTCGCGCGGCTGGTGGAAATCCGCCGGCCGGAACTCGGCAACCTGCTCATCGGCGGACTGCAGTTGGCACGCGCCGGGGCGCCGGCCCCGGCGGCGGCGCTGGCCGGCGCGGCGCTCAACCAGGCGGCGGCCGGCTGCGCGCGCCTGAAGCCGCACATCACCGTGGACCGGGAGAAACTGCGTTTCCGGGCCATGCTGGCCGGGCTGTGCTGCCTGCCGCTGGTCGCGGCCTTCGCGTTCTTTCCCGCGCGCATGTCCAGCGCGCTCAAGCGCCTGGTCATGCCCGGCAGCTTCGTGCCCCGGGTGGGCAGCGTGCGGATATATGACGACGAGATCCGGCCCGGCGACGCGGTCGTGCTGGCCGGCTCGGACGTGACCTTCCAGGCCAGGATAGAGCCGGTCGGCGGCGACCGCCACCCGGCCGGGCGCGTCTTCTACCGCGAGGAAGGCGGGCCGGAGTTCTCGCGGCGCATGGAGTCCGGCGACGGCGAGAACTACGTCTACGTGCTGCGCAACATCGAGCGCGGGCTGCGCTACCGAGTCGAGGTCGGCGACTCGCAGACCCGCTACTACACGTTGAAGGTCGTGGAGCGCCCCGAGGTCCGCCGCGTGGACCTGGAGTACCGCTATCCCAAGTACACCGGCCGGGCGCCGGAGAGCTTCACGGACGTCTCCAACCGCGAGATACGCGTGCCCGCCGGGACCCGGGTGCGCATCACCGCCCGAACCAACCGCCGGGTGGAAAGCGGCTACCTGGACTTCGGCAACGGCGCCTCCCGGAAGCTGGAGGTCAGCGAGTTGGGCCTGACCGCGGCCTTCACCGTCGAGAAGTCCGGCAGTTACGCGGTGGTGGTCCAGGACGCCGACGGCCACCGCAACCTCAATCCGCCGCGCTACCCCATCGTGGCCCTGGCCGACGCCCCGCCGACGGTGCGCATCACCGCCCCGGGCAGGAATCTCAAGCTCCCCGTGGGCGGGAAGCTGTCCGTGGCCATCTGGGCCACCGACGACTACGGCATGAAGGACCTCACGCTGGTCTTCCGGCGGAACCGCGGCGGCGAGCTCCAGAAGCTCGGGGAGTGGCGGGGCTTCCCCGACCCCCGCAAGGTCCAGGCGGCGCGCAGTTGGACCCTCTCCTCCCGCGACTTCGACCCCGGCGACGTGGTCTTCTACTACGCCGAGGCCAGCGACCGGGTCCAGAGCGGGCGCAGCCCGACCTTCGAGGTCACGTTGATCGATCCCAAAGCGGCCCACGCGCAGCGCCTCAAGGACCTGGCCGGCTTCATCGCCAAGCTCAAGAAGATCCTCGCGCAGCAGCAGTCCGCGCGGGCCGGGGCCGGGGCGCTCTTCAAGAAGCCGCCGGTGGCGGCACAGCTCCTGGCCGGCTGCAAGCTGCTCGCCGCCCAGCAGGCGGTTATTCGCAGGAGCACGGTGGCCGCCGCGGACGCCGCCCCGCTGGAGGACGCCCTGGCCAGAAAGGTGCGCAGCGCGGTGCTGATGCTGGCCGCCGGGCCGGAACTCCAGGCCGAGAGGGCCGCCGCGACCCTGGCCGCCTCGGCGGCCACCGCGAAACAGAAGGCCGGGCAGGTGCTCCTGATTACCAACCAGGACATAGTCATCAAGCGCCTCAAGGAGCTCTTGCAAGTGATGGAGAAGCTCGAGGCCCAGGCCACCAAGGAGGACGACGAGGACCCCAGCGACCTGCCCGACGACGCCCGGGAGGCGCTCAAGAACCTGGCCGAGAAGCTCAAGGAGTTCATGGACGAGCAGAAGAAGCTGATCGAGGCCACCCAGGAGCTGGCCAAGATCCCGGTGGAGGACCTCACCGAGGAAGACAAGAAGAAGGTGAAGGCCCTGGCCGCCACCGAGGACAAGTGGGAGAAGTTCCTCAAGGATGCGCACTCCGACCTCTCCAAGCTCCAGAAGCAGGACTTCACCGATCCCAAGCTGCTCAAGGAGCTGATCGAGACCTACAGCGAGGTGGAGATGGCCAAGGACGCACTCACCAAGAAGAGCGCGGAGATCGCCGTGCCCCTGGAGCAGGCCGGGCTGGAGAGCGCCGAGGCGCTGACCACCCACCTCGAGAAGTGGCTGCCGGACACCCCCGACCGCGACAAGTGGAAGATGGAGGAGCCGCTCACCGAGAACCAGACGCCCATGGCCGAACTGCCCAAGGAACTGGAGGACCTCATCGGCGACCTCATGGAGGAGCAGGAGGACGTCTTCGAGGAGATGGAGGACACCACCAGCTCCTGGACCGACTCGCTGGACAAGGGCGCCGGCTGGGACGCCATGGACGGGCCGATATCCAACATGAGCGCCCAGGGAGTGACCGGCAACCGCCTGCCCAACAGCTCGGAGATCTCCGGGCGCAGCGGCGAGGGCCGCACCGGCAAGGCCGCCGGCGAATTCGTTGAAAAGACCGCCACCGGCAAGGGCGGCCGCAAGACCCCCACGCGGCTGACCCCCGACCAGTTTCTCAAGGGCCAGATTGACGACAAGAGCAAGGATCCCGCGGGCGGCTCCACCGGCGGGGGCAAGGTCGGCGGGTCCGGCGGGGAGGGCCTGGAGGGCCCGCCGCCACCCGAGACCAAGGCGGAGGTCGGCCGCCTGGCCGGCAAGCAGGCCCAGATACTCAGCCGCGCCGAACGCATCCGCCTGGAGCTCAAGCTCCGCAACCACCCCACCGCGGACATCGATCGGGTCATCGCCATGATGAAGGGAGTCCGCAGCGACATCAAGGACGGCCGCTACAAGAACATCTCCCGCAAGCGCAACGTGCTGCTCAAGGGGCTCAAGACCACCCGCGACTTCGCCGCGGCCAGCAGCCGGGTCCAGAAGGAGAACAGCCGGGCGCTGCCCAAGCGCCTGCGCGACGAGCTTTTCGATGCCATGGACGGCGGCGTGCCCGCCGGCTACGAGGAATTGGTCAAGCGCTATTACGAAAGCATCAGCCGGGAAGGCAAGCAGCCCCAGGAATAGGCCTCAGCGCGCGCGGGTTGAAGTGGAAAGTGGGGAGTAGACACTAGAGCATTTTAGCATTGAGTAACTCCGTAGCCGGAGTTTTGTAACCAGCCA
>CBDUSI010000162.1:0-7535 GCA_965370045.1 uncultured bacterium | reverse complement strand
GCATCGCTCGGGAGCGCCTGCCGTCACGACGCCCCATTTTTCAACGGACTGCTAGAAGAGGAGACCAGGGTGGCCGAACTCAGAGACAGTGACGTCGTGATCGTCGACGCGGTCAGGACGCCGCTGGGGACCTTCCAGGGGCCGCTGAGCTCGCTGAGCGCCCCGCAGCTGGGGACCGCGGCCGTCAAGGGGCTTCTGGAGCGCAACGCGGGGCTTTCCCCGGAGGCCGTGGACGAGGTAATCATGGGCAACGTGCTGGGCGCGGGGATCGGCCAGAACCTCGCCCGCCAGGCGGCGCTGGGCGCCGGCCTGCCCGACTCGATCGTGGCCTGGACGGTCAACTTCGTGTGCGGCTCGGGTCTCAAGGCGGTGGTGGAGGGCGCCAGGGCCATCCGCGCCGGCGAGG
The DNA here is from genome assembly GCA_965370045.1 of uncultured bacterium. Classification (GTDB taxonomy): domain Bacteria; phylum Planctomycetota; class SZUA-567; order JAKLDR01; family JAKLDR01; genus CAZONU01. Next base: position 7,129 of record CBDUSI010000162.1, on the reverse strand, counting down.
CCGAGGTGGTGGTTGCCGGGGGCGCCGAGAGCATGAGCAACGCGCCTTACTTACTCCCCAAGGCGCGCACCGGCTATCGCCTGGGCGACGGCAAGGTGGTCGACTCCATGGTCCACGACGGGCTCTGGGAGATATACAACGACTTCCACATGGGCATGACCGCGGAGCTGGTCGCCGAGAAGTACGGCGTGGGCCGCGAGGATCAGGACGCCTTTGCCTTGAAGAGCCAGCAGAAGGCGGTGGCGGCCATCGAGGCCGGCAGGTTCAAGAAGGAGATCGTCCCCGTCTTGGTGTCGCAGAGGAAGGGCGAGCCCGTCGTGGTCGATAGTGACGACAGCCCTCGCAAGGACAGCAGCGCCGAGAAGCTCGCCAAGCTGCGCGCGGTCTTCAAGAAGGACGGCACGGTCACCGCGGGGAACGCCTCCAGCCTGTCCGACGGGGCCAGCGCGTTGCTGCTGTGCTCGGCCGCCGCGGCGAAGAAGCACGGATTGAAGCCGATGGTCAGGCTCACCGGCGAGGCCGCCAGCGGCATCGAGCCCAAGTGGATCATGATGGCGCCGGTGGGGGCGGTCAAGAAGCTGCTGGAGAAGACCGGCGCGGCGGTCGGGGATTTCGACCTGGTGGAGCTCAACGAGGCCTTCTCCGCCGCGGCCGCGGCCCTGCTCAAGGAGCTGGAGCTCGACCCCGAGAAGGTCAACGTCAACGGTGGCGCGGTGGCCCTGGGACACCCCATCGGCTGCACCGGGGCGCGCATCCTCACGACCCTGATTCACGCCATGGCCGACCGCGGCGCCTCGCGGGGCCTGGCAGCGCTGTGCATCGGCGGCGGGAACGCCGCGGCCGTGTCGGTGGAGCGCTGCTAGCGCGCCGCCAGCTCGCACGCAGAGAGGAGCCTGAAGAAGTGGATTTCGAACTGACCGAAGAAGAGAAGATGACCCAGGAGTGCGCCCGCGATTTCGCCGAGAAGCGCCTGATGCCGGTGGCCGCGGAGCTCGACGAGAAGGGGGAGTTTCCCAAGGAGCTGGTCGCCGAGATGGCCGAGCTGGGCCTGATGGGCGTGCCCGTGGCCGAGGAGTGGGGCGGGGGAGGGCTCTCCACCGCGGCCTACACCGTGGCCGTCGAAGAGGTGAGCCGCGGCTGCGCCTCGATGGGAGTGACGCTCAGCGCGCACACCTCGCTGGCCTGCGATCCCTTGGCCAAGTACGGCTCGGATGAGCAGAAGGAGAAGTTCCTGAAGCCGCTGGCCTCCGGCGAGAAACTCGGCGCGCACGCCATGACCGAGCCGGGCGCGGGGACCGACCTGGGCGCGGTGAGCACTGCCGCCAAGAAGGACGGCGGCGACTACGTTCTCAACGGCAGCAAGATATTCATCACCAACGGGGGCGTGGCCGACATCGTCCTGGTGCTGGCCTCCACCGACCGCGAGGCCAAGGCCAGGGGGTTGAGTGTTTTCGTGGTCGAGAAGGGCACCCCGGGATTCGATATCGGCAAGGTCGAGCACAAGCTGGGCATCCGCGCCTCGAACACCGCCGAACTCGCATTCCAGGACTGCCGGGTCCCGGCGGCCAATCTGCTGGGCGGCGAGGGCGCCGGCTTCAAGGTCGGACTGGGCACGCTGGACGGCGGGCGCATCGGCATCGCCGCCCAGGCGGTGGGCATCGGCCGCGCCGCGCTGGAGGCGGCCATCGCCTACGCCAAGGAGCGCGAGCAGTTCGGCAAGCCCATAGCTACTTTCCAGGCCATCCAGTGGATGATCGCCGACAGCGCCACGGAACTGGACGCCGCGCGGCTGCTTTACCTGCGCGCCTCGCAGGTCAAGGACTCGGGCGGGCGTTTCTCCAGCGAGGCGGCCATGGCCAAGTTGTTCGCGTCTGAGGCCGCCAGCCGCGCCGCGGACCGCGCCATCCAGATTCACGGCGGCTACGGCTACTCCACCGAGTACGCCCCCGAGCGCCACTACCGCGACGCGCGCATCACCAGGATTTACGAGGGCACCAGCGAGGTCATGCGCATGGTCATCGCCGGGGGGCTCTTGAGGTAGCCGGTTCGGTTTGCGAGCCTGAGAGGCAGCGGGCGTCCGGAAGCGGACCCGGTCAAAGGACCGGGGCCGGCGCTTCGGGGCGGTGTATTACTTCTTGACTAAGCCGCCCGTTTCCGGTAGATAGATGCTCTTCAAGGATCTCGCAGCCGCGCGTCGCAAGGGCTGTCAGCCGGGAGGCTTATCTTGGCTAACATCTCCGTGGAAGTGTGGGACGCCACCGGAAACAAGAAGCAGGTGGTGGACATGCCCGATGACGTGCCCGTCAACCGTGTGCTGGCGGTCCTCGTCGACCGCATGGAACTGCCTCGCAACAGCCCCGACGGCCAGCTGATGAGCTACAAGTTCCACCACAAGGCCTCCGGGATGCAGCTGCTCGACACCCAGAGTCTCAAGGACGCCGGGGTGCGAGAGGGTGATATACTGCGAATTCAGCCGGAGATCACCGCCGGTGTCCAGCCAGGAGCCTGAACGCCTCACTGTCTCGGCGGAGGCAGCCAGCGAGGGCCGCTACTCCCGCTTCGAGCTGATCTCCTGGTGGGACCAGGAGAAGCTGGCCAGGGCCCGCGTCCTGGTGGTCGGCGCCGGGGCCCTGGGCAACGAGATCCTCAAGAACCTGGCGCTGGTCGGGGTCGGGCGCGTCCTGGTCGTTGACATGGACCGGGTGGAGCGCTCGAACCTCTCCCGCTCGGTGCTCTTCCGCACCGAGGACGAGGGCCGGCCCAAGGCGGTGGCCGCCGCCCGCGCGGCGAGCGAGCTCAATCCCGACGTGCGCGTCAGGGCCATAGACGCCAACGCGGTCTACGGTCTGGGCCTGGGAGCCTACCGCTGGGCGGACCTGATCATCGGGGGGCTCGACAACCGCGAGGCCCGGCTGGCCGTTAACCGCGCCGCCTGGCAGGCAGGCAAGCCCTGGATCGACGGGGCCATCGAGCGCCTGCAGGGCACCGCGCGGGTCTTCGCGCCCCCCGACGGGGCCTGTTACGAGTGCACTATGGGTCCGGCGGACTGGGAGATGCTCGAACGGCGGCGGAGCTGCGCATTGCTCAACCGCGAGGAGATGGAACTCGGCAAGGTGCCCACCACCCCCACGGCCAGCTCGGTGGTCGCCGGCGTCCAGTGCCAGGAGGCCCTCAAGCTGCTCCACGGCCTGCCGACCATGGCCGGGCGGGGCTTCGTCTTCGACGGACAGAACTACGACTCCTACATGGTCACCTACCAGCGCAAGGAAGACTGCCTGAGTCACGACACCTTCGAGCCGGTCGAAGTCACGGACTGGTCTGCGAAGAGCCTGACCGTGGGCCAAGCGCTCTCGGCGGCGCGCTCCGCGCTGGGGCCCGAGGCGGTGCTGGACCTGCGCGTGGAGATCGTCGCGCGCCTGGAGTGCCCGGAGTGCGACTTGCGGGAGGACGTGTTCCGCTCGGTCGCCCAACTCACCGAGAAAGACGCGGTTTGCCCGGGGTGCGGGAAGCCACGCCGGGCGGAGTTCATGCACAGCCTGGACGGCTCAGAAGAGCTGGGCGAGAAGACGCTTGCCGAGATCGGCGTGCCGCCTTTCGACGTGGTGGTCGGCCGCAGCGGCCTGGACAGGGTCTTCTGGGAGCTGTCCGCCGACGCCGCCGAGGTGCTCGGCGAGCTTCATGAGGGTTTAGCAGGCCGTTGAAAAATGGGGCGGCCGTGATTGGAGACAGAATGGTTCAGATTCGAGGAGGGGTTCCGAAGTCGATGCCCAAGCATCGGCTTCGGGTTCACGACGAAGAAGATGGGCGGTTATGGCCCAACCCGAAGGGCGGCGGGCGGTCCCGTCGCGCTGCTTCGTTCTCGGGATTCGCACGATGCCCGAGGCATCGCACTCACCCTCGGGCCTCGCATCGCTCGGGAGCGCCCGCCGTCACGGCGCTCCATTTTTCAACGGACTGCTAGGATAATGAGCGATAAGAGCGGCAAGAAGGGCGCGGAGCCCGACGTATCGGCCATAGACCTCGGGAGGTGCACGGCCAAGGAGTTCCCGCCCGGGAAGGTGGAGATCCCCGAGGGCGAACTGCGCGTCTCGATTGGCCAGCGGGCCTACGACCACATCCAGAAGCACGCCGCCGAGGAGTCCGAGCGCGAGATCTGCGGGGTGATGCTCGGGGACATCTGCAAGGACGAGCAGGGCCCCTTTCTGCACATCACCGAGATCATTCGCGGGGAGCACACCGCCGGCCAGGGCGCCCAGGTGACCATCACCCACGAGACCTGGAGCCACTTCCACAAGGTCAAGGACAGCAAGTTCCCGAACAAGGAGTACCTGGGCTGGTACCACAGCCACCCGGACTTCGGGATATTCCTGAGCTCCATGGACCTTTTCATCCACGAGAATTTCTTCAACGCGCCGCACCAGGTGGCCGTGGTCACCGACCCCATCCGCCGCGAGGAGGGGCTATTCTTCTGGAAGGCCGGGGTGCCTGAGCGCGCCGCGAAGTTCTGGGTGGGCCGCAAGGAGCACAAGTACGAGCCGGCCCCCGAGCCCAACGCCGAGCAGCTGGCCCTCCGCGAAATGGAAAAGAAGCTCGAACGCATGCGCATGCGCCTGCGCGGCATGGACGAGTTCGCGCGCAGCAAGGGCGAGGGCGGCTGGATGCAGACCTTCCTGCTTACCGGCATCCTGCTGCTGCTGGTGGTCATGGCTTTCATGGGCAAGTTCGGATTTGGCGGGGCCAAGGGCAATAGCCAGGCCGAGGAGATTCGCAGGGAACTCAGCGAGGTCCACGTCGATCCGAAAACCAAGGAGTTCGTCGTCCGCCACCGCTTGCTGCCGCGGGAGTTCTACAGGGGCGTGTCCAAGGACGAATCGACCGGCAAGAGCTGGCACATTTACAGGATACCGATAGAGGTCTTGGTTGGGCGCGACGGCAAGGGCGGATCCGGGAAGGGTGATGGCAAGGAAGTCTGGAAGAAGCCCGAGATGATCGACGAGAAGAAGGATGACAAGGGCGAGGAGGCCGGAAGCGGCAAGGCGGAGAGCGGCAAGTCGTCCGGCTCCGGCAGCGTGCCGCACACCAGCCCGGTAGACCCGGACTCCGAGAAGTCGAAGAACACCGGCGGTACCGAGGGGAAGGGCGATTGATGAGCGACGCTGATCGCATCCGCATCACCCACGACGACGCATTCAGCCCCAAGGTCGATGAGATCCTGGCCCGGGAGGGCTCCTTCGGGATGCGCCCCGATCAGTTCATGGGCAAAGAGACCGAGAAGCGCAGCGGTCTGGCCCGCTTCTTCTATTCCAGCATCTTCTACACGGCGCTGGCCGGTGGACTGGGGGCCTTCCTGGGCTGGGCCATAATGGAGCCCCATTTCGGCGAGGAGCAGATCGAGTCCGTCAAGACCTTGGAACAGCTGGGATGGCTGGTGCTTGCGGTCATCCTTCTGGAGGTCGCCACGGTGGGCTTCGCGGCGGCCTTCATCGGGTCCGTCGAGGGCTTCGTGAGCAGAAACTGGAGCCGCGGCCTGGTCGGCGCGCTGATCGGCTTCGGCATCGGCGTGGCCGGGTCGCTGGTGCTCTTCTACCCCTGCGGGCTGATCTACCAGTTGCTGACCAACCTCTCCGGGGCCATCGGCAATGCGCCGCGCTTCCCCAATGGCGAGTACGACCTGAGCAAGGCCAACACCCTGGGAACGGTGGCTTTGCTGATAGCCAGGGCCGTGGCCTGGGCGCCGATGGGCATCGCCGTGGGCCTGGGGCCGGCCATTCACATGCGCTCCAAGAAGCTGGCCTTCAACGGCATCATCGGGGGGCTGCTGGGCGCCTTCCTCGGCGGGCTGCTCTTCAACCCTCTGTGCTGGCTGTTCCCCGGGAAGGAGGCCTGGGTCAGCCGCGGATTCGGGTTCACGCTGATCGGCCTGGGCGCCGGGGTGATGATCGGCCTGGTCGAGAACCTGGCCAAGAGCGCTTGGCTGCACGTCCAGGCCGGGGCCCTGGCCGGCAAGCAGTTCATCATCTACAAGAACCCCACGGTGCTGGGTTCCAGTCCCAAGTGCGAGATATACCTGTTCAAGGACGAGGCCATCGAGCCCAAGCACGCCGCGATTCACAGCTACGGCAACCGCTACGAGGTCGAGGACCTGGACAGCCCGGCGGGCACCTTCGTCAACGGCAAGAAGGTCACCCGCCAGCCGCTGAAGAACGGCGACCGCATTTACCTCGGCGAGACGGTGCTGGACTTCAGCGAAAGGGAGAGCCAGCAGTGAGATTTGTGAGGGCAGCGGCGTGAAGGTCCAATGCCCGCACTGCGGGAAGACGCTGGATGCCCCGGACAGCCGGGCCGGCCAAGCGGTCAGCTGTCCGTCATGCGGCGGGCAGATGCAACTGCCCGCGGCCGGGGCCGCGCCCGCCGGAGACCAGATCGAGCTTGAGCCCCAGCCGGGTCCGAGCGCCCCGGGCGGCGGGTCATCTGCGGTCGGCGGGGTCAACAAGAGCTGTCCCTACTGCGGCGAGACCATCCTGGCGGTGGCCAGCAAGTGCCGGCACTGCCAGACGTACCTGAGCGGCCCCAGGGAGGGCCAGGGCACCGGGCCCCAGCAGCCCATCGGCGGGCGCAGAGCCCCGGCCTCCAGCGGGGACGGCACCAAGGCGTTGGTTTTCGGCATAATCGGCCTGGTTACCTCGTGTATCCCGTTGCTGGGGCTCATCCTGGGATACTTCGCCGTCAAGTACGGCAATTCGGCCAAGAACCAGGAGGGGCAGCAAGGCATGGGGATTGCCGGGCTGGTGCTGGGGTATATCGCCATGGTGTTCGGTGTCCTCGTGTTGATAAGCAACTGCATGGCAATCGTTACGCGGAACCGTTGAGGAGGCCACAGCTTTGCAGATACAATGCCCACATTGCAGCAAGATGCTTAACGCCCCTGAGGATAAGGCCGGCCAGGTGGTCAACTGTCCGTCATGCGGTGGGCAGATGCAACTGCCCGCGGCGGCCGGCGTGCCCGCCGGGAACGGGACCGGGATCCAGCCGCCGAGCGGGACGTCCGACGGGATCGGCGCGGGGGCCGAGGCCAGCAAGAGATGTCCTTACTGCGGCGAGGAAATCCAAGCCTCGGCCGTGAAGTGCC
>CBDUSI010000161.1:0-7917 GCA_965370045.1 uncultured bacterium | reverse complement strand
CGCCGGAGTGCGTGAAGTTCTGGAAGCCGGTGATCGAGGGCATGAAGAAGATCTGCGCGGAGCGCGGCGTCGGCAAGTCGCTGATGATGGGCCAGTCCGGCGACTACACGCCCACGGACGTCTCCCTGGCCGACCTGGACAAGGCCTCCGGCGGCGATCTCTTGTGGATTCACCACTCGCACACGACGGTGCTAAGGCTGGGCAACCAGGGCAGCCAGGCGACCGGCTCACGGAAGTGGAAGCGCACCGAGGGCGGCAAGACCTACCCGGTGGGCATGATCTCGCGGGCCTGGGGCGGGGACGGCAGGCACGTCGATCCGGACTTCGGGCGCGGCTACGGCTGGAAGAACCGGGGGCCCTGGCGCACCGTGACCCGCGAGGGCTTCCACACCCATCCCGTGCCCAAGCTGCGCGTGCGCCTGGAGGCCATGGTCACCAACATCATCCACCCCAAGCGCCTGCCCAAGGAAGACAGAGGCAACAAGGACTACGGCACGCACGGCATGGGCCGGATGGGGGCCGATTTCTGGAACGTGCTGGCCGACAAGCGCGGACGCAAGAGCCCGCTCTGCGCGCGCTACAACGAGACCCGCTGGGGGCAGCTGCGCCTACAGGCCTGCGGGCAGTTCTTCCTCAGGCCCGGCCGCGACGGAGCCATCAGCACCGCCCAGATGGAGGGATTCCGGGAGAACTCCCAGGAGATCGAGGCCCGGGTATTCATCGAGAAGGCCCTGGAAGACAAGGCCAAGCGGGCCAAGCTCGGCGACGAGCTGGCCACCCGCGCGCGCACGCTGCTCGACAACCGCACCCGCCTGGCTCAGCAGGGCGCCTCCGGCTCCCCGCGGACCATTCTGGCGCTGGGGGTCCAGGAGCTTTCCGAGGGGCTCTACGAACTGGCCGCCGAGGTACAGAAGAAGCTCGGGAAGTGAGAAGCCGGTAGACGCGCCGCGAGGAATAGGGCGAACCGTTCGCAAGGTGATCCTATTCGGGAAAACAATCCTTCCAGTCCACCAGTTTCCGTTCCTTGAAGGTCTTTGAAAGCACCTTCTCTATAAAGTCCTTGTCCTCGCCGGTGTGGCAGGTGGGCGAGTAGCAGTTGAGTCGCGGAACGCTCAACATCCTGTCTCTTATCGTCGTGATAGAGTCTTCTCTGGTGTTTCCGAAGGAAAGATGCATGAAGGGACACGGGATAACCTCCCCGGTCGGGGTGACGTACAGCTTCTCCGAAGCGGCCGAACAGCCGTAAGCCCCGAAGTTGGTATCCATATCCGTCCTGACGTGCGGCAGTCGGCGGGCCAGACCATACATGAACGCCTGGTCCTCCTTGGTGAGCAGGATATCCCTTCGGCCGAGCCACTCGCCAGCGGCGGTCGCGCGAGAGAATATGAGCAGGATTCCGCGCTTCTTGGCGAAATCAACGACGCCCATCACCCCTTCGCTGCGCATCGTCTGGTGGCTCACCGTGCACACCAGTGTGACCTTGAGCCCATTGGACAGAGCCACGTCAATCGCCTTCAGCAGGCTCGAGTGCGTGCCGCTCTTCTTGCGGAAGGAATCATGCTCTTCCGGATTGAAGCTGTCCATGCTGAACTGGAAGATATCAACACCGGCTTTGCGCAGCGCCCGGGCCATCGAATCCGTCAACAGTGTTCCATTGGAGTTTATCGTAATGAGGTTTCTTTCCGGACGCAGCCTTTTCACAAGCGGCACGAGATTCTCGTACAACAGGGGCTCCCCACCCGTAATGCCGAAGCTCACGCAGCCGAGCTGATTGCATTGGCCGGCGATGTCCTCCCATTCGTCAAGGGACAAGAGCGGCGATGAGCTTGTGAAGGAAGTTGCGAAACAATGCGCACATGAGAGATTGCATTGAGTTGACACGCACACATCGACATACCGCAGGACTTTCTTCGAGAACACCTTCGCCAGCACGAAGTTCCTGGCCAAGCGGGCCAGAAGAAGGGGCTTTCTCAGCGTGAAGGCGTACTTGAAGTTGTAGAAGAAGCGTCCGCTCATTGTCCTGGTTTCCCTTCCGTCGACCCGGGCCTCTGCGCGATGACGAATTGATTGGAGGTCCTTCCGCCCAACAGCATCCTGAGCTTGTCCAACAGCACGAAGAAAGCGACAACGGGCAGGCAGGAGAAGTTGATGAACTCAAACACCGAGTTCGAAGACTCGCGACTGTTCATCCCCAACATGTTCCGCAAGCTCATGATCCAGAAGCCCGGTGACGGCAGGAAACCATGCTCCCGGATCTCGAATCCGCAGCTTTCCACGAACCTCTTGAGGGAAGACGCCGAGAATATGTTGAAGTGCCGCGGGAAGTGATATCCACCCCAGTACCGCTTCTTGAACAGGAGGAAGTCCAGGCACTTCCATTGAGGCGTTTCTATGACGAGAATGCCTCCCGGGTTCAACAGATTGAAGACCGTCTGCAGGGTCCTCCGCGGGGCATACAAGTGCTCGATGAGTTGGCTCATGAGCACGAGGTCGTACCGCTTCTCGCCTAACGGAACGCTTTCGACGTTTCCCTCAATGAGGTCTATGTCCGCCGCCTTCGCGGCCCCGGCCACTTCCTCGCTGAACTGCAGGTCCAGGCCCGCAAGCTCCATGCCGGGGCCGATCGATGAATGCCTGATGGACATCAGGCGCGCGCAATCCCCGCAACCGACGTCGAGAACACTGCGCTTCTTCCTGCTTCGGATCACCTTGAGAATCCTGGCAGCGTCCATACGGACCTTGTGCCTGTAAATGGACCCTCTCAGAAACAGCGGCGACTTGGGGTTGACCGTATAGTAAGTTGGGGGGTAGATACTTCCAATTTCAGATTCAGAAGGGCGACATTGGAGAAAGAGGTGCTTGCAGGACGGGCACAATGAGTACTGGAAATCATCCGGCAGCGTTTCGTACTCGAAATCTCTCCCGACGGCAATCACGGAACCCGCAGGGCTCTCGCACAATTCGCAACGGTATGTTGAGCGGTCCATGTCTATCCACCCACATCTGGCACCTTCCCTTCGCCATCATATCCCGGCAGGCCGGTCAGGGCAAGAGGGTAGAATGTGGGGAAGCTGGTAAAGAGCTACTTCTCGGCTTCCTTTGGCAGCCTGCTATTGAGCCGTTTCAGAGCCTAAGTGTCTGCTGTAGCAGCGAGATAGATGCAGCCCCGGCCCCCCAAACCCCCTCAACCTTTCCCCTTCTCGGGCGGGGGCTTTCCGCCGGGGGCTGGGGGCTTGGCTGGTTTCTTCTCGGTGAGCTTCCTGATGATCTTCTCTAGGTCAAGGTCGGGGTCGGTCTCTATGACCTCGAGCATTTCCTCCCGGCCCTTCCAGGCCGGGATGCCGAACTTCTTATCCGCCTCGCTGCCCGGTCGGGCCTTGCTTACGCCGTGGATTGCGCCGCGGGCTTTCCACCTGCCTCCGCTGCGTCTGAAGACGCAGACGTTCACGGTGGCGTGGTTGGGGTCGTCCCGGTAGGTTTCTGAGTAGTAGCCCGCCCAGTCCCCCTGCCGCTTGAGGGCCAGGAAGCCCGCCCCGCCCTCCAGGTCGGGGAAGACCAGGTCGAGCAGGAGTTCCCTGACAATCTTCTTGGACAGCGCCTCCTTGAACTCCTTCCGGCTTCCTGTTCCGCCGCGCCCCTTGACGTCGGCGCATTGAATGAAGGCATCGTAATCGACATCGCGGACGGCCCGGCGCGCCTGGTCCATGGTGCGCTCCAGAGTCTGCTTCAGCGTGGGCTTCCGGGTGGAATAGGCCACGTAGGCGGTGAAGCAGGCGAACAGGAGAACGGTCGTTCGGAGCAGGTACTTCGTCGCTTTACTCATTTATGCCCCTTTCACTCACCCAACCGTATTGTCCGACGTTTCCCAGATGGCTCCTGCGGGCCGCCCGCGCGGCCCTCACTGGCTTTAATCTTCTCCATCCTGCCCCTCCGTTCAAGGTGATTCCCTGTCCCGGGTTTGTGCGAGGCAGCTTGGCCCGCCCCCGCGCCCGGTTTGACTTCCGGGGGCCCGGAGGATAGATTACGCGCGCGGCGGCAGGGGCTGCCGCGCACGAGAATTGGCACGTTTGCGGAGAGACTGCTGATGAGAAACTCGCTTTCCAGGCTGTTCCTGGCCCTGGCCCTGGTCATGATCGCGGCCGCGGGCTGCACGGTCAACATAGCCGAGGGGCCCCGGCCGCGGCCCAGGCCGACGCCCCCGCCGCCGATACCGACGCCGGCGCCGGCGCGCGCGACGCGGGTGCTGATCAGCCCGACGCGCACGAACCTCTTCCCGGGCGCCACGGTGCGCTTCGTGGTCCGGGCCTACGATGCGGCCGGCGGAGAGGTGGCCGTCCAGCCCAGCTGGTCGGCGACCGGCGGGCGCATCGCCGCCGACGGCACCTTCACCGCGCAGCTCAGGGCCGGCACGGCCATCGTCCGGGTGACCGACGCCCTCAGCGGGCTGCGGGCCACCGCCTTCGTCAAGGTCATCGGCGGGGCCAAGCCGCGCATCGGCAAGGCGGTGCGGATAAGCCTGTCGCCCTACCGCACGACGGTGGCCCCCCGCGGCCGGGTGCGCTTCACCGCGCGGGCCTACGACCGCTACAACCGCCCGGCGCCCTTCAAGCCGATCTGGAAGGCCACCGGCGGGACCATCTCCAGCACGGGGTACTTCGTGGCCGGCGGCAAGCCGGGCCGCTACGCCGTCTCGGTCCGCGACAGCCTCACCGGCGTCAAGGTGCTGGCCTCGGTCCGGGTGAGGGGGACGCCCACGGTGCTGCGCCCCACATTCCGGCTGGCGATCTCGCCGACCAGCGTCCAGCTGAAGCCCGGCGCCAGCCGGCAGTTCTCGGCGCGGGCCTACGACCGCAAGGGCAAGACGGTGCCCGCGCGCATCTCCTGGAACGCCACCGGCGGGACGATCACTCCGGCGGGCCGGTTCACCGCGGGCAAGCGCGCCGGCACGTACCTGGTGAGCGCCTCGGTCGGGCGGCTGCGCAGCAGCGCCAAGGTCAGGGTGGTAATTCCTGTCCCCTCGATCTCGCGGCTGAGCATCTCGCCGGCCTCCGCCAAGGTCAGTCCGGGCAAGACCGTCCGCTTTGTCGTCACTGCTTACGACCGCAGCGGCCGGCGGGTGGCAGTCCGCCCGGTCTGGACCGCCAGCGGCGGGGTCATCTCCGCGCTGGGCACCTTCACTGCGGGACGCGTGCCGGGCAACTACAAGGTGACCGCCTCAGTCAGCTGGGTGCGGCGCTCGGCGGTGGTCCACGTCCTGCGCTCCGGGGTCCGTCATCCCAAGCCCAAGCCCCCGGTGATCCACAAGCCCATCAAGCCCAGGCCCAAGCCCCCGGTGATCCGCAGGCCGATCGAGCACAAGCCCAAGCCCCCGGTGGTTCACAAGCCGATCAGGCCCCGGCCCCGGCCCAAGCCCAAGCCCCCGGTGATTCGCAAGCCGATCAAGCCCAGGCCCAGGCCCCCGGTGACGTCGACCGGCAGCCTGAAGATATCCCGCTGGGTCGTAAGCGGCCGGGGCAAGCGCAAGCTGGAGTGCTCGGTGGCCACCGGCGGCAAGAACGTTAGCATCGTGAGGATCTACGCGATCTCGGGGCGCGGCAAGCTGACCAGGCTCCAGTCGCGCGTGGCCAAGGACGGCTTCACCTCGACGTTCAGCGCGCAGCTGCCCTCCGGGACCAAGAAGGTGGAGATTCGCCTGTACAATTCCGCCAACAAGCTCATCGCCACCGAGCGCAGGAGCGCCAAGTAGCGCGATAATAAGCCAACGCACAACGAACGCCACCGGCCCATTTCGGAATGCGGATTGCGGATTTCGGAACCGCTCAAGCCCCCGTGCCCTTCACTCCGCAATCCGCAATCCGAAATCCGAAATGAGAACCGGAGGTTCGCGCGCCTATCGCCTCCACTTCTCGCCCGGGTAGTTCCAGACCCTGCCATTGTGGGACAGGCTCCAACTGACCAACCGGTCTTCTTTGAACCGGAAATCCGCCGACGGAGCCGTGAAACCATCACCTCGGCCCCCGTGCAGTATGTTGCTGTCAGTGTCGCCTATCCATCCCATGCCGCCCAGAAGCTTGGCAACTTCGCCCCGGCTCATGCCCTCGTGAACATGGAAACGGGCGATTGCGATGAGGGCGATCTCGTTGTCGTAGGCTTCCTTCCCGCGGGCGAGGCGCAGGCAATAGTCAAGGTCGCGTGCCCGGATCATCTTCACGGCGGATGCGGCGGCTGCACCAAAGGCCCCCGGCGCGTCCGCGGGTATCGCTTCGAGCGGTCCGATGGCGCGGCGGTCGCCGAGCCAGCCGAGGCTCTCAGCCGCAGCGTTGCGCACGTTATCGCTCTCATCCCGTAGCGCGGCGATGAGCGGCTGGACGGCCCGGGGGTCACCGGCATATCGCAGTGCCCAGGCTGCCGTGTCGCCCACGCGAGCGTCTTCATCGCGGAGGGCACGTACCAGGGTGGGCGTGGCGCGGCGCCCGCAGAAACCGAGATGATGGCAGATCACCCACTTCTCCTCGCTCGACCTGGCGGCTACGCGCAGGTAGAGCGAGAGCTTGGCGGCGGCCCGCTCCGGACCGCCCAGCTTGTCTATTTCATCCAGCGCCGCGGACGAGTCGGGCACTTGCGCGCCGGGCAGCCAGCGGCGCACCTCCAGCACCGGCCTGACCACGAACCACGAGAAGAGTCCGACAGCCAGCAGCAGCGCGAAGGCCACGCCCCAGTAGACATAAATGCGCTTGGAGCGCTTCTCCTCGGCGGGGGGCTCCGTCATTCCGCGTCTCTTTCGTACTGCGCTTTGCCCTCGCGCTCCCACCAGTCGAGCACCATCTTCCTCTGAGCTTTGAGGGTTTCCGAACCAGACAGATCAAAAGGACGATCAAAGGTTCTTCGGGAACGTTCGTGGACGGCATGGATCGCTCTGTCAGCGATATAATCCTCCGGGTCCCGGGATGCCTCCACGAGAAGCGGAAGCCAGAAGACCGATCCGCCATTGTGCATTCCAGCGACGGCGTACGAGCGCGTCAGCACGTCTTCCGAGCTGATCAACTCGCGGAGCGCCTGCTCCGCCGGAGGTCCGATGCGGGCCAGTGCCACGCCAGCGTCCAGCCTCTCGCGACCATCGGGCAACGACGCGACTCTCCTCCGGTAATACGACACCCTCAGCGGCGTCCAGGCGAACCAGCCGCCGACCAGCAGGGCCGCGACAACTCCCAGGCCGACGTAGAAGCCGAGCATTCCCTTGCGCTTCTTCTCGGCGGGGGGCGAGTCGGTCACTCGCCTCTCCCGTACTGGGCCTTGCCCTCGCGCTCCCACCAGTCCAGAAGCCTGGCTCGACCCTTGTCCTCACAATCTCTGGTCCACTTCGTCACGCTGAAACCCTCGGGGCGTCGATGAACGATCTCTAATCCGCTCCGGAAATCCTCCCCGCATATGGCCCCGGCTGTCTCAACGAGATCATACGACAGGTCTACCTCCTCAGTGCGGGCCAGTTCGATCAAGAGCGGCAGCGCCCATTTCGGATAGACCTCCCTCAACTCGGGAAAGACAACCATTGGGACCGCTGGGTGTCGAAGGAGCCTATCGAGAGCAACGCTACTGCGCGGGCCGATGGAAATCAGCTTCTGAGCCGCGACTCGCATCCTCGTCATCGCCGCGTAGCGGTCAACGCTGGGATCATCCAATGACCGCATAACCTTGTCGGCCTCCCGGCGCACTTCCCGCTCCCAGTACCACACCCTCAGCGGCGTCCAGGCGAAGTAGAAGCCGACCAGCAGCAGCGCGATCACTCCCAGGCCGACGTAGAAGCCGAGCATGCCCTTGCGCTTCTTGCGAGGGTTCGCAGCCTGGCCCTCGGTCACTTCCCGATGCCCCCGTACTTCGCCTTGCCTTCCTTCTCCCACCAGTCCCGAACCCCGGCTT
>CBDUSI010000160.1:0-7922 GCA_965370045.1 uncultured bacterium | reverse complement strand
ATCCCGAGAACGAAGCAGCGCGACGGGACCGCCTGTCGCCCTTCGGGTTGGGCCAGAACGCCCCATCTTCTTCGTCGGGAACCCGAAGACGATGCTTGGGCATCGACTTCGGAACCCCTCCTCGAATCTGAACCATTCTGACTCCAATCACGGCCGCCCCATTTTTCAACGGCCTGCTAGTCCATCCAGGGGCGCATGAGCTCGGTGAAGAGCTCGCGCGCGCGATGGATGAGGTTGTTGACGTCGCTGACCGAGGTCTCCAGTTCCTCGGCGACCTGGGCGTAGCTCTGCCCGCCGAGCTCGCGCAAGAGCAGCGCGGCCCGCTCGCGCTCGGGGAGCTGCTCAAGCGCCCCAGCTACCGCCGCGCGCCGCTCGCTGCGGGCCAGCTCCTCGTCGGGCGCTGAACTGACACGCTCGGCGCGCTGGCGGGAAAGCTCCGCGGCGCCCTCCAGGGCCTGACCGCCGGTCTTCCGGCGGCGGATCTCGTCGAGGCACAGGTTGGCCAGCACCCGGAAGGCGTAGCGCCGCAGGCTCTCGGGGGTGGGTTCGTAGCGGCCGCGGGCGGCGTGCAGGCGCAGCAGCGCCTCCTGCACCAGCTCCTCGGCGCGGGCCCGGTCGGCGAGCATCCCGGCGGCGAACTTCTCCGCGCGGGGACGCAGCTCCTCGCACGAGCGCGAGAACTCGGCGTCGTCGAGCGCGCGTTCGGTCTCGCTCACCAAGCAGGCTCCAACCCCAGGCATTTTCGCCCTCCCACACTGGACAACGAACGGGGGGCGGCGTCCTTTAGGCAAATCACTATATATAGAAGGATAGCGCCAATGGGCCGGCGCGTCAATGGCCTCTTAGCGGACATCAGCTCATAAGTCGCGCGATTGGGGCGGTTACTTCTTCTTGGCGGGGGGCTTGCCGGGGTCTATGGTAATGTCCTTGAGAGGGAACTTGGCCCGAAGGCAGCAGTCGACCGCGGCGACCAGCGCCCTGAGGGGCGCGTCCTTGTCGGGCGCCAGCCAGATGGGCTCTTCCGTGACGGAACGCAATTGAAGGAGCTTCATGATCATCTTGTCGGGATCGGCAGTCCTGAACTGTCGAATGGTGAACAGGAAGGTCTTCTTCGTGCCGACACCGATTTTCATGACTATCGGGTCGATTTCGCCTTCTTTGGCTGGCCTTACTTTGGGCACAATCTCCGGCAGCGGGAGAAACCCCATCACACTGGTACCCCTGTAGTCACCGGTTAGCACCGCCAGGGGACGGTACTTGCCGCTCTTGGGGTCTTTGGCCGCGGCAGCGACCTCCGAAAACTTGGTGTCGGCTGCGTAGTAAAGAAACACGCCCTTACCCTTATCAGCGAACTTCAAGGGCTTGACGCCGTTGAAACGGAGCTCGCCGTAGGGGGCCAGGGCTTTGGATGTCATGCGCTGAGACTTCATGGCGACCGGCAGCATCACCACCTTCTTCATGTTGTCGCGCATGCGTCGCGGGAAGAGTATCATCGGGTCCCTGGTGGGAAGCGTGGTCAACTTCCACTTGCCGTCCCTGCCCAGCGCGACCCGACGCGCAGTGGCCGGCAGGTCGAAGGCGCTGATGCGCCACTTGCCTCCGACCAGTTCGGCTTCGAAAGGGAAGGTCGCGCTGTGAATCGCGCTCTTGACCGAAACCTCGCCGCGCGCGCGCTTGCCGCCTTTGAGCCGCCGGCACGCCACCTTCGTGATGTGGTCGGCGCGCAGCATCGTCATGGTGCCGTTCCAGCCCATCGCCGCGCCCAACTGCTTGGGTGTGGTCTTGGGGACTATGTTCACGTCCCTTGGGAAGCCGAGGAGATACTTGGAGCCCACCACCAGCGTGGTCAGCCTCCAGTCCTTGACTCCCCCTGGCCCGGTGATTCGCTTGGAGATGAGACCGGCCATGGTTTTCGCATCCATCGCCGCCGCGGCGGGCAGCAGCTTGCGCAGTTTGGCGGCGAGTTCCTTGTCCGGCTTCCCATCCTTTTCGGCGGCGGGCGCGGCCCTGCCCAGCAAAGCGAGTAAGAGCAGACAGAGGACGGCGGACCGCCTTCGAGCCATAATCTGTTTCCTCTCTATTGGGTCCGGCGGTCAGTTACTTCTTCTTCGGTACCTCGCCCGGTCCCTTGGGGTCGATGGTCAGGCTGCTGCGCTTGTAGCCGGCCTTGAGACAGACCTCAATGGTCTTGACCACCACCTCCAGGGGCACCTCCCCGGCGGGCGCGATCCTGATGGGCATCTGGCCCGGCTTGGTGACCACCATGCGCAGCTGCTTCATGCGGTTGCCCAGCGCCCGGAAGCCGGCGGGGCCGGGAGCCAGCCGCAGCGCGCCGACCAGCAGGTCGAACTTGTCCTTGTCCCCCTCCTTGGGCCTGAGGGTGATGTCCAGGAGCGGGAACTTGGCCTTGCGCTTCTCGGAGGTGATCTCCGGCAGGGGGAAGATCGGGCCGCCCTTGCCGATCACCATGATCGCCGCCGGGCGGGGGCCGCCGCTGGAGGCCGCGGCCAGGACGTCGGAGATCTTGGCTTTCCCGGGGAAGGCCAGGATGATCCCCTTGCCCTTCTCGGATATCTTGCGGGGCTTGCCGCCGCGCAGGCTGAGTTCGCCGTAAGGCTTGAGGTGCTTGAGCACGGCGGGCCGGCCGCGCTCGGCCGTCGGCAGGCTGGCCACGTCCATGCCCTTCAGGGCTCGCTGGTAGAGGATGGTTGTATTGGTGGTCTCGGCCTCGGTGACCGTCCACTTGCCGTCAGCGCCAAGCTCGGCGCGCAGCGCCGAGGCGGGTACCTCCAGAGCGATCACCTGCCAGCCCTTCTCCTGCTTGGCGGCGGTGAAGGGGAATTTCCGCATGTAAGCGCCCCGGCCGACCATCACCGTGCCGGTGGCGCGGTCGACGCCCTGGAGCGTGAACTCCAGCTTGGTGATGCGGCCCTTGCGGAGGGCGACTAACCCGGCCAGTTGGGGGGACTTGGCCCGGGCCTGGGTGGCGGCGGCGGGCAGCAGTTTCTTGAGCTCGGCGCGGAACTTCTCCTCCGGGGTGAGCTTGGGTTTAGGCTTGGGTTTGGGCTTGGGTTTCGGTTTGGGTTTCGGCTTGGGCTTGGGTTTGGGCTTGGGCTTGCCGTTCTTCTTGTCGGGCTTGTCCTTGTCGCCGTCCAGGATTTCGGAGGGCTTGGGCACCTCTGCCAGCGCCGCGTAGAAGCCCTTGCCCACGTAGAAGACCAGGAAGGCGCCGACCACCAAGCCCAGCCCGCCGCAGACCTGTTTGCGGATCTCGCCGCCCTTCACCGCTTCGAGCAGGCCCAGGAGCATCGCGGGCAGGCCGAAGAAGGCGGCCACGCCCATGAGAATCACGGGAAGCGCTCCGGGCTTCTCGCTGCCGGGCTCCAGCGCGAAGAGGTAGCCGGCGTAGAGGGCCGCGCCGAGCAGCGCGGAGTAGATGCCGTGGCCCAGCGCGGCCGGCCCGATGCTGAAGCGCGTCCCGCCCGGGCGGGTCCCCAGGTCCAGCCCTGCTGGAATGTCCGGCATGTCCGGCATGTCGGGCATGTCCAGCGCGCCGCCCAGTCCCCTGCCTTGGTAGTTGGCCTGCTTGCGGGCCAGCTTCTCGGAGGGCGAAAGCGGCATGCGCGGGGAAGGCCGGGGCGCGGGGGCGGCGCTCCCCGGCGCGGTTGAACGCGACGAGGCCTTCTTGGCCTTCAGCTTGGCGTTGAGCTTCTCGAAACACGGTGGGCAGCAGGTCGCGCCCTTGATCTCACGGGCGGCATCCGCCGAGATGCGCCGTCCGCACACCTTGCACTTGACCAGCCCGGCCATGACGAGCCTCCGGATGACGGACCCCCGCCTATATTCTGGCCTCCGCGGCCCTCCGCGTCAACCCCGGTGTTCCGCTTCTATCTCGGATACCTGATGATGCTGTCGATGAGCGCCTCGGCCCGGGTGGCGACCTCCGGGTCGGGGCTGCGCGTGGCCCCGCCCAGGGCGGGCAGCGCCGGCCGGCCGATCTCCAGGAGCTGCGCGGAGGCCGCCTCGCGCTCAGCCCACTCCCGGCTGCCGAGCCGGGCGACGAGCCTGGCGAGGCGCGCCTCGAACCGCGCCTGCTCCTCTGCTCTTTGGGCGGCGCGCTCCGCGGCGCGCTGCCTGATGGCGCGGTGCTCCTCGTCGGTCCGGGGCGTCCGCGTGCGGTTCTCGGCGTTGTGGTGATAGAGCCGGGTGCCCATTCCGTAGAAGCCGCTCCAAAACGTGCCGCCGGCTTCCTCCTTCATGAAGCCGGGCTGCCGGAACTGCTGGTAGGCGGCCATGTCGACCTTGGCCTGCCCCCTGAGCGCGCTCTCGCTGGGCCCCACGGCGCTGGCGAAACGGGTGAAGCTGGCCTCCACGACGATCTCCACGCCCCGCCGGTCGGCCCAGCGCGCCCGCTGGTAACCCCTGACCGCGTACCGCCCGGGGAACGCGCCGGCCAGGATGAGGACGGCGAAGATGATCGCCACGCAATAAAAGATGCGTTCCAGGCGCTTCCTGGCGCCCGGCGGGGTCGGCGTGGCCGGCGTCGCGCTTCCGTCAGAATCCGGCAAGCAGGTTCTCCATGAAGCGACGGGGGTGGACCGCCAGCGCCAGGTAGGCGATTACCGGCACGATGATCGTCCAGCAGAAGAGCACGCCGCACAGCGTGAGCCACACCCGCATGAACGGCGGCGAGCTGATCTCGTAGCGGACGATGGTCTCGCCCGCGAAGGAGTTGAGCCGGATCGTCCCGCGCTTGGGGAGCATGGAGACGGTCTGGGTCAGATAAGTGCCGTGCCGGAACTCGACGTAGTCCTTGCCGCTGACCACGATCTCGCAGCCCGCCGCGGCCAGCAGCATGCGCAGGCGGCCCATCACCTCGCCGAGCGGCTGCTTGACCGACCTGCTCCCGGTGATCATCGCCTCAACTCCCCTCTCCAGCCCTCCAGCATAGCTTCCGGCCGCCCCGGCAGCAATCGCAATCGGGGGGTCAAGTTCGTAACCCGCCTGGAAAGAGAACCGGCCGGAGCTTCTCCGCCCCGGCCGGTTCTACCTTTCGCGCCGCGCGCTACTTGCGCTTTTTCTTCTTCGCGAGTTGCTTCATGACTTCCCGGCGCTTGGCCAGGATCTCGAAGCGGATGCCGCGGACCTTGGCGGCGTCGTGGCTCCAGCGCTGGTCGAAGCCTCCGGCCTTGATGGAGCGGATTTCCGGCGAGAACAGGCTGGTGGGCGCCTCGCGGCGGACGATGTCGATGTTGCCGCGGTAGAGTTTCACCTTGTAGGTGCCGTTGACCACGCTCTGGGTTGCGGCCACGAAGGCGTCCAGGGCCTCCCGGAGGGGGTGGTACCACTCACCGAAGTAGACCATCTGGGCCCACTTGGCGTCGATGCCCTTCTTGAAGCGGACCTCCTCCCCGGTGAGGCAGGCTTGTTCCAGGTCCGCGTGCAGCTTGAGGATGACGTGGGCCGCGGGGGCCTCGTATATCTCGCGGCTCTTCAGGCCCATGATGCCGTCCTCGAACATATCTATGCGGCCGATGCCGTTGCGCCCGGCGATGAAGTTGAGCTTCTCGACGATCTTGTCCAGGGACAGTTTCTTGCCGTTCAATCTCACCGGCAGGCCCTCGGCGAACTCGAGAGTGATGTGCTCGGCGCGACTGCGAGCCTTCTCCGGGCTCTTGAGCCACAGCCATATCTTCTCGGGCAGCTCCTGGTTGAGGCCCACTGCCCCGCTGGCGATGGAGCGGCACCACATGGTCTTGTCGTCGCCGCCGGAGATCATCTCGTCAATGGGCACGCCCCAGGCCTTGCAGATGGCCTCCTCCTCGTGACGCGCCAGATCGAAGTCGCGCACCGGGCAGAGCACGGTCAGCTCCGGCGCGAAGGTCATGAATGTGTTGTGCATGCGGTACTGGTCGTTGCCCTTGCCGGTGGAACCCTCCATGACCGCGTCGCAGCCGCGCTTCCTGGCCTCCAGGGCCACGATGCGGGCGATGAGTTGGCGGGTCATCGAGGTCGAGCAGGGGTAGCCGTTGTAGTTGCTGTTGGCGCGGATGGCCTTGTCCAGCCACTGGGTGGTGAACTCCGCGCGGGCGTCGAGGTAGATGGGCTTTATCTTGAGAATCTTCGCGTTGCTCTTGGCCTTGTCCTGGTCCTCCCTGCCCTGACCGACGTCCACGTTGATGGCCACGATGTTGCGGTCGGCGACCTTGAACTTTCGTCGGAGGAGCTCCACCGCCAGGGTGCTGTCCAGTCCCCCGGAGTAGGCCAGCGCCACGCGCCGGACCTCGGGGATGGGGGTTTCCATGATGCGCTTCTCGACGGCTTTCACGTTGGACTTCGCCATGGTCGCTTTCCTTTCCGCTTTGACCTTTCATCGAGCGGGCCGCCCGCGTCGGCTGGACGGCCCGGAAAACTCCTCAGCAGCGGGCGCGGATTCTAAGGGAGGGGGAAACTAAATTCAAGCTTGCCCGCCGGAGCGGGGAACTATTCGGACGGGTCCTCTTCCGGAGCCGCGTCGGGGGCCTCGGCGAGCTGGGGAATCTCCGCGGCGGATTCGGTCGCGCCCTCCCCGGCCCCGTAGTCGACTTTCCTGAATCGCAGGAACTTTCTGAGGTGTATCGCGATGAGGAACATGCAGAAGACCACCAGGGCGATCCACGCGGGGCTGCTCTTCCCGGTGACGACCTCGAAGGTGGTGTCGGCGGCCAGCAGGACGAAGAAGGCCGCGTGCAGCAGGAAGACCTCGTGCCTGGGAAGCAGCCGGCCCAGCAGGCAGCCGGCGATGACCAGGATGCCCAACACCAGCCCGACCACGTCGAGCTTCCCGCCCTCCGCGCCGCCCGCCAGCGGCAGGGCCGTGAAGATCAGGAACCCGCCCACCGCCAAGCCCAGGCCCAGGGACGTTTTCAGGTCGTGCTTGAGCATGGCCAGCGTCGGCGGGCCGATCCAGGCCCTCAGGGGCCTGACCCCCCTGCGGGGCACCTGCAGGGTCACCCGGCCCCCGCGCTTGAGCGTCAGAACTCCGGTGGACCCCGGCAGGTCGGCGTACTCGAGCTGCTCGGGCATCGCCTGGCGGGTGAAGAACTGCTCGGCGCCCTCGGGGTCGATGGCCTTAAGGCGGTCGCCGCATATCTGCACGGTCCAGTTGCGCTTGCCGCGTCCGGTTTCCGTGCACACGAAGCGTTGAATCTGCGGCCCGTTCATAGCCGTCTCCGAACTCGCCGTGCCGCCGGCCATGCTATGCTGGCACCGGACGCGGTCAAGAGCTTTCCCGGGCGGGTTGCTTCGTCAGTGAGTTCGTAGAGCGACAGACGCAACGGGAGGCTATTCGGGCGCGCCCTCTTCGGCGGGCGGGGCGGGCGGGGCGGGTGGGGCCGCGGGGGCTTCCGCGGGCGGAGGAGTCTCGACGCCGGTTTCCTCCTGCGCGGCGCCCTCGGGGGGCGCGGCGGTTTCGGCTTCGGGGGCCTTTACGCCGCCGCCGGCCTTGGCCTCACGTTTGGCCAGCTTGCGGAGCCGTTTCTCTTCTCGCTTCTTCTGCTTGGCGATTTCGCGCTTGCGCTTCTCATAGTTGTAGTTGACTCTCGCCACTCCGCCATCCTTTCGGTGGCCGCCGGGGGCCTGACCCCGCCAGCCGCGTGAGTGCCCAGTCTAGCGCGCCGCGCGGCGAAGTCAAGAGAAGCGGTGGGGTTCCGGCACGCACCGCGCTCCCGCCCGGGCCGGGTCCGGGGGGGCCTTCGGGGGATGGATGGGCCTGAAGAGTGGTCCAAGGAGCGCCTTGAAGCCCGCGGCCCTTCCGGTTATCCTTAAAGGACGCTTCAACCGAGTGCGCCCGTAGCTCAGCGGATAGAGCGGCGGTTTCCTAAGCCGAAGGTGGCGCGGGGCTTTGAAAAGGGGACCAGTAGGGGCGCGTAAATGGGGACCAC
>CBDUSI010000159.1:0-8006 GCA_965370045.1 uncultured bacterium | reverse complement strand
CAAGCTGGCCATGATCCGCCTATACTTCAGGCGATTGTCAGACAGGGCCTAGCTTCACTCGGCACTCGGAGAGGAACCGCTGGCAGAGGAGCGGTATGTCCTCTGGGCGATTTCGCAGGGGTGGTATCCCTATATGCAATTCATGTCGCCGATCTCGTCGAGCACCAGGTCTGCGGAGTTAGAGGTCGTTTGAATATCGGGACAGTACGGGAGTTCCGCCGCGGGGCACACGACGGGCACGTATGTCGAATCCCCGCCCGGATACGGAACGTCGTTTTCGCAGCTTGCAGACAGTTGCCCCACTGATAGGATGGCGCCTTACCTAAGGAACTCGACGCGCGTTTGACGCGCGAGCCAAGGGCACTGGTGATGACCAAACAAGTCGGTTTCGACAACGAGAAATACCTCAACGAACAGACTGCGGCAATCCTCGAGCGGGTAGAGCGTTTCGACAACAAGCTGTATCTCGAGTTCGGCGGAAAGCTGATCTGGGACATGCACGCCTCGCGCGTGCTTCCCGGGTTCGACCCCAACGTGAAGATACGCCTGCTCCAGCAGCTCAAGGACAAGGCGGACATAATCCTCTGCATCTACGCCGGGGACATCGAGCGCAAGAAGATCCGCGCCGATTTCGGCATAACCTACGACGTCGACGCCATGAAGCTTATCGACGACCTCCGTGATTGGGGCATCGGCGTCACCGCGGTGGTGGTCACTCGCTTCGAGGGTCAACCCTCGGCGGCGCTCTTCAAGAACAAGCTGGAGCGCAGGGGCGTTCGGGTCTACACGCATTCCAAGACCAGGGGCTACCCCACCGACGTGGACCTGATCGTCAGCGATGAGGGCTACGGAGCCAACCCCTACATCGAAACCAGTAAGCCGCTGGTGGTGATCACCGGCCCGGGGCCGGGCAGCGGCAAGTTGGCCACCTGCCTGTCCCAGCTCTACCATGAGCACACGCGCGGTGTGCACGCCGGCTACTCCAAGTTCGAGACCTTCCCTATCTGGAACCTGCCGCTTAAGCATCCTGTTAACGTGGCCTACGAGGCGGCCACCGTGGACCTCAGGGATTTCAACCTGATCGACTCCTTCCATCTGGAGACCTACGGGGAAGCCGCCATCAACTACAACCGCGACGTGGAAGCGTTCCCATTGGTGGAGCGCATCCTTGAGAAGATCTCCGGGGCGGCGAGCGTCTACAAGTCGCCCACGGACATGGGCGTCAACCGCGCCGGCTTCGGCATAGTCGACGACGACGCGGTCAGGGAGGCCGCCCGGCAGGAGATAATCCGCCGCTGCTTCCGGTGCAAATGCGAGTACGCCATGGGCCTGGCCGACAAGGGTTCGGAAGAGAGGGCCGAGCTGCTCATGACCGAGGTGGGGGTCAAGACCGAGGACCGGCGGGTGGTCACTCCCGCCCGGCAGGCCGCCGACGACGCCCAGGAAGCCGGCAAGGGCAACCAGGGCATCTTCTGCGGCGCGGCCATCGAGCTCCCCGAGGGAGAGATAGTCACCGGCAAGAACTCGCCACTGATGCACGCGGCCAGCGCGGTGGTGATCAACGCCATCAAGCAGCTGGCCGGCATCCCCGATAACATTCACCTGCTCTCGCCGGCCACAATGGAGTCCATCGCCAGCCTGAAGAAGAACATCCTCAGCGCCAAGTCGGTCAGCCTGGACCTGGAGGAGACCCTCATCGCCCTGGCCATCAGCGCGACGGCCAACCCCGGCGCGCAGACGGCAATGGAGCGGCTCAAGGACCTCTCCGGCTGCGAAGTACACTTGACCCACATCCCCACCCCGGGCGACGAGGCCGGCCTCAGACGCCTGGGGGTGAACCTGACCACCGATCCCAACTTTTCGACGAAGAACCTGTTCATGGGCTGAAGGCGAGATTCTGAAGCCACAGCCGTTTTCGTAAGGAGGAGAACATGGGCACGAAGGAAATCACGCTGGAAGCTCTGGATACGGGCAAGTTTATCGAGGCGCAGGTCAAGGCCATCAAGGAAGCGGTCGGGGACGATGTTGCCATCAACGCCCTGTCCGGCGGCGTGGACTCCTCGGTGGTGACCATGCTGGGCCACAAGGCCCTGGGCGACAAGCTGAAGACCTACTTCGTGGAGAACGGCCTGATGCGCGAGGGCGAGTCCCAGCGGATCGTGAGCATCTTCAAGGAGCTGGGCGTCCCCGTCGAGGTCGTGGACGCCAAGGACCGCTTCTTCGCGGCGCTCAAGGGCGTGACCGACCCCGAGGAGAAGCGCGAGAAGGGCATAACCCAGGTGTTCTACAAGGACGTCTTCGGGGCGCTGGTCAAGGAGAGCGGCGCGAAGAGCTTGCTGCAGGGAACGATCTACACGGACATCGAGGAGACCGCGGCGGGCATCAAGCGCCAGCACAACGTCTTCGCGCAGATCGGCATCGACCCTCAGGAGGCCTTCGGCTACAAGGTGATCGAGCCGCTCGTCGAGCTGCGCAAGCCCGCCGTCCGCGAGGTGGCCCGGGCCCTGGGGCTCCCCAAGGAGGTCTCAGAAAGGCCGCCCTTCCCCGGTCCGGCGCTGTGCGCGCGGGTCATCAACGAGGTCACCCCCGAGAAGATCGCGCTGGTGCGCAAGGCCACCCAGATCGTCGAAGAGGAACTCTGCGACAGCGGCGCGTTCCAGTACATGGCAATACTCCACGACGACATGGTTACCGGTTTGCGCGACGCCAAGCGCGATTTCGGCGGACAGATCGAGGTGCGCTGCTGGGAGAGCACCGACGCGGTGACCGCCACGCCGACAGACCTGCCCTTCGCCAAGCTGCGGGCAATCGCGGACAGGATAACCAACGAGATGCCCGAGATAGTCAGCGTTACTTACAACATAGCGACCAAGCCGCCCAGCTGCATAGAGGCGGTGTAGCCGTAGCCGGGAAGCCAGTCTCGATGGAAATCGGTGGGCACTTCTGCGCCGGGAGGCAGCATGTCTAAGATCGAGGGCATCGACAAGGTCATGATCATCGGCTCCGGCCCCATCGTCATCGGGCAGGCCTGCGAGTTCGATTACTCGGGCACCCAGGCCTGCAAGGCGCTCCGCGCCCTGGGCTACGAGATCGTCCTGGTCAACTCCAACCCGGCCACCATCATGACCGATCCGGGCATGGCCGACGTCACCTACATCGAGCCCCTGGACGTCGAGACCATGACCGAGATTATCGAAAAGGAGCGGCCGGACGCCATTCTCCCCAATCTCGGCGGGCAGTCGGCGCTCAACCTCACCTCCGCGCTCCACAAGGAGGGGGTGCTCGACAAGTTCGGCGTGAAGGTCATCGGTGTGCAGGTGGACGCCATCGAGCGCGGCGAGGACCGCATCGCCTTCAAGAAGACAATGGACAAGCTGGGCATCGAGATGCCCAAGAGCACGGCGGTCTACGACGTGGAGGCGGCCGAGAAGGTCGCCTCCGAGATGGGTTACCCGCTGGTCATCCGCCCGGCCTACACCATGGGCGGCACCGGCGGCGGGTTCGTCTACAACGTCGACGAGCTCCGCACCGTTGCGGCCCGCGGCATCGCCGCCAGCCTGGTCGGCCAGATCCTCGTGGAGGAGTCGGTGCTCGGCTGGGAGGAACTCGAGCTCGAGGTGGTCCGCGACGCCAAGAACCAGATGATCACCGTCTGCTTCATCGAGAACGTGGATGCCATGGGCGTGCACACTGGCGACTCCTACTGCACCGCGCCGATGTTGACTATCGACGCCGAGACGCAGGCTCGGCTCCAGAAGCATTCTTACGACATAGTTGAGGCCATCGAAGTCATCGGTGGCACCAATGTGCAGTTCGCGCACGATCCCAAGACGGGCCGGATCGTCGTGATCGAGATCAATCCCCGGACATCGCGTTCCTCGGCGCTGGCCTCGAAGGCCACCGGATTCCCCATCGCGCTGGTGTCCGCCCAACTGGCCGGCGGGCTGACCATGGACCAGATTCCCTACTGGCGCGACGGGACCCTCGAGAAGTACACGCCCTCCGGCGACTACGTGGTGGTCAAGTTCGCGCGTTGGGCCTTCGAGAAGTTCAAGGGCGTCGAGGACAAGCTGGGCACCCAGATGCGCGCGGTCGGGGAGGCCATGAGCATCGGCAAGAACTACAAGGAGGCTTTCCAGAAGGCCATTCGCTCGCTGGAGATCGGCCGCCCGGGGCTGGGCTTCGCTGCGGACTTCAACGCGAAGTCGCTGGACGAACTGATGGGCCTGCTCAAGGAGCCCTCCAGCAACCGCCAGTTCATCATGTACGAGGCGCTGCGCAAGGGCGCGACGGTCGAGGCGCTGCACGCAAAGACCCACATCAAGGCCTGGTGGATCGAGCAGATGAAGGAACTCGTTGAGCTCGAAGAGGAGATGCTCAAGCACAAGGGCGGCGAACTCCCGGCTGACCTGCTGATGCAGGCCAAGAAGGACGGTTTCGCCGACCAGTACCTGGCCCGCATCCTGGGCCTCGAGGAGAAGGCCATACGCGAGCAGCGCAAGGCGCTGGGCATCGTCGAGGGCTGGCACCCGGTGCCGGTGAGCGGCGTCGAGAACGCGGCCTACTACTACTCCACCTACAACGCAACGGACACCGTCGAGACCACGGGGAATCGCAAGGTGATGATCCTCGGCGGCGGGCCCAACCGCATCGGCCAGGGCATCGAGTTCGACTACTGCTGCGTCCACGCGGCGTTCGCGCTTCGGGACATGGGCCTCGAGACCGTCATGGTAAACTGCAACCCCGAGACGGTCTCGACGGACTACGACACGTCGGACAAGCTCTACTTCGAGCCGCTCACCGTCGAGGACGTCCTCCAGATTTACGAGAAGGAAAAGCCGGAGGGCGCCATCGTGCAGTTCGGCGGCCAGACCCCGCTGAACATCGCCCGGGAGCTCGAAGAGGCCGGCGTGAACGTGCTGGGCACCGCCACCGACACCATCGACTTGGCCGAGGACCGAGATCGCTTCGGCAAGATGATGAAGAAACTGGGCATCCCCATGGCCGAGTCAGGCATGGCCAGCAACATGGACGAAGCTTTGGGGATCGCCGGGAAGATCGGCTACCCCCTGATGGTCAGGCCCTCCTACGTGCTGGGCGGGCGGGGCATGGAGGTGGTTCACGACGAGGACGACCTGCGCCAGTACGTTGCCGCGGCGGTGGGCGTGACCCCCGAGCGGCCCATACTCATCGACAAGTTCCTGGAGAACGCCACGGAGTGCGAGGCGGACGCCATCGCCGACGGGACCGACGCCTTCGTCCCCGCGGTCATGGAGCACATCGAGCTGGCCGGGGTGCACTCCGGCGACTCGGCCTGCGTCATCCCCCCGACCACCATCCCCGATAAGCACATCAGGACCATCGAGGAGTACACCAGCAAGATCGCCCGGGAGCTCAACGTCGTCGGCCTGATGAACATCCAGTATGCGATATGCAAGGACAAAGTCTACGTGCTGGAGGCCAACCCGCGCGCTTCGCGGACGGTGCCCATCGTCTCCAAGGTCTGCGGGCTGTCCATGGCCCGGATGGCCACCGAGGTCATGCTGGGCAAGAAGCTCTCGGACCTGAAGCTCAAGAAGAAGAAGATCAAGCACTTCGGGGTCAAGGAGCCGGTGTTCCCGTTCCCCATGTTCCCCGAGGTCGACCCCCAGCTCGGCCCCGAGATGCGCTCGACGGGCGAGGTCCTGGGCATGGCCTCTTCGTTCGGGTTGGCCTTCGACAAGGCCTTTAAGGGCGCCAAGCACTTCCTGCCGGACAAGGGCACGGTGCTGATGAGCGTGTGCAGGTACGACCGGGGCGATACGGTCGTTGAGACCGCAAGAAGGTTCGCGGAGTTGGGGTTCAAGATCAAGGCCACGGAGGGCACCTGCAAGTTCCTGAAGGAAAACGGGGTCGAGGCCGAGCACATCCTCAAGCTTTACGAGGGACGGCCCAGCATCCTCGACGGGATCAAGAACAAAGAGATAGACCTGATCATCAACACGCCGGCCGGCAAGTTGGCGGTGACCAACGACGCCTACATCCGCAAGGAGGCCATACGCCAGCGCGTGCCCTGCATTCACACCGTGGCCGCCGCCCGCGCCGCGGCGGAGGGCATCGCCGCGAGGCGCTCGGGCAAGGCCGTGGTGAAGTCCCTGCAGGCCTACCACGCAGAGATCGAGTAGTCGGTCAGGACTCCGCCAGGCGCTAGTCCGCGGGGAGGTCTCAACGGCCTGGCTGACAGACCGCAACAGCGCATGACGCCCGTTAACCCATAGAGACGCAACTATGTCGGCTAGAGCGAGACGGCTACGGCGAGGCACCGGAGGCCGCTGGGGATTCATTCCACCCTCGATGCGAAGGAGCGAGTATAAGAACCGGCGTTGCATTATGCACGCCCCATCTGGGTAGACGGTCGCATATCTGCGACCCGCGCCGCCTTGGCGAGGAGTTCCCTTTCGCGCAACCCATTTTATAACAAGCTGTTGTAGAACGCATATGTCTTGGCACAGTTCTGGCACGTCAGTTGCTACAGATCCACTGAGACATGAAGTGCCGTCGGAAGGAGGTTCACCATGCCAAGTGGAGACGGGACGGGGCCGATGGGCTTCGGTCCGGCTTGGTAGAGAGCGAGCTTGGGTTAGCGAGGCACGATTGATGGTAGGTACGGCTGCTTCTGAGAAGACCGTCGAAGAAAGACCGGCCAGCTTCGGTGGGTTACCGCTCTACGGTGCAACAGCGCCGCTGCTTGGTCTGCCGCTTTGCGGATGGCCGGTGGTTCCTCAGCCGATGCTGATGAGTCCACTCGCGGCGCGGTTTTACCCGCCCTTCGGAGCTCCCTTCGCCGCAAAGGCTGCGTACAGGTACCGCCTGGAAGCTCTTAAAGGACTGGCCAGACATCTTGACCGGGTCTTGAACGACCTCTGGGAGGAAATCGTCGAGTTAGAGGAAAAAGATCAGAAGGCGGATTGATGCCATAGCAGGCGCCTGCCTGCTGGAAGGAGGATGAAGATGCCACGTGGAGACGGAACGGGTCCGGCCGGGATGGGGCCCATGACGGGACGGGCCGCGGGCTACTGCGCGGGATATCCAATGCCGGGGTTCACGAACCCCATCCCCGGGCGCGGATTCGGAGGCGGGGGCCGCGGATTCGGAGGCGGGGGGCGCGGGGGCGGCGGGGGCGGCGGCTGGGGCCGGCGCAACCAGTTCTACGCGACCGGGCTCACGGGCTGGCAGCGGGCCGGGTACGGCTATCCCGCCTGGGGCGGAGCGGTCCCTTCGTACGGAGCTGTCCCTTACGCGGCGCCGTTCGCCGGCGGAGTCGCTCCCTACGCGGCGCCCTACGGCGCGCCGACCAGGGAGCAGGAACTCCAGGCGCTCCAGAGCCAGGCCGAGTACCTCGATGACGCGCTCGGCGGGATCAGGAAGCGCATCGGGGAGTTGGAGGCCGAGGGCGAGAAGAAGTAGGTGGCTCGCGCTGGCCAGACGAGTTCGCCCTGATTCGGAACGGCCATCGCCCGCTGGAGTCGCGCCAGCGGCGCGGGCTTGGCTCACGCTTCGTTCCTTGAGGGAGCCGCACGATGAAGATCGCCGTCACAGCTACGGGATCGACCCTGGACGACCAGGTTGACGCCCGCTTCGGCCGTTGCGCCTGCTTTCTGATAGTGGACTCGGACACCATGGCTTCCGAGGCAGTGGAGAACCCCAACGTCGCAATGGGGGGTGGGGCGGGGATTCAGTCCGCGCAGATGATGTCCGAGAAGGGCGTGGAGGTCGTCCTGACCGGCAACTGCGGCCCGAACGCGTTTCGGACCTTCGGGGCGGCCGGCATCCAGGTAATCGTGGGCGTGAGCGGCACGGCCCGGCAGGCGGTCGAAGCTTTCAAGGCCGGGGCCTTCTCGGCCGCCGAGGAGCCGAACGTCGCCAGCCATTTCGGGCTGGGGGCCGGGGGCACGCCCGAGGCAGGCACGGGCGCGCAGGCGGTGGTCCCGCCAATGGGCGGCGGGATGGGGATGGGAGGCATGGGC
>CBDUSI010000158.1:0-8101 GCA_965370045.1 uncultured bacterium | reverse complement strand
GGTGGTCCCCATTTACGCGCCCCTACTGGTCCCCTTTTCAAAGCCCCGCGCCAGTGTGCTTCCCTGGTCGACGCCTTCCTGGCAAGAATGAAGGAAGCGGTTGACTACGGCATCATGTGCGCCGTCTTCCCCCCATCCGCACGCAAGCTGCGCGGGTGGGAGAACCGGCTGTACCCAGGAGTGGTGCTCGTGGCCAGGACGCCAAGGCGCAGATACTAAGTTGCCGAGGGCAGGAGGCTAGGGACATGTCACAAGACGAGATAGCATCGCTCTTCAAGAGGCTATCCAGTCCTCCGAAGAATGCTGGCACGAAATGGTTTCAGCAGCGTGGCTTCGATTTTGAGAAGCTGCTCATTGCCATCCTTACACGTGACGACCTTTTCCCCCGCACAAGCTACAAGCCCGAGGGCGAACAGATCGACGGCTCGTTCCTGCAAGACGGCCGTGTGTTTCTTCTGGAAGCAAAGTGGCGATCCGATCCGGTTCCGGCCTCCATGATCTACCAGTTCAAGGGCAAGGTGGAGGGGAAGCTGATTGGAACCATCGGCTTCTTCATATCAATGAGTGGGTATACGAAGGAATGTGTAGATGCCCTGGTCCTCGGCAAGAGCCTCAACGTACTTCTCCTTGACGATCAGGATGTTAACCTCGCCGTTTCGAGAGGTGGGGCGTTTCGGGAGCTCGTCGTTTCGCGGTTGCGCGAGGCAGCAGAGACCGGAAGCGTCTACCAGTCGGTGACTCGTGCGGATGTCCGCGCGGAAACACCCTCAACACGTGCGTCCTGGCGGCCTGCCGCGGTGGCAGACGTCACAGAGGGGACAGATGCGCCCAACTCCCTGGTTATCGTTTGCGAGGGCCGCCATGACTCTCGAATCTTGCAGGGGCTGGCCCTCAGGATACTCAAAGACGCGAGGCTCACCGCAGATATTCGAGTCGTGCAATGTGGCGGCAAGCACAACCTGTCGCGGACCGCAAACCTGTTTTCGGCGAGCTCGCGGTCAGCGACCATTATCATCGTGGCCGACGCTGATGGGAACGCTAAGGCAACACGGCAATTGATTCGTGAAGGACTTTCGTATGATCGGTTTCACCTGGCCACGCCTAACCCTTCCATAGAAGCATGGCTGTTGGGGGGAAGCGCTCCAGATGCTGCGGCAGCCCGCGCTGGCCCGCTAGTCGAGCGCGTACAACGCTCTACCAAAGGCATCGACGACCAGATTGACGCCTTGGACCTCAACATGCTGCGACAGACTGATAGACAGTTCGCGGAGTTTTGGAAAGCCGTTCACAGAGCGGGACACGATGAGTCGCAACAGGAGCGCTGAACGGATCATGCCTATCTCCTCCTCGTGCCATTCTACTTCCCCGCCCCCGCCGAGGCCAAGAGTTTTGCCGTTCAGGGCTTTCTCCGCCACCACGGGGTTCGTGCGCCAGCGGGCAACGGGCGCGGGCCGGCGGCTATTCCTGGACGTCTCCCCTCCACGTCAAGCCACTCCGATCACTAGCCGGGGTTCACCCCCAAGTCGCTTCAACTGGCGCGTGCATGAGCTATGAAATACACCTTGGCTTTGACCAAGCCCCTGGCTGTCGCTAGTGTTCATTCTTCAGGGGGGCAAATGTGAGCCTTAACTGGCTTTCCTCTTGCCCTTTAGGCGGAATTCAAACTTTACATCCTGGGGGAGGGTGTTATTATGCAAGGTTGAAAATGGGCCCCCGCTACCATAAACGGGCTTAACAGGGTCACATCCGGTTCACGGCCGAGCACAATAGCCTTACGGTGGAAGGCCGCGCAGCATCAGTCAATGGAAAAGCACCAGAAACAGACTGGCGGGCAGACCTGTCCGCCGAAAGGGAAAACACGATGAAGAGCCAACGACTGGGAGCGGCGCTCCTGGCCGGCGCGGTGCTGGTCGCCGGCACGCTGGGCGGCAGGGCTCGAGCGGGCGAGGCGATCCGGGTGGGCAAGGCCGTCGAGGAGATTCCCGCCTGGGCGAAGACCGAGCTGGCCAACCTGGACAAGGCGGAGACCGCGCTCCTGGAGTTCGTCCGGCGATTCACCGGCCCAGAGGGCAACACCCTCGGCGGGGAGAACGCCGGGCACGGCGCCATTGACGACCGCATGGAGGGGCTCTTCCGCTGGGACCGCTACCTGGTGCTGGCCGGCTCCGACGACCTGCGCCTGAAGTTCCTGCGTCTCTGGAAGTGGTGCTGGCGTTACGGCGTGGGCCGCGGTATCTTCCGGCACGGGTTCTACCGCGGCAGCTATGACGCCGAGCACGCCTGTGAGCTCTTCCCCATGCTCTGGGTCTGCATGGAGCTGTTCCCTGACGATGCCGAACTCACCGCCGTAAACAGGCGGCTGGCGGACATGCTCTCCTCGCCCACCTACTTCCACCCGAAGAACCACTTCCTGCGTTACAGCGCGATGAACGTCAGGTTGACCGCCGCGACCGCCCCGCAGGCCATGCGCAAGCACCGCGGCGACAACGCGCTCAACACCCAGTACACCGCCGGCGTCTGGCTGGCCTACCTTACCACCGGTCAGGAGAAGTACCGCAAGTGGGTGTTGGACTACTCCCGCGCGTGGAACAAGGCGGCCGCGGGCAATAATGGCATCCTGCCCTTCGGGGTGGAGACCGACGCCCTCAAGCTGGGCCCCAACGGCAACGGCGAGTGGTGGAAGGCCAACGCCGGCTTCGGCTACGAGGACTGGGGCATGAATGGCTCGTCCATGGGATTCAACAGCCTGTTCACCGCCGCCGTCTACCTGGACGGTGGCGACCCGGTGCACGGGTCAGGACTGGTCAGCACAGTGAAGACGCTGTTCGCCAACACCGACGAGAAGGGCCTGCCGCCATCGGCATACTCGCCGAAGCACGGCGGGTGGTACCGCACCATCAAGGGCGGGCGCACCGTCTGGCCCCATCACATCCCCTGCATGCTGCAGCGCGCCTACGTGCTGACCTGGTCGCCGGAGGTCAAGAAGCTGATCTCCAAGTACCCCATCGCCGCGGTGACCTATCGTGAGAAGAACCTCGCCCGCTGGAACCGGTTCACTTACACCGGTGAGGAGAAGATGGCCTTTGCCGAGGGAGCGCTGGGCGGAGGGATCAAGGTGAACCGCCTGTGGAAGGGCATGATCAAGAGCGCCAGGGGCTCCCAGCCGCGGGGAGGCGACTCCCAGCGGGACGCCTCGCCGGTGCCCAGCCGCTACAACCTGGACCTGATAGACGGTGGGCAGTGGGCCGCCGCCAACGGTCGGGCGGGGGGGCCGAGCACCAGCGAGGTCGGCTATTTCGACCGTTCCGGACGTCGCCGCCTGCCGACCGGCGTGGCTGCCCTGGTGCGCCACTCGGAGAAGGGGTTGATCAAGCTGTACCTCTGCAACAGCAATGGCCGGCCGGTCGCACTTACGCTTACCGGCGGCTTCTACGGTCAGCACCGCATCGACGCCATTGAGGCGGGCGAGGTCAAGGGGAAGCCCGGCGCACGGCTCGCCCGCCTGACGCTGGCCCCCAAGAGCGTCGCCGAACTCACCGTGCGAATTACACGTTGCATGTACGTGCCTTCGCTCAAGCCGCAGAGCGACGTCGCCAGGACCTGGAAGTAAGATGGGAGCCCGAGAGATGAAGTCCAAGCTCAGCCTTGCCCTTCTGGCACTAATTGGTTCCTTCCTGGCCGTTGGCTGCGCGCGCCCCGCCGCACCGAAGCCCGCGTCCGAGACCAAGGCCGATGCGCGAACGGTGATCACCTGTGGGAGCGACCTGCGCGACTCCTACTACCGGCTGCGTCGCGTCGGGGTATACGTGCACCTGCTGGGCCGGAAGCAGCCGCTCATCGTGCCCGGTGAACTCCGCGGCCGGCCGGTCGAGGTCAAGAAGCTCGTCGCGGCCGTCGCGGCTGACCGCGGGTTGCAGGTGGTCTGGGGCCGCGGGGAATCCACGGCGATCCTGTTCACCCGTGCGCCCAAGAAGCTCGTGAATCGCCTGGTCAAGGGCTTGGAGTCCAAGGACCCCGCCGCGCGCGCCGCGGCTGCCTGGGAGGCGGGCTTCACCGGCGACGTGCTGTGTTCCCGTCTGGCCGAGACGGCCGCCGCCGAGGCGGACCCCGTGGTCGCCAGCGCTGGCGCCAGAAGCCTTGCGCGTCTCGGCTGGGGGGCAATCCTTGCACGGACGGTGCCCGGATACGATGCAGCCTGGAAGGCTGTTGAAGCACCGCTGTCCCACCGGTTCCGCGAGGTCCGCCGGCCGGCGATCCTGGCGGTGGGCCGCGCGGGCGGCGAGAAGGCGATGGTGGTGCTGGAGCGCATTCTGACCTCCGGGCACCGCAACGCCCGCATAGACGCTGCCACCGCCCTGGGGTATCTCGGCGGCGAGAAGGCCATCGTACTGCTGGCCGACAAGGGCTTGGCCGACAAGGATCTGGCCGTGCGCCTGGCGTCGCTCGAAGCACTGGGCGAGATCGGCGGCGAGAAGGCCCTGGCGGCCATCCTCAAGCCGCCGGCCGGACTCAGCGGCGCGATCCTCGAAGGAACGGAGATATACATCCGCCGGGGCAGGATGATCGCCCTGGGCAAGCACGGAGGCCCCAAGGCGTTGCTGGCTCTGGAGAAGGCCCTGGACGCCAAGGACCGCGAGCTGCACCTGGAAGCGGTCTCCGCCCTGGGATGGGTCGGGGGAGAGAAGGCCCTGGCGCTCATCGAGAAACAACTGGCCACGGATGACGTTGCCGTCCGCGCACGGGCGGCGAGCGCGCTGGGCCGCCTTGGCGGGAAGAAGGCCGTGGCCCTCCTGGAGAAGGCCCTGACTGACAAGGCGCTCAGCGTGCGGCTGGCCGCCGCCGCGGCGCTTGGCGAGGCAGGCGGCGAGAAGGCCCTGGCGCTGCTTACCGTCGTCATCAAGGAACCGGCCAAAGGCGTCGAGCGCCGGGCGATACTGGCCTTGGGCAGCCTGGGCGCCGCGAAGGCCCTGCCGCTCCTGAAGAAGTACGCCTCATCAGCGGAAAGGGACCTGGCACTCAATGCCGTCTCCGCGCTGGCCAGGATAGGCAGCCCCCAGGCGCTCGATATCCTGGCGGCCACCTTCGCGGCTGGCGACGGGGTGGTGCGCTATCGTGTCATCTCCGAGTTGGAAGGCGCCGCCGCCGCCTCCAAGATCCTGGCGCTGCTCGAGAGGGCGGTGGTCGAGAAGGAATGGCTCCTGCGCGCCCGGGCCATTAGCGTTGCCGAGCGAATCGGCGGGCCCAAAGCCTTGGCCATCATCCGGAAGGCGCTGACCGACGACTTGGAGGCCATCCGCCTTGACGCCCGCCGTCTGCTGGGTGTCATCGGCGGGCCCCAGGCCGGCGCGCAACTTGAGAAGGACCTGCACGCCGAGGATCCGAAGGTGCGCACCGCCGCACTCTTCGCCCTGGGAGAGGCCGGCGGCGCGCGGGCCATGCGGGTGCTGGCCAAGTGCCTGGGTGACAAGGACGCCTCGGTGCGCATGGGGGCTACCCGTGCGCTGGCCGCCATGGGCGGGGAGAAGGCCACTGACCTGATTCGTGAGAAATCCCTTAACGACAAATCCACCGCCGTGAGGTCGAGGGCAGCCAGGATTCTGGCCGGACGCCGCAGCGAGAAGACCTGCAAGGCCCTGCTCGCGCGCCTGGCCGTGGAGAAGAACGGCTCGGTACGCGAGCGGCTTCTCCGGGTCCTCCGCTGGGCATACCGCGACCATCCGGAGGTGAAGAAACTGACGCCCGAAGAGAAGAAGAAACGGTAGCTCTTATGCGCGCGGTGCAGATCGGGTAGTTCGGCCAGCCGCCTGATTTGCCCCTGGTCGCCCTCGCTGGGCAGCATTCCCAAGTGCCTCATCTGTCAGCCGAAAACTGTTGTCCTGGCGCCGGTAACGTATTTGTTATCAGTAGCGTACGTCACCTCCCAGGCAGGGCCGCTTTTTGTGCTGACGGTCTCACTGGGCTGGTGTATTTACCCGTGGTCACGATAGGTTGAGTTACTCAACCATTCATGACCGTAGCCCTGGGTGCTCCGGAGGAGAGGGACATCATGAAGAGACTGCTCTCGCTAGTGGTGCTGGTGTTCGCGGCGGCCCCGGGGCTGTCCGCGGCGGGGGCCGGCGGGGCCATCCTGGACACGGGAAGCTACTGGCGCTGTCGGCTGGTTCGCGGCACGGACCTGGTCCGCACCGCGGACGGCAAGCTGGTCCACGCGCATCCTTTCGAGCCCACCAAGCGGGGATCCAAAATGGTGGACGGCAAGCGCAAGCGCATCCAGTTGCTCTCGCCGTTCAGTGCTTCGCGTGTCTGGGGATCGCCGGCAGCGGCCTGGAAGAGCGCGGACTTCGATGACAGCGGCTGGGCGCGGCTCCGGGGGCCGTTTCTGATCGGCAAGTACAAGACGCCCCAGTACGGCTATCGCAGCGTGCCGCTCTTGTGCCTGCGCGGCAAGTTCCGGGTGACGGCCCCCGGCGGGCTCAAGCTCTCGGTAGGCTACCACGGCGGGATCGTGGTATACGTCAACGGCAAGGAGATCGCCCGCCGGCATCTGCCCAAGGGGAAACTGGAAGTGGACACGCCCGCGGAGGAGTACCCCGAGGAAGTCTACGTGGACGGGGAGGGCAGGGCGCTGGACAACAAGAGCCCCTCGAAGGACCACAGCCAGCGCTATGCCAAGCGCGTGCGCCAGCTCACGAACCTGGCCATCCCCGCCTCAGCTCTGCGCAAGGGGATCAACGTCCTGGCCCTGGAGTTGCATCGCGCCCCGGCCCGGGAGGTCATGTTCACCGGCGGCAAGCGCGGCAGCTGGCCCCGGTGGTCGCGAATCGGGGTGGCCTCGGTGCGGTTCTCCGGCGCGGGGGCCAGCGGCGCGGTGGGCCGGCCGCAGGGGTTCCAGGTCTGGACCGCCCCCGTCTACCAGGAACTGCGGCCGTCGGACTACGGGGATCCCTGTGACTCCCCTGGCCGGATTCGGCTGTGCACCGGGCGGGGCGGGGTGGTCTCCGGCCAGGCGGTGGCCTCCTCCAATGCGGCCCTGAGCGGTGTGAAGGCCGTCGCCTCGGACCTGACCGGCCCCGGCAAGATACCCGCCTCGGCCATTCAGCTGCGCTACGCCCGGCTGGGTTGCAACCGCTGGGGGCGGCCACGCGGGATATTCCTGGAGCTGGAGGAGTTCCCCCTGGAAACCGGCGCAGTGCAGCCGATCTGGGTCACCGTGCGCGTGCCGCGCGATGCCAAGCCCGGCGACTACAAGGGCAAGGTCACGGTGAGCGCCGCCGGCCAGAAGAGCGTGGACGTGCCCGTCAATCTAAAGGTGGTAGATTGGGAGGTGCCCGACCCCAAGAACTTCGAGAACTCCTTCCTGGAGTTCATCCAGTCGCCCGAGTCGGTGGCCATGCAGTACAAGGTGGAGATGTGGTCTGAGAAGCACTGGAAGCTGCTGGACCGGACCTTCAAGCTGCTCGGCGAAGTGGGCAACAAGGTGGTCTACATCACAGCACAGCACAAGACCCACTTCGGCAATGAGCAGAGCATGATCCGCTACGTGAAAAGCGGTAGTGGCAAGTACGACTACAAGCCGGACTTCTCCATCGTCGAGAAGTACCTGGACCTGGCCGTCAAGCACCAGGGCAAGATGCCGGTGGTGGGGCTTTACATCTGGCGCTCGACGTGGGAGACCGGCAATTACGCCGGGGCCGGCCCGCGCGGCGACCGCAAGATACTCATCACCGTGAAGGATCCCAAGACCGGAGCTCTCAGCAGCGCCGAGGGGCCGGCCTGGGGCACGCCGGAGTGCGTGAAGTTCTGGAAGCCGGTGATCGACGGCATGAAGAAGATTTGCGCCGACCGGGGCATCGGCAAGTCGCTGATGATGGGCCAGTCCGGTGACTACACTCCCACGGATACCTCCCTGGCCGACCTGGACAAGGCCTCCGGCGGGCTCTTGTGGATCCACCACTCGCACGTGACGCGCACGGCGCTGGGCAACATGGGCAGCCAGCCGACCGGCGCCCGGCGGTGGGAGCGCGGCGGCAAGGATGGCAAGACCTACCCGGTGGGCATGGTCTCACGGGCCTGGGGCGGGGACGGCCATCACAAGGACCCG
>CBDUSI010000157.1:0-8158 GCA_965370045.1 uncultured bacterium | reverse complement strand
GAGAGGGCAGTTCCGCGAGGGAAGCTCCAACTTGGTGCCTTGGTGTCTTGGTGGTTAAAGCTTCTCTAAAGCCTGGGGGTGTTCCAGGCGGCGCGCGGCCTGGACGAATTCGCCGGTTCCGGACGCAAGAGGCGGCGCCGGAGCACTGCCCCGGCGCCGCTTGACGAACGCGTTGACTGGTCGTGAGGTGCTGTTAGAGGACGCCCTTCTTCGCCTCGACGGGCTTCTTGTCCTCGGCGGGTTTCTTCTCCTCGGCGGGGGGAGTCTTCGTCTCGACGGCCTTCCCGGGCGCCGGCACCTGGGCGACGATCTCCAGGATGTCGGCGCAGGGCAGAACCGCCAGGGTGGCGGTCCCGGCGCGGCGCAGGGCCAGCCCCAGGAGCTTTCCGTCGCTGCTGAAGACCGGGCAGCCCGCGAAGATCGAGCCGGAGGCGACGTAGCGGACGCGCGGCTTCTTGATGATGCTCAGCACGCGGGTGATCGCCACGCCCGGCTCGCGGCTGGCCTTGCGGCCCAGGCGGGTCAGGCTTACCAGGCTGTCGAGCAGCTCGGGGGCGGGGGCCTTCTTGAGCTCCAGGCAGGGCAGCTGGAGCTTGGGGTCGTCGGGCCGGATGAAGGCCAGGTCCAGGTCCTTGTCGGTGAGCACCTTCTTGGCGGCGTGCTCGGTGCCGTCGGCCAGGATTATCTTCACGCCGGTGACCGACGTGTCGATCTTGAGGCCCGGGCGCTTGGGAATCTGGCTGGTGGGGTCGGCCCCGGCGTTGGAGACCACGGTGAGGCCGTTGGACTTGATGACCGTGCCGTTGATCTCCAGCTTCTGCTCGCGGTCGGCGACCTGCCGGCCCTTGTAGAAGGCCTTTATCTTGATGACCACCTCCACCATGACTATGGCGTCCTTGTGCTTGGCGACCAGGCCCTTGGCGGTCTTGACCGCGTCGGCCTCTCCGGCCGGGGTCCTGGCGGCCAGGAGCACGGCCCCGGCCAGGGCCAGTCCGGCGCCCAGTGTCAATGCGCGTCTCATCATCGCTTCCTTTCTCTGCGCTCCAGCTTACTTGGATTTGCCCCAGTCCGGTTCGAGCTCCAGGTAGAGCGTGTGGACCCCTCGCCGAACGAAAAAGACGACGTGCCGCGGCTGCTTCTTCCGCAGCCCCTTCATGACCCTCTCGAGGTCGGCCACGCTGTTGACGCCCTGCTTGCCGACCTTCAGCAGCAGGTCACCGACGCCCAGGCCGGCCAGGGCCCCCCAGCCGGCGCGTTGCACGTCTTCGACGTAAACGCCGCGCTGCTTCTTCGACCATTTCTGCTGGGCGCGGTCCATGAAGGCCACGTTACGCCCGGTGAACTCGAAGACCTCGTCCTTGTAGCGCTTCATCTCCCGGACGGGGACCGGGGCGCGGACCAGCTTGATCTTGATCTTGCGCTTCTTCCCGCCGCGGATTACCGACATCTCCGTCTCGGAGCCGATGCGATAGCGGCGGATCATGGTGGGGAAGACCAAGGCGTCTTCCGGTTGCGAGGCGTCCACCGCCTGGCCGTCGATGTGGGTGATGATGTCCCCCAGCTTGAAGCCGGCCTTCTCGGCGGTGCTGCCCGGGTAAATCTGGGTTATGAGCACACCCTTCTTGCCCTTGAGCTTCATGGTCTCGGCCAGGTCCCGGGTGAAGACCTGCACCGCGGCCGGG
The DNA here is from genome assembly GCA_965370045.1 of uncultured bacterium. Lineage (GTDB taxonomy): Bacteria > Planctomycetota > SZUA-567 > JAKLDR01 > JAKLDR01 > CAZONU01. The sequence goes on along the minus strand of CBDUSI010000157.1, from coordinate 6,476 downwards.
AACCAGGCCTTGCGCACCTCCGGCGAGCGGCTGGCCTCTTCGGCGGGGCCGATCTTTACCGAGGTGAGCAGCCGCTGCGTGCGGCGCGCGAAGGCCACCACTGTGGGGACGGGTTTCTTGCGGCCCTTGGTGATGGCCGCGGTGGCCGCCTCCAGGTCGGCGAGGTTCTTGACCGGCTTGCCGCCGACCTCCAGGACGATGTCCCCGGGCCTCACTTGCGGCTTGGCCTGGCCGCAGGGACCGCCGGGCCGGACCGAGCCGACCAGCGCCCCGGCGGTGCTCTTGCGCTTGCGCTCCCGGGCGGCGGCGGCGGTGAGGTCGCGGAAGGTGGCGCCCCAGGCGCGGACCTCGCGGTCCTTCCCGCGGGCCTTCCCGCGGGCGGTGGTGGTCAGCGTGGTCGCGATCAGCTTTCCCTTGCGGACCAGCTGGAGCTTCACGGTCTTGCCCACCGGGGTCTCGAGGACCATGCGGTTGAACCCCGGCAGCTCCTCGGCCCAACGGACCTGTACGGTCCGGCCGTCATATTCCAGGATGATGTCGCCGGGCTTGAGCCCGGCCTTCGCCGCGGGCGAGCCCTTGACCACGCCGTTGATCAGCACGCCGTTATTGAAGCCCGAGCTGCGCAGCAGCGGGCGGACCTCCACGCCGATCGAGCTGCGCCGGACCTCCCCGTGCTTGAGGATCTGTGCGGCCACGTACTTGGCGAGGTTGGCGGGTATCGCCCCGCCGAGCGAAGCCACGCCGATCTCGTTGATGCCCACGATGCGGCCGTCGAGGTCCACCAGCGGCCCGCCGGAGTTGCCGCCGAAAATCCTGGCGTCGTGGGCGATCCAGCGGACCAGCGAGCCCACCGGCTCGCCGTCCAGGCGCATGCGTCCGCCGGGCAGGACCAGTTGGGTGTTGCTGACGATGCCCTTGGTCACCGACTGGCTGAGCGCCCCGGGGCTGCCCATGGCCAGCACCACGTCGCCGACCTTGAGCTTGCTGGAGTCGCCGAACTCGGCGTAGGGGAACTTCTTCACCGGCTTGCGCATGGTCTCGGGCTTGAGCTTGATGATTGCCAGGTCGCTGAGCGCGTCGGTGCCGATCAGCTCGGCCTCGGCCTCGTCCTTGTTGGCCAGGGTGACCCGGATGTACTTGGCCTTGCCGACCACATGGTGGTTGGTGATCGCGTAGCCCTCGGGGGAGATGATCGCCCCGCTGCCGGAGGCCTGGAACTTCTGCTCGCGCCCGGAGCCGTGGTACTTGGTGACCACGTAGATGCGCACCAGGGCGGGGAAGACCTTGCCCACGGCCGCCTCGACGCGGGCGTTGCCGGCCCTGCCGGAAGCGCCGCCCGGGGCCGCGGGCCCGCAGCCGGTCAAAAGGAGCGCGGCCAGCGCCACGAGCGCGCCGGCCTTGGGACTGCATTTCGCCATCTGGATCTCCTATTAAGAGGTAAGAGGACGCCGGTGACGGAGGACTCTGAAACGCCGGCCGGCGTGCCGGTCACCGGGGAAAGTGTAGCGCTTCGTCATATGGCGGTCAAATGCAGCGAATTGCCGCGCCGGCTCGCCTCGGTCAGCATTCCCGGCTCACTGCACGATGCGCGACTGGTCGCCGGGGCTGCGCCCGTCGGGATCGTTGCACCTGGCCCCGGGCGGGGCGGGCACCGCGCCGGCCAGCAGCGGGTCGCCGGTTGTCTGCATCCAGCGCTGCAGTCGGCCGCGCATGTCGCCGAGAACTTCCGCGCAGCTCGGATCGGCGGCCAGGTTGCAGCCTTCGACGGGGTCGAAGAGCAGGTCGTAGAGCTCTTCCCCGGGGAGATCGCGCTCCCGCCAGTCGGAGGCCGTCCAGAGGTCCTTGGCGCCGCCGTTATCAACGTTGGGCAGCACCGGCTGGCGGCGCTCACCGAAACGGCGGATGTACTTGTGGCGTTTCGTGCGGACCGCGCGCATCGGCTGGTAGGCGGCGTGGTAGGTGACCTCCGCGAAGACCTCTTCGTTGATCTCCTCGCGCTCGCCCCGGACCAGCGGCAGCATCGAGCGGCCCTGGAGCCAGCCGGGCGGGTCGATTTCCAGGAGTTCGCAGAGCGTGGGGAAGACGTCCACCTGCGAGACCAGCGCGTCGATGACCCGGCCGCCGGTGAAGCCCCCGGGGCCGCGCATTACCAGCATCACCCCGATGCCGGCGTCGAGCAGGGTGCACTTCATGTGCGGGAAGGCCGGACCGTGGTCGGTGGTCAGGATCACCAGCGTGTTCTCGGCCAGGCCCGCCTCGTCCAGCGCGTCCAGGACCTGGCCCACGCCCCGGTCGAGCTCCCGGGCGCTGGCCAGGTAGCCGGCCCAGTCCCGGCGGGTCTCCGGCGTGTCCGGGAGGTGCGCCGGAGGGCGCGCCCAGCGGGGGTCTTCGTCGGGGCCGGGCTGGGGGAAGGCGCGATGGGTCTGGGAAAACCCCACGCTCAGGAAGAAGGGGACCGCGGGGGAGCTTTTCAGGAATTGGGCCGCGGCGGGGGCGACGTTTTCCGCGCTGTTGCGGCCGGAACCGTCCCGGACGTCAAAGGGCAGGATCCGGTCGTAACCGATCTGCTGCGGGTCCTCAGCCACGTGCTGCTGGCCGATCAGCGTCGAGGCCGAGCCGGCGGCGCGCAGGGCGTGGACCAGGTGCTGGTTCATGTCCTTGAGCGAGAAGCCGCGATGGGCCAGCCCCAGCATTCCCGAGGAGTGCGGCGACTGGCCGGTCAAGAGCGCCGCGCGGCTCGGCGAGCAGGTCGGCGCGGCGCAGAAGGCCTGCCGGAAGACCACGCCGCCCTCGGCCAGCTTCTGGATGTTGGGCGTCCTTACAGCGTGACCGTAGGGCTGCACGTAGCGCCCGGTGTCGTGGGAGTGAATGTAGAGTATGTTAGGCTGCGGCACTTATCGTCTCCCAAGGGCCCGGGCGCCGGCGGAGGGCAGACCTTCCGGTCAGCGGGACTCAGGTTATTGGTCTCCGGCGATGAATGCAAGTGCGTTCGGGAACGGAGCTCAGGCGCTGGCGGCGGCCGGTCAGCGGGGCCGCTTGCCTGCGGCGTCGAGATCGTACTTCTTGATCTTCTGGCGGAGGGTCACTGTGGATATTCCCAGCAGGCGGGCGGCCCGGGTCTTGTTGCCGCCGGTGTGTGCCATGGCGGCTCGGACCGCTTCGCGCTCGGCTTCGGCGACGGTCTTCACGCCGGCTGCCGGCGGCGGCAGGTCTCCCCTGGCCGATCTCACTTCGGGGGGCAGGTGCGCCGGCTTGAGCACCGGATCCTCGCCGGAGAGTATGATCGCGCGCTCCACCACGTTGGCGAGTTCACGGACGTTGCCGGGCCAGTCGTAGGCGGCCAGCTGGCGCAGGGTGTCCTGGCGGAGGCGCTTCTTGCCGGTGAGCGTGATCCGGCTGTTGGTCAGAAAGTGCCTGGCCAGGAGGGGGATGTCTTCCTGGCGTTCGTGCAGGAGCGGCACGGTGAAGGACAGCACGTTGAGCCGGAAGAAAAGGTCTTTGCGGAACCTTCCCTCCTGGCTCTCGGCGACCAGGTCGCGGTTGGTGGCGGCGATGACCCGGATGTCCGTCGTGCGGTCCTTGACCGAACCCACGCGCCGGAACTCGCCGCGCTCCAGGACGCGCAGCAGCTTGGCCTGGAGCCCCACGGGCATGTCCCCGATCTCGTCCAGGAACAGGGTGCCCCCGCTGGCCACCTCCACCAGGCCGTTCTTGGTCTGGTGCGCGCCGGTGAAGGCGCCCTTTTCGTGACCGAAGAGTTCGCTTTCCAGCAGCGAGCCCTTGAGCGCCGCGCAGTCCACGACGACGAAGGGTTCGCCGGAGCGCGGGCTGTTGCCGTGTATGGCCCTGGCCACCGCTTCCTTGCCGGTGCCGCTTTCGCCCTGCAGCAGGACTGGGGAGGGCACGCCGGCCGCATTGCCCACGAAGCGGGTTATCTTCCTGAAGCCCGCTCCGCCGCCGACCAGCTCGCCGTAGGATCCGGAGGTGCGCAGGACTATGTCCGCGTACTCGTGGGCGCGCTGGGCCTCCTCTTCCAGCCGCTCGCGCTCGGAGAGGTCGGTGATGATCCAGATCATGCCCTCGGGCCGGCCCTGGCTGTCGCGCAGGGCGGATATCGACAGGTTGACGGGCAACTCGCGCCCCTGGCCGTCCCGGGCGGTGCACTCGTGGGTGCAGGTCCCGCTCTTCAGGACGGTCGCGAGAAGGTTCTCGAACACCTGGATGCCTTCTTCTCCGCAGAAGACCTCATGGACCGGGCGCCCGAGGATATCCTCGCTCGAGACCCCGAAGATGCGCGCCGTGGTCCGGTTGCAGGACTGAATCAGCCCGGAGCAGTCGGTAGTGACGATGGCGTGGTCCACGTTCTCGAAGAGCGCGCGGTGCTTCTCCTCCGAGGCGCGGATTTCCTGGGTGCGCTCGGCCACCTCGGCTTCGAGGCGCTGCGCGTAGCGGCGCTGTTCGTCTTCCGCGCGCTTGCGCTCGGTGATGTCGCGAAAGATGGCCAGAAGCCTGCCGTCCTCGATCTGCTTGGCGCTGACCTCCGTCCACAGCGGCGTACCGTCCCTGCGGAGCAGCTTGTGTTCGGTCATTACGGCCTTGCCCTGGCGCAGCTCGGCCAGGGGCAGGGGCGGGGGCGCCGCCAGGTCATCGGGCGCGATGAGCTCCCGGATGGTGAGGCCGAGCAGTTCCTGCTGGGGGCGGTCCAGCATCTGGCACAGACGGGGGTTGGCTTCCAGGAGACGGCCTTCGCCGTCGGTGATGCCGATACCGTCGGAGGCCTGCTCCAGCACCGTGCGGTACTTGTCCTCGCTGCGGATCAAGGCGCCCTCGGCGGAGCGGGCGGCGCTGGCCAGCCGGTCGTGGGAGGACTTCATCCGCAGCCAGGCCCGCGCCCGGGCGATGACCTCGACGACGTCGAAGGGCTTGGTGAGGTAGTCGTTGGCTCCGGCCTCCAGTCCGCGGACGATTTCGAGGCTGCGCTCGTTGGGGTCGGCCTTGCCGGTCATCAGGATCACGATGGCGTTCTCGTGCTCGGGGCGGGCGCGCAGGCGCCGGCAGAGCTCGATGCCGTGGAGCTTGGGCATCATCAGATCTATCAGGAAAAGGTCCGGCCTGCGCTGCTCGGCGAGTTCCAGGGCCTGGAGGGGGTCCGGGCATGACAGGGCCTTGATGCCGGTCAGTTCGAGGGCTGCGGCGAGCACATTGAGGACGGCCTGCTCGTCGTCCACGACCATGACGAGAGCCGGGGTTTCGAGTGGCGGTCCGTTTGCTGCCGTCCTGATCGAGGAGGCGTCGGCCATATGAAAGCTCCGGAGTTCCTGGCTCCCGGCCTGTGGCGCTGTAGTGATTATGCCTGGGAAGCTCCGGGTATCAAGGTCCGTATCGCTCGTCGGGTCGCAATCCTCCTCCCAGCGAGGGATCTTGTGTGATCGCTCATAAGTCTTCTCAACCACACACACCAGCCCCCACCTTCGGGAGAATTGTCTTGAACGCAGGGTTCGGATGGAGAGAATCGGAGTCCGTGAGGCCCACATGGACGGCCGGGAGGAGCATCCAGGATATGTCGGTCAGGAGAGTCTGATGGAAATCATCCGCGGCCGAATTCCCGAAGTCGGCGAGCGCGAGTACCAGGAGATGATGCACTACGAGGGTGAACAGGCCGAGAGGGATGCTGCTGCTACACTCGGTCCCTCGGACGAGCCCTGGGAAAACGTGATCGCTCTGCACGAGCCGATGTCGAAGCATGCTTTGGAGTGGATCACGTCGCATCCAGAACTGGCCCCTGTCGTGAACGGGAAAGTGCTGGACATAGCCGCAGGCAGTTGTTGGCTCACGGCCCTGACCTCCAGGATCGAGGGTGTCGAGGGCGTATGGGCGCTGGACCTTTCGGAGCGCTTCCTTACGGAGACCGGTATCCGGGTCATCCGCAAACTTGAAGGGCGCGAGGATCGGATTCACTTCGCAGTCAGCGACTTCAACCAGATGCCGTTCGAGGACGACTTCTTCGACTGCGCATTTCTCTTCTCGGCGCTGCACCACTCGCTGGCCCCGGTGAAACTGCTCCGCGAGGCTTTGCGCTGCATACGGCCGGGTGGCTCACTTTTCATCCTGGAGTCCCCGTCATCCGTCTTGAGAATTGGGAGCAATCGTCGGCATTCGCTGAGCATGAGCGCCGGCCCAGTGACCGAGATAGCCTATACGAAGGCCGAGGAGGAATATCTGGTGCAGCTAGCTTGTCTTCCCGTTGGCAAGAATGAAGGATCGAAGTACTTCTTTCGCGGCTTGCCCAGCCCTCGCCCCAGGATGTGCAAGGAGGCGGTCAAGGCGGTCCTCCGGTTCCTCGGCCTGGAGAGCGCTCTGAAGCCACCGACGTACGTCATACAAGTGATCCCGGATGAACGGAATGCCGGTGATGACGTCCACTAGGCCCTGTCTGACAATCGCCTGAAGTATAGGCGGATCATGGCCAGCTTGAG
>CBDUSI010000156.1:0-8231 GCA_965370045.1 uncultured bacterium | reverse complement strand
CGCGAGCAGGCCCGCCGGGACATGATCGGCAAGCTCAAGACCGGCGACAAGGTGGTCACCGCCTCGGGGATCATCGGCGAGATCGTGGAAATCAACGACAACGACGCGGTCCTGAAGATCGACGCGCGCAAGGACGTGCGCATGCGCGTGCGTCGCGCGGCAATCGCCGGGGTGGCCGGCGACGCCACCAGCGAGCAGGCCGTCAAGGACGGCGGCGCCTAGCCGGCCGGACCGTCAGAGCCATCGGGAGAAACGGAATAGCATGACCACAGTCGGACGCAACCAGTTCCTGGGCTTGGTGTTCTTCCTTGCCGCGGTGACGGCGCTGGGCGGGCTGCTCTTCTACCGGCAGCAGTGCCACCAGCGCCAGAAGGAGATCGCCGCCGAGCGCCTGGCCATCGAGGCCAAGAAGGACGCCGCCGGGAAGACGCGCGACGAGACCCTCAATGAGGTAACCTCGTCGAAAGAGGCGAAGGACGGCGCCAAGAGTACTTACAAGGAGGCCGCCGAGAAGTTCGACGCCCAGATCAAGGAGAAGACGGCGGCGGAGACCGCCGCCGGCCCCAAATGGTCCTGGCTGGGCTGGCTGCTGGGCATCCTGCCCATTATCGCCTTCATGGTGGCGGTCAACTTCGCCACCGCGCACGGCAAGAAGTTCGTGGTAACCCTGGCGGTGGCCCTGGCCGCCGGGGGCATGTGGTACTTCCGGGGAATCACCAAGGGCATCGACCTTTCCGGGGGCGCCGAGCTGCGCTACCGGATGCAGACCGGCGAGATCGACAAGAAGATAAGTGAGCTGAGGAAGCGCTACAGAACGATTGTCGCCGGAGGCGCGGCCGCCGAGGAGCTCAAGACCAGGATCAACGAGGAGATCGCCGGCCTCGAGAAGCAGAAGAAGGACGCCCGCGACGACGCCACGCGGACGGTCCTCAAGGCCCGGATCGATGACCTCAAGCAGCAGCTCGACGCCGAGGAGCTGGCCGAGCTCATCAAGTCGGAGTCGGGCCGCAAGCAACAGTCGGTGGCCATGGCCGTGGACACCATCCGCAGGCGCATAGACGGCGCGGGCCTCAAGCAGGTCACCGTGCGCAGCATCGAGGGCGGCCAGATGCTGGTCCAGGTGCCCATCCGCCAGGTGGCGGCCGAGCCCGGCAAGAGCGACGAGTACCTCCGCCAGCGGCAGATGGTCCAGCTCCAGGCGGACGTCGACGAGCTCCAGGAACTCATCGAGACCCCCGGCGTCCTGGGGCTGCACCACGTCTTCGCGGTGGAAAACGGCTACACTCACGACAAGCTGATCTCCGAGCCCATCTTCCGCGGGGAGAAGGTCCCCGGGTTCACGCTTAAGAAGTACGAGCACGTACCTCGCAAGAAGGAGAAGGAGAAGGAGACGAAAAGCGAGAGGCTCGTGCTGCGCACCAAGCCGGTGGTCAGCGGCGCCGAGCTCGATAAGGCCCAGGTCAGCCGCGGCGAACGAGGTGATCTGGAGATCACGGTGATCCTCAGCGTAGCCGGCGGGCAGAAGATGCGGGAGTTCACCGACCCCAAGAACAAGACCTTCGAGATCGAGCACGACAAGGACCGGCTGGCCATCGTCATGGACGGGGAGGTCAAGAGCGCTCCGACGATCCAGAGCACCCTGGGCGTGCGCTTCCGGATCACCGGCCGCTTCAAGCGTGTGGAGGCCGACCGCATCTGCCGGGTGCTCAACGCCGGCTCGCTGAGCTACAAGCCGAAGCAGATGAGCCTCAGCCTGGTGGGTCCGGGCCTGGGGCAGGACTCCATCGACGCCGGCACCCGCGCCGCGCTGATCGGCGCTGCGCTGGTTGTCCTGTTCATGGGCATCTACTACCTGGGCGCGGGGCTGATTGCCGACCTGGCCCTGTGCCTTAATTTGGTGCTGATCCTGGGGGCCATGAGCGCCCTGGGCGGGACCATGACCCTCCCGGGCATCGCCGGCATCGTCCTGACCGTGGGAATGGCCGTGGACGCCAACGTGCTGATCTTCGAGCGCATCCGCGAGGAGAAGCTTCGCGGCAAGCCGCTCAAGCTGGCGGTCAAGTCCGGCCACGACCGGGCGCTGGTCACCATCATGGACGCCAACATCACCACGCTGATAACAGCTTTCATCCTCTACGGCTTCGGGACCGGGCCGGTAAAGGGCTTCGCGGTGACGCTCTCGCTGGGCATCATGGCCTCGCTGTTCACCGCGCTGTTCGTGACCCGCGGTTTCCTGGAGTTCGTGGTCGCCAAGGGCTGGGCCCGCGAACTCAAGATGATGCGCCTGGTCGGCGAGACCAAGCTGTCCTTCATGAAGCTCCGCCCGGCGATGTTCGTGTTCTCCGTGCTGCTGGTCGCCGGGGCGGTGGCGCTCTTCGCCACCACGCCCGACAAGTACGGTCTGGACTTCACCGGGGGCATCGAGGTCCAGGTGCGCTTCGCCGAGAAGCAGAGCGCCAAGGATGTCCGCCAGCTGGCGGAGAAGGCCCGCGGGGTCATGCAGAAGGTTGCCAATGAGGAGGCCGAGGTCCGGGGCGTGACGCCCATCAAGGTCCCGGCCTTCAGCGTGCAGAGCTTCAACCCCGACCTGGCGGGCAACAGCAAGGACTTCAAGATATTCTGCCAGCTCAGCGACGAGCTCCTGGAACTCATCGAGGAGAAGACCAGGAAGAAGCCCGACGCGAAGAAGCCCGACGCGAAGAAGCCCGGTGTCGAAAAGCCCGGTGTCGAGAAGGCCGGCGTCGGGAAGGCAGTCGCAAAGAAAGCCGGCGCTGCCACCGAGAGCGGTCCCCCGGTGGCCGCGGGCAGTGATGTCGAGCGGCCTGATCACGTCCGGAAAGTGGATGTCCGGAGGCACTTCGAGACCGCCTTCGCCGGCAAGGTGGACATCCCGATGATCTCGCGCATCGGCAAGAAGGTCGCCGGGGAGCTGCTCCGGGATGCGATCATGGCGCTGGCCATCAGCGTGATCTTCATCTTTATCTACATTGTCGTGCGCTTCGACTTCGCGGTCGGCTTCGGTCTGGGCGCGGCGGTGGCGCTGATCCACGACGCGGCCATCGCGCTGGGGGCGCTGCTCCTGGCCAACCAGATGGGCCTGGCCGGGGCGCGCATCGACCTGGTCATCATTGCGGCGCTCCTGACCATCATCGGTTACTCGCTGAACGACACCATCGTGGTCTTCGACCGCATCCGGGAGAACCGCGCGGCGCACCGGTCCCTGTCCCTGCGCGAGTTGGTGGACCTCTCGGTCAACCAGACCCTCTCGCGCACGGTGCTGACCAGCGTGACCACGCTGGTGGCGGTGCTGAGCATCCTGATCCTGGGCGGGGGCGCGCTGCGGCCCTTCGCGCTGGTCTTTACCGCCGGCGTGCTGGTCGGCACCTACTCCTCGGTCTTCGTGGCCTCGGCGGTGGCGGTGACCTGGGAGAACTGGCGCGATAAGCGGCGCGAGAAGGCCAAGAAGAAGGCCCGGACGGCAATGCAGGGGGCGCGCTGAGGGGCTAAAGTCTCGGTGGAGGGGTGACGAAGGAGAATAGAGGACAGCAGGGCCTTCGAAGATGGCCCTGCCGCTACATCAAACTACACGGGCAGGGGGGGGGGATGCGCGTAGCTGAGCGCGCGGGAGTTCCCTGAGTCATGAAAAAAGACGCCAAGATCGGTTTGGGCATTATCCTGGTTGCGGTGCTGCTGAGCGCCCTCTTGATCGGTAAAGCCTTGCAGAAGCGGGACGTGCGGGATGTGAAGATCCCCGACGCCGCCGGTCCCGCGGAGGGCGGCGGAGAAGCGGTCGATACCGCCGACTCAACCGCCGGGGGTGGCGGCGCCATGGATCGCCTGACGACCGGGACCGGGTCGGAAGACTCTGCGGACGACAGCGCCGCCGACGAGGAAAGTGCCGGCGGCTCGCTGGCGGAGGCGGGCGGCGCGTCGTCGTCGGGCGCCGACGAGTGGCCCCTGAGCGCGCCCAGCGGGCCTCCGAGCCTGACTGAGAGCAGCAAGGGCAGTCCGGCGGCCGGCTCCGGAATCGAGAGCGCGAAGACGGGCGCGGAGGACGAGACGGTCGGCGGATGGGCGGGACCGTCGGGCGCTTCGACTCCGGCACCGGCGGCGACACCGACCGCCACTCCCGCGGCCGCTCCGGCTGCGGGCAGCGACTTTCCCTACACGGTGCAGGCCAACGACAGCGCCTGGAAGCTGGCCAAGCGCTTCTACGGCAGCGGGAAGCACTACCTGAAGATAGTCAAGGCCAACCCCGGGGTGAACTTCGATCGGCTCAAGGTGGGCACCAAGTTGACCATCCCCGGCCGTGCGGCGGGCCCGGTTTCGACCAGTCCCGCCGCGGCCCCGGCCGCTGCGCCGGCTGGCGTGCGGGTGCATACCGTGGTCCGCGGCGACAGCCCCTACAAGCTGGCCAAGAAGTACCTCGGCGCGGGGATGCGCTACACGGAGATACTCGACCTCAACCCGGGGATCGACCCCAACCGCCTGAAGATCGGTCAGAAGCTCAATATCCCGGCGCGCTGAGGCCGGGCCGCGCGGGCCGGAGATTCGCGGCCACGGCGGTGGCGCCGGGGCGGACCGGCGGTTATAATGAACCAGGGCTAAACCCCATTGGACGGAGGTGTATCCTTGTCGCTCAAGTTCTGGAAGATGAATGGCACCGGCAACGACTTCATCGTGGCCGACAATCGCGATGGCGCGGTGCCCGAGTCGCAGCTGTCCGAGTTCGCGGCGCGCTTCTGCCCGCGGCGCACCGCGGTGGGCGCCGACGGGGTGCTGCTGGTCGAGCCGCCCCCGGAGGCCGGCTTGGACTTCCGCATGCGCTACCTCAACGCCGACGGCTCCGAGGCGGAGATGTGCGGCAACGGCGCGCGCTGCATCGCCGTCTTCGCGCACGCCATCGGCGCGGCCGGTGAGGAGATGCGCTTCGCCACCGGCGCCGGTCCGGTTGGCGCGCGGATCACCGAGCTCGGCGCGATCATCGACATGCCCGAGCCAACGGCGCCGGAAGAGCGCAGCATCGCGGTGGCCGGGAAGCGGCTGGACCTCTGGTTCGTGTCCACGGGCGTGCCTCACGCGGTGGTGCCCGTAAAGGACCCGCAGGAGGTGGAGGTGACCTCTCTGGGCCGGGCCATCCGCTACCACCAGTCCTTCCTGCCCGCCGGAGCCAACGTCAATTTCATGAGCCGCAGGGGTTCGGGAATCACCATCCGCACCTATGAACGCGGCGTGGAGGGTGAGACCCTGGCCTGCGGGACGGGGGCCTCGGCCGCGGCGCTGGTGGCCCACGGGCTGTGGCAACTGCCTTCTCCGGTGGACGTGGAGGTCGAGGGCGGGCGGCTGCGCATCCACTTCAGCGCCGGGGACGGCGAGTTCTCGGAGCTGCGGCTGGAGGGCCCGGCGGAGACCGCCTACCGCGGGGAACTCGACTGGCCGGAGTAGCCCGGGCTTGCCCGCCGCCTATCCGACTCCCGACGACCGACCCAAGCCAGCGATGATGGCGCCCGGCCGGCGCCGGAGGCCTCGCGGCGCGCGCCGGGGCCTCTTCGCGGAGATTCGCGCGACGCTGCGCGATCCCTTCTACCGGCATGAAGTCAAGCGGGCCCGTCGGCACAATCGGGTGGGGCTGTTGCTGGGTGTGCTCATGGTCCTGCTCTCGCACGTGTGCTGCCTGGGCTGGGTGACCATAGTGGCCATTCCCGGCGTGCTGGTGGCTGAGGGCCTGCTCTACGAGTTCGACCGGAACACGCTGGATTCACTGCTGCTCACGTCGACGGCTCGCCGGAGGATATTGTGGGCCAAGCTGCTCGCGCGACTGCGGCCCATGCTGTGGGTATGCCTGCTCTGCCCGCTGATTACCGCCCTGTGGGTCTGGCTGCGAATCTACTCGGGCGGGATGACCGAGGATCCGATCGCCGCCGCAGGCTGGGCCGCCGGGGCCGGTTTGGTGGCGGGAATCTTCCTCCTGGGCCAGAGCTTCACCAGCGGCGCCTTCGGGGTGCTGTTCGTTCTCCAGAGCCGTACCCGATTGACAACCTACTTGCTGTTGCTGGCTGCGGCCCTGGCGGCCTCCGTGGTGGTGGGGGTCGTCGGCGTGGTCGTGATGGTGGTGCTGGGCTTTACGATGATGACGGCCGCGCTTGGGCAAGAGGGGCCTTCGGGGGGGGCGATAGCCGCACTGGTTCTGCTTGTGATCGCGCTTGCCGGCGGCTGGATAGCCCTGGTGAACGTGTTCTTGCCCATGCGGATCATGGCTTACTCCGCTCGCCGGATGGATCATCTGCTGTTGCGCGGCAGGTAGGGGCGCTGCCCCCGACGCCCCCTAGCGATACAGCTCGTTGGCCGTGATATACGCGGCCACGTCGGCGTGGACCAGCCCGCTTATGTTTCCGCCGGCGGCGACGAGTTCTCTCACTCGCGTGGAAGAGACGTCACAGGGCTCGATCTCCACGACCCCGCGGCGCAGCAGAGCGGCGGCTTCAGGACCGAGAGTCTGCTTGACGGGGGCGAAGTCCGCCTCGTGACCCGGGCGCTGGACGATGGCGAACTGCATCTCGGCGACGAGCTCCTCCGCGCGGTGCCAGGAGGGCAGTTCGGCGACGGTGTCCGCGCCAATTACGAAGAAACAGTCGTGCGCCGGGCCCAGAGACTCGCGCAGCTCCCGCACCGTGTCTATGGTGTAGCTGGGCCCTTCCCGGCGGACCTCGACGTCCGAGACCGAGAGGCGGCCCAGGCCCCGGACCGCCAGGCGGGCCATCGCCAGGCGGTCGGCGGCGGGGGCCAGTTCCCCCGGGGTCTTGTGCGGCGGCCGGCCGGCGGGTACCAGGATCAGCTCGTCGAGGTCTAACCGGTCGGCAACCTGCCGTGCAATGGAGACGTGCCCCACGTGAATGGGGTCGAAGCTCCCTCCCAGAATCCCGATTCGCAGCTTGCGCGCCATGATCGCTTCGATTCTAGCAGCCCGCGGGGTCGCGTCAATCCCGCGCGCGGACCGGCAGGGGAAGGTCCCGCACTCCCGGAAACGGCCACAAGCGAGGGGCCGCCATATATGGAAAAGAAAAGGTTCTTGCAAAAAGCTGAGGCCATCGCATAGTGTATGGAGTCGCCGAGGTTACAGCACCAGGTGAGCACAGCTTCGCGGGAGGCGGTCTGAGTTGAACCCTCAACTCATCACCACCGCAAATCTCGACAGACTGCTTTTGGTGTTGGCCTCCTCGGCGGAGGTATTCGTTCCCAAGGTCGTCGGCGACCGGACCGCCTGGCAGAAGCTTCCCGCCGAGGGGGAGTACAGGACCACCGCAGTGCGGGTGGACCACCCCGCCAAGGGGTTCTTCTTTCCCGCCCAGGAGAACGTGGGCAGCTATCCGGCGAAAGAGGACTTCTCGCCCAGCGCGCCCGCCCGGGTCATCGTCGGGGCCAAAGCCTGCGACCTGGTGGCGCTGAAGACCTACGACGCGGTCTTCGGCGAGGGCGACGTAAAGGACGAGTTCTACCTCTCCAAGCGGAAGAACACCGTCATTATCGCCGCCGACTGCCCCGAGCCGGCCGACACCTGCGGCTGCTCTCTGCTCGGCGGCGAGCCCTGGCCGGAGGAGGGTTTCGACCTGGCCCTCGCCGAGGTGGAGGGCGGCCATGTAGTCGAGGCCGGCTCCGAGAAGGGCGAGAAGATGGTCCGGGAGCACGCCGCCTCGTTCTCGGACGCCCCCGCCGACAAGCTGAGCCAGCGGGACGCGGCCCGGGCGGCGGCCCGCAAGCGCCTGGAGCAGGTCAACGAGGAGCACCGCACCGAGGCCGGCCGCAAGGAGTTGGTTGGCCGCCAGGGCCGTGAGGCCCAGTGGCGGGAGGGGGTTTCCACCTGCGTGGAGTGCGGGGCCTGCCTCTTCGCCTGTCCGACCTGCTACTGCTTCCTGCTGCACGATTCCCCCAGGCCGGAGGGCGGCGGCCAGCGGGCCAAGGCCTGGGATGCCTGCATCTACGGCGGCTATCATCTGATGGCCGGCGGCGGTTCACCGCGGGCTGACCTGGTCAAGCGCTTCCGCAACCGCTGGCTGCACAAGTTCGACTACTTCGTGGACGCCTTCGGCTTCGAGTCCTGCTCGGGCTGCGGCCGGTGCATCACCGGATGCCCGGGCAAGATTGACTTGCGAAAAGTCATCAAGAGCCTGGAGGGGGCCTAGCAGGCCGTTGAAAAATGGGGCAGCCGTGATTGGAGCCAGAATGGTTCAGAT
>CBDUSI010000155.1:0-8405 GCA_965370045.1 uncultured bacterium | reverse complement strand
GCGCGGCGCTGGCGATTAACAGGCTGCTGGTCTTTGTGACCAGCCCGGACCTGAAACAGGCCGCGCGCGCGGGGCGGATGCTGCTGGTGCACCGAAGGCACATGCATTGGGGTGCCCGGCGTTCTTATCAACCGCAGAGCGCGCAAAGACCGGAGAGAACCGACCTCGGTTCGCGGGTTGAGTCGCTCGATTCAGCCGGGTCTGCCGCCGCGGACAGCCTCAATACTCCTCTGCGCCTCTCCGCGCGCTCTGCGGTGAAAAGGTTGCCTCGGCCCCGCGATGGTCCTTAGCGGGCGCGGGGCTGGGGCCTAGCAGTTGATGTGTATGGTCCACTCGGGCTATTCGGGCTTGCCGGGCAGGCGCTCCCGGGCGCGGGCGACGATCTCGGCCAGGCATGAGAGCGGCGCCGGGGGGACGTTCAATTCCTCAAGCTCGGCCAGCCCCTCCTCCAACCGCGAGAGGCCCGGCGCGACGAACTCCCTGAACCCCGCCTTGCCCTTGACCAGCGACAGGAACGCGAAGGCGCCCAGGGCCTGCATGCTGCGCTGCAGGCCGGCGACGGTCAGGTGCTCCCGGAGTTGGTCGGCGCTCAGTTCGGGCCCGCCGCGCTCGGCGAGGCGCATGCGGTAGCGCTCGGCGAGCGTCGCGCGGAGCCCGGGCGCGAGGTCAACGTAGGCGTCCTTGAGCAGCGAGGCGGGGTCGTAGAGCAGCGGCCCGCGGCGCGCGCCCTGGAAGTCGACGATGCGCGCGCGACTGTCCTTCACGAGAATGTTCTGCGACTGAAAGTCGCGGTGCATGAAGACGTAAGGCTGGGCTTCGGTGGCCCGGGCCAGGCGGTCGAAGTCGTCATCCAGCGTGGCGGTTTCCTCGTCGCCAAAGCCCAGCAGCTTTCCCAGGAAGTTCTCGCGGAAGTAGTTCGTCTCCCAGCGGAGCTGCTCGTAGTCCAGCGCGCGGGAAGCCGCCGCGGGGCATTCGTCAATTGCCGCCGTGGCCCGCACCTGGAGGTCGACTAACAGGTCAAGGGCCTCGGTGTAGAGGGCCTCCAATACCGCGGGGTCGCGCTGCGCGCGGGCCAGGAGGTAAAGCGTCTCGTCGCCGAGATCCTCCAGGAGCGCCGCGCCGGAGCTCTCGTCGGCCGCGACGATTTCGGGAACGCCCAGCTCTCTGGCATGAAGAAAACGGCCGATCTCGAGATAGCGCGCCCAGTCCGGATCCTCCGGCGGCGCGAGCATCACGACGTGGGAGAGGCTGCCGGTCTTCACGCGATAGAAGAGCCGGTCGGAGCCCTGCTCGACCAGCGGCGTGAATCCCGAGTCCGCGTCCGGCAGAGAGAGCGTGTCATTCAACAAGAGGTCCGCGTGGGCCGCGAGGTAGCGCTCCGGCGTGCCCACGTCGTTCCAGTAGAGCTTCTCGGGGGCCAGCGCGCGGATGCAGCCGGGCTCGGCCGCGAGCGCGGCAATCAGCGCCGCGGTGAGCGAGGCCGGGCCTTCCGGCGGGAGATAGTCGAAGATGCGCGGCGAGAGCGCGGCGATGCCGGTGTAGGTCAGCGACCGGCTTCCGGGCGTCTCCGCCGCGCCGGTCTTCCCGAGAATGTCGAGCACGATGTCCTCGGCCGAGACGCGCACCACGTTCTCGTGCCCCCCGGTCAGCACCATCGTGGCCAGGGCTCCGCTGCCTTCATGAGCAGACGTCAGTCGAGTGAGGTCCAGGTCAGTGAGCGCGTCGCCGTTGTGCAGCAGGAAGAACTGGCCCCCGGAGAGAAATTCCTTGGCGTTCACCAGCGCGCCGCCGGTGCCCAGGATTTCCGGCTCGTGGAAAAGCCTGACCCCTCCGGCGTCGGGGAGGTCCGCGACGAACTTCTCGATCTGCTCGGGGAGGTGGTGGGTGTTGACGGCGATCTCGGTGACGCCCGCGGCGCGCAGATTGAGGATGACGTTCCCCAGCAGCGGCCGACCGGCCACGGAGAGAAGCGGCTTGGGAACCTCGTCGGTCAACGGCCGGAGGCGCGTGCCCAACCCGGCGGCCAGGATCATGGCGCGGGGGCTAGTCATAACGCAGCGAGTCGGCTACCAGCTTGCTGAACGCGGAAACTTCCGCGTCCCAGCCCGCGGCGATCTCACGCGGGTCCTTGCCCGCTTCGATGTCCAGCCGCAGGCGATCGCTGCCCGCGAGTATGTCAACGGGCAGCTTCTCGGTTTCGTACTCGTAAGGCGGTTGCTTCCACGAGAACTGCTCCGGCCAGAGCTCGCGCACCGCGCCGAGAATCGCAACAGCGGTGAGCACCGGCTTGAATCTTTCGCGCTCAAGGACGTGAATCTGCGCGCCGCCGCAGAGAACGCCCGCGTGCTTCTGGAAAGTGGGCTCGAAGTAGAGCGGGCGGAAGCGAGCTCCCGGCAGATTGAAATCCTTCAGGCGGCCGAGCAATCTTTTCGGATCGACGAACGGCGCGCCGAATGTCTCAAAGGGCCGCGTTGTGCCCCGGCCCTCGGACAGCCCGGTGCCCTCGAGCAGGCACATCCCCGGGTAGACCGTCGCCGCCTCCAGCGTCGGCATGTTCGGCGAGGGCAACACCCAGAGTAGGCCGGTCTCGTCGAACCACATGCCGCGCCGGTAACCCGCCATGGGGACGACTTCGAGGTCCGCGCCGGTCTTCACGTTGCAGAAGGCGGCCAACTCTCCCGAGGTTAGTCCGTGCCGCGCGGGAATCGGGGCCATGCCCACGAAAGACCTGTAGCCCATGTCCAGGACCGGGCCCTCGCGGTCGGACGCGTTGACCGGGTTGGGCCGGTCGAGGAGCGTTACCTTTACGCCCTCCTCCGCGCAGGCCTCCATGCACAGCAGCGTCGTCCAGTTGAATGTGTAATAGCGCGCGCCAACATCTTGGAGGTCTATGACCAGGACGTCCAGACCGGCGAGCATCTCCGCCGTGGGCTTGCGGTGCTCGCCGTAGAGCGAGCAGCACTCCAGGCCGCTTTGGGGGTCAGTGAAGGACCGCCACTCGACCATGTTGTCCTGGGTTTGGCCGCGGACCCCGTGCTGCGGCCCGAAGAGACGGACGACGTTCAATCCGGCCGCCAGGAAGAGGTCGCTCGCGTGCGCCAGGTTCGCGTCCACCGAGGCGGGGTGCGCCAGGAGGCCGATGCGCTGGCCCTGGAGGCGCTTGAAGCTCTCTTCGCGGAGGACGTCCAGGCCGCTCTTGACCGTCGCCAAGATCCCTCTCCCCATTGCCCTTCCCTGCCGCAAAGCATAACCCCGCGGGAGCTTTCCCGCAAGCCTTGGCTTGACCGCTGCTCACCGCGGTCCGGCAGAAGAAGAGCGGGTGGAGACGGCGCCGGGCGCTACTTCGTGGGGTCGATCACCCTTCCCAGGAACAGGATGCTGCCCGACTTCCCGTCGCGGATCAGGAAGAGGAACGGGTGGTCGGCGGTGAAGCGATCAAACCTGGGCGCGGATTTGGGAGCCATGACCACCGCAGTGGCCGCGGCCGCTTCGGTACCCACCTCGTCCACCTTCACGAAGGCCTTGTGGAGCACCGCGTCGATGAGCAGATCCTCGTCGCTCATCCCCGAGAAGTCCGCCTTCACCTCGTCGAAGGCGTCGGTCATGCCCATTTTCTTGAGGGCGTCGTTCAGCTTGAACTCCGAGGTCATCTCGAACCTGGGCAGCGAGACGATGACTTTCTCCTTGCCCCGCTTCTCCAGCGCGGCCAGCCAGCCGGCCAGCTTCTTGGAGGTGAGCTTCTTCTCGAAGTCGGCCAGGCCGTCGACCTTCGCGGGCAGGAAGATCACCATCGAAAGCTCGTCCCCCTTGTAGGGCAGTTCCAGGGCCTGGAATCCCTCGCCGGCCAGCAGCTTGTGCTTGTCCTTGCCCTTTGTCATCATGCGCACCTTGACTTCCCTGCCGGGCGCCACCTTGAACTTGCCGTCGCGGGTGTACTTCTTCTTGAACTGGACGGCCCATTGCCCCTTGAAGTAGATGGCGTTGGTCAGCACCAGTCGGGTGTCCACCTTGATGTCCGGCGGCTCCTTCTTGAGCAGTTCCTTGATTCTGTTTTCGGTCCGCTCTTCGACCCACTTGTTAATGGTCTGCCGGGCGGCCTCGGGGTCCTTCCTGAATTCCAGCCGCCGGAGGCCGGCACTGTAGTTGGCTTCGTTCAGCTTGGCGAAGTCCGGTTTGATCTTGAGCTTCTTCGCGGCCCACAGCGCGTTAGCCACGCTGAGCTGGCAGCCCCCCCGGGAACCGCGGTAATTGAGAAAGCCGGTCAGGTCCGCGAAGGCCGGGTGCAACTTCTTCTGGGCGAGGTTGAAGTGCAGCGCCGCGCGCATCTGCTTCTCGGTGTTGCCCCGCGCGCCGGCGTAGGTCATGGCCAGGGCGGTGGAGATGCTGAACGGCGAGCAGAAGAAGTTCTTCCCCTTCCTCTTCTTGCTCTTCGCCAACTGGCTATAGAGAGACACTGCGAAGCGGTTGTTGCCCTTGACCGCCGATGCGCGGTCGGCGGCGTTGCTCTTTTCCTTGGGCTCCTCCGGCCCGCCGCAGCCGCCAGCCATGACCAGGAGCATCGCGGTGACGCAGAAAAACGCCTTCTTCATCTTTCTCTCCTCCCTTCTCGCTGTCCTCGGCCGCACATGTTAGCGCCGCGGGCAGGAACGGTCAACCGGCAACGCCTTGCCTCGCCGGCCGGCCCGCGGTATAGTCGGGGACCATGGACCGGGAAGCCGTCGAGAGCATCCTGCGCGAGTCGCCCGTCGTCGACATGCACTCCCACGTCGAGTTCGCCGAGCGCTTCCCGCGGAGGAACCTGGCCCGGCGACACCTGCAGCTACCCTTCTCCCCGCCGCGCTGGGGCAACGGCCGCGTGGACCTGCCCGGCCTGCGCGCCGCCCACGTGGACGCCCTGGTGGCCTCGGCCTACGCGATGGAGTTCCCGCTGTGGAGCGGGCGGCGGCACTTCAAACACGCCATGGAGGAGCTGGCCGCCGTCGAGCGCCTCGCCGAGCGCTACCCCCAGGATTTCGAAGTGGTCCGCTCGGCGGCGGAACTCCAGGCCGCGCGCGGGCGCGGGCGAATCGGACTCCTGATCGCGCTGGAAGGGGCCCACGGCCTGGCCGGCAGTCTCGACAATCTCGAGGCGCTTTACGCGCGCGGCCTGCGCTCGCTGCAGCCGGCCCACTGGCTGGACAACGCGTGTCTCAAGGCAAATCGTCCCTGGCGCGGGGAGGGCTCGCCGCTCACGAGCTTCGGCCGCGAGGTCGTGAAGCGCGCCGCCGAACTGGGGATGGTCCTGGACCTCGCGCACATCAGCGTCCGGGCCTTTCGGGACGTCCTGGAGCTCGTCGGAGGGCCGGTGATTGCCAGCCACGCGGGGGTGCGCGCGCTGTGCAACTTGAAGCGCAACCTGCGCGACGAGCAGCTCCGCGCACTGGCCGAGCGCGGCGGCGTCCTGGGCATGACTTTCTACCCTCCGTACCTCTTTCCCTGCGCACCGCTGGCCCCGCTCGGCTGGATGGTCGAGCACATCGACCACGTGGTTCAGCTGGTCGGCCCGGAGCACGTCGGCCTGGGCTCGGACCATAACGGCGCGCCCCTGACAGTCTGGGGGCTGGGCAGCCTGGCCGGGCTTGGCCGGCTGGTGGCCAGGCTCCTGGAGCGCGGCTATGAACGTAATGCGATCTCCGGCATCCTCGGCGGGAACTTCCTGCGAGTGCTGGCGGCGGCGGCCCCGGAGTAGCAGGGGACCGCTCCCCCCTTCCCCTTGATTCCCGGCCACTTGGGCCTAGAATTTCGCTCTCGGACGCTTCGGCAGCGGGGGTATTCTTGCTCGACAAGCTGGGCGACTTCAAGCTGCTCGACCTCCTCGGCGAGGGAGGCATGGGCACGGTATACCGCGCCACCCAGAAGTCGCTGGGCCGCGAGGTGGCCGTCAAGATCCTCCCCGAACGCCTGACCCAGAACCCCCGCTTCGTGCAGCGCTTCTACCGTGAGGCCCGCTCGGCCGCGTCCCTGATCCACCCCAACATCATCCAGATATTCAGCCTGGGGCAGGACGAGGACGCCGGGCTGCACTACTTCGCAATGGAGTACGTCCGCGGCAAGGATCTCTCCCAGATAGTGAAGTCCGGCGTCAAGTTCTCGGTGGAGCAGACCATCACCATTCTGATTCAGGTGGCCGAGGCCCTGCGGGTCGCGGCCGAGGGTGGGATCATCCACCGGGACATCAAGCCGGCCAACATCATGCTCACCAACCGCGGGCAGGTGAAGGTCATGGACTTCGGCCTGGCCAAGATGGCTGACGACTCCATGGACGTCACCCAGGCCGGAACTATTGTCGGCACCGCCAACTACATGAGCCCCGAACAGGGCCAGGGCAAGGAGCTCGACTGCCGCACTGACATCTACTCGCTGGGGGTGGTCTTCTACGAGTTGCTGACCGGCCGGCCGCCCTTCAAGGCCGAGGACCCCAGCGCGGTCATCTATATGCACATCTACGAGCAGCCCCGCAAGCCCAGCGAGCTGAACTCCAAGGTCCCCCCGGCCGTCGACCGCCTGGTCCTGCGCATGATGGCCAAGTCAGCGGATGATCGGGTGGCCTCGCCGGAGGTGCTGCTCGCCGACCTCAAGAAGCTCAAGCATGCCCTGGCCTCCGGCCAGGAAGAAAAGAAGAAGGCCGCGAAACCGGCGAAGCCCGCCCGATCTCGCGCTCCGGAAAGGGTCGATGCCGCCGAGAAGGTCTCTCCTTTCGAGAAGCAGCGCCTCTCGGTCATCGAGCGCGCCCGCTCCGGGACGGTGCTGGTCTGCGACAGCTCCGAGTACCTCCGGCGCATGTACCGCGCGAGCTTGGAGGCCGAATACGCGGTGGCCGCGGCCGGCAGCGGACGGGAGTGCATGGAGGTGGCGGTCGAGGGACACCCCGACGTGCTGGTCCTGGACCTGGCGGTCAAGAACCCCGGGGGCTTCACGGTGCTCGACCAACTGGGCCGCAAGTGCCCGGACATCGCCGTGCTGGTGATCACCGGCGACCGCAAGAAGACTACCGTGGAGCGCCTGGCCCGCTACAACCTGGCCGGCGTGCTGGTCAAGCCGGTCAGGCTTCCCGACCTGCGCCGCAAGATCGGCGAGCTGCTCGGAGCGGCCCCCGAAAAAAAGAAGCCCCGGGCGGCCGGCTCGCAGAGCTTCGTCGAGGAGGTCGCCCGCCAGGAGGCGGTCTCGGCCGCCGCGCTGGACGTCGCAGGCCTGGCCACCAAGCTGCTAGGCCGGCAGGAGAAGAAGGACGTCGAGCTCATCACCCGGCGCATCAGGATGGGCAGCCCCAACCAGATAATCGGGGTCATCCGCGAGATGTTCGGCGCCCTCGCCGAGGACCAGGCCTGGAAGCTGGCCATCTACGCCTTCAAGGAGGGCGACCACCGGGTGCGAATCCTCACCGCGGAGTTGGCCGGCCGGCGCTTCGGAGGCAAGCGGGCCGCCGAACTCCTGACCCGCTTCGCCGCCGACACCGACTACCGGGTGCGCATCGCCGCGCTCCGCGAGCTTGCCGGGCTGGAGGCCCCGGGTGTCGAGACCTTCCTGGCCCGCTTTCTCAACGACGAGTCCTGGAAGGTACGCCGTGAGGCGGCCCGCGGGCTGGAGAAGCGCTCCGCCGGCCGGGTGCTCGAGCCCCTGATCCTCTACTACGCGCGTAACGACAGGCCCCCGCCGCTCTACCTCCAGCGGCTGATCAAGGCGCCCAACCCGGTGGAGGCGGTCAAATGCCTGGAGAGCGCGGCGCGCAAATCCCGCTCGGTGCGGGTCAAGGAGTTCGTGGCCGGCCTCCTGGGCCAGGCCGGCAGCAAGACGGTGGTGCCCACGCTGCTCAAGCTCCTGAAGGACGAGCACCCCGCGGTGCGCACTGCGGCGGCCCGGGGCCTGGCCGGCTTCCCCACCGACCTGGTCAAGCGCTCGCTCTTCGCCAGGCTGACCGACGACCGCTTCGGGGTCCAGAAGGCGGTGGCCGAGACGCTGGGCGTATTTCGGCTGCAGCGCGCGACCCGCGGGCTGATCAAGCTGTTCAGTTCTACGGGCAGGCGGGTGCCGGAGGCGGCCGCGAAGTTCATCGCCGGATGCGACGCGGGCCCCGAGGCCTTCGAGAGCGCCCTGCGGGACCTCGACGCCCACCCCGAGCCGGTGCGCCAGGTGCTGGCTTTCGTCCTCAAGCGGCTCTACGAGGACGACGCCGAGGTGGGCAAGGCCGTCCGCCGGCTGCGCAGCAAGGGCGAGAGCGAATCCGTCGCGGCGGCGCGGGAGGCCGCCGACCGCCTGGCCAAGTTCCTGATCGTCTAGCAGGCCGTTGAAAAATGGGGCAGCCGTGATTGGAGCCAGAATGGTTCAGATTCGAGGAGGGGTTCCGAAGTCGATGCTCAAGCATCGTC
>CBDUSI010000154.1:0-8610 GCA_965370045.1 uncultured bacterium | reverse complement strand
GCTGGCATACTTCCTTTATCGGCAATTCGTTACACATACTTAAATTGCTCTAGCGTCATCGCAAATGAGCACGAGGTGCTTGTACCTGTCGTCTGCCAACTCCACGTAGCTGCCCGGTGTCGATAGCAGTCGGTCGCACACCGATATGATGTGCGATGGTGTAAACGTCGTTATGTGCAGCGTCATGATCTAGCCCCCGGTCCCCTCCAGCCAACCGGCCAGCCCGGTCAGTCCGCGCGGCGCACCCTTCGCTTGCGCGCGTCGCGGCAGATCTCTACAAGCGGACAAATCGTGCACTCCGGCGCGCGCGGGTGGCAGAGGTCCCGGCCCAGCCAGATCATGTCCAGGTGCAGTTGCGCGCAGCCGCGCGCCGAGCGCGGGGCGGCGGGAGCAAGCAACTGTTGGACCTTGTGCGCCGCGGTGCCCTCGGGCACCAGGCCGACGCGGCCGGAGGCGCGGCGGATGTGGGTGTCCACCGGCATCAGCGCGTGGCCCAGCCGGAAGAGCAGCATCACCGCGGCGGTCTTGATGCCGATGCCCGGAGAAGCGACCAGCCACTCCAGCGCATCATCAGTGGGCGTCTTGCGCAAGAAAGCCAGCGAGAGCCGGCCCTTTTCTCGCTTGAGACGTCGCAGAAAACCCTGAATGGTCGCCGTCTTCTGCTCGTGGAGCCCGCAGACCCGCAGGGCGCTCTCCACCCCGCGGCGCGGGGCAGCCAGCACCTTCTCCCACGTCGAGAAGCGCCGGCGCAGCTGGCGGAAGGCCCGCGCGGAGGTGAGGTCCGTGGTGTTCTGGCTGAGCACCGTGCCGATGAGCCCCGCCAGCGCGTCGCCGCGCGGCTGGTACCGCCGCCGGCCGAAGTGTTTCACCAGGCGCCGGCCGACCTCGGCCAGCAGCTTGGCGTCCGCCTCCATGCACCGCTTCGCCAAAAGAAAGCCTCCCGGCAGCCAAGCATAGCCAGCCGGGAGGCAAGCGGCAAGTGCAGTGAACTCGCGCTACTTCGCGGGGGCCACGACCTCCGCCTTGACCTTGAGCTTCATCCCGCCGGCCGCGCCGGCCCCACCCTTGAGCTGCATGGGCATGGGCCGCATGGGCCGGACGCCGTACTTGGCGGTAACTGGCCGGACCACCGCGCCGAAGATCACCAGGCTGTAGAGCTGGTTCAGCTTGGCGCCCGTGGCGTAGAGGGCGCTGGCCTCGCCGCGCTTCTTGGCGGCCTCGTCCTTCTTGCCCTCCCTGGCGAGCTTGCGGGCCTCCAGGCTCAGCGTGTAGGCCTTCTTGTTGATCTCGGCCCGGCGCGCGCGGATGACTACGTGCGCGGCGTTGCGGATCTTGCGCAGCTCGAGGACCTCCTTGCGGCCCCCGCCGCTCCTGATGGCGGTGATGGCCGCGCTGGCCCGCTGGCGGACCTCGGCGTCCTTGTGCTTCAACGCCTCGGTCAGCTGCTTGATGGCCTTGCCGCCGAACTTGAGCACGCCGGCGCTGGCCTTCTTGCGCGTGGCGAAGTCCGCGGAGCCGAAGTCGGCGATCTGCTTGGCGATCTGCTTCTCCTCCGCGGCGCTGGGCGCGGCGGGCTTCTCGCCGGCCAGGTACTCGTCGACCAGCTTGCCGGCCTGCTTCTTCTGCGCCTCGGTGGCCGCCTTCTCGTCGATCTTGGGACCGGGCGGGCGCGGCCTTATCCCGTAGAGCGCCACCGCCCCTCCGGCCTCGGCCCGCGAGCCGAAGGCCAGCGCGCAGAGCAGGCCCCCCAGCCACCACAGCCAGGTCCTGGTTCTTCCGATCATTATCGCCATTCTCTTCTCCTGTCTCTGCCGGCCATTCCCTCGCCGGGGTCTGTATCCTACCCGGAGCGCCCCCGGATTGCTACTCGACAATCACGCTGTCGTGGATGATCACCTTGTACTTCTCGTCGATGGTCCAGAAGCCGTAAACGCCCTTGCCCTTGCGGGTAGTCATCCTCACCCGCTCCGAGAGCTTCTTATCGCTGGCCTTGCCCTTCTTGGCTTCCTCCAGGCAGGTCTTGACCGCCTTCGGGCCGGGCTCCTTGAACTTCGCATCCTTCTTGAACTCGGTGACCGCCTCGGTGGCGGCCGCCTCCAGGAGCTTGGGCCAGAGCTTCTGGAAGAGGTCGCCCGAGGCGTAGATGTCGGCGCTGTTGACCTTGCCGTTGATGGCGAAGGCGAAGCCGATCACGTCCTTCTTGCCCTTGGTTATCTTGGCCAGCGCGTCCTTGTAGCCCTTGATGGCCGCCCGGACCTTCTTGTGCTCGAGGGTCAACTGCATGCTGGTCCTGGACTTGTCCGAGCGGACCTCGCCGCCCACGCTTATCCCCAGCCTCCTCTGCTGCGTGCCGACCTCCGCCCAGACCTTCTTCTGGTCGGCATCCAGCTTCGTGGCCAGCTTGAGACTCTGGCTGGTTATCTGGTGTTCGGAGCTCTTGAAAACCGCCAGGCTCTCCTTGCCGCGCCCCCGCCAGCGGCCGCTCTCCACGCAGAAGGAGCTGATGGACACCTTGCCGCTCTTGGGCGGCACGATGAAGTCGTAAGCGATCACCCGGTCCTGCTTGCCGCCCTTGACGATGTCCCCGGACTGCAAGTAGATCAGCTCGTCCTTCGAGAGGTTCTCGATGGCCAGCTTCTGGACGTTGCCGGTCTCGTGGAGCACCGCCTTCTTCTTCGCCAGGGCCTCCTGGAGGGTGATGAATTTCTTGCCCTTGATGCGGTCCTTTCCGTGGACCAGGAATATGGTCAGGTTCCGGTGGGTGTAAGGGCCGCTGAGCTGGTGCTCGCCGGCCTTAACCGTCTTGACCGTTTTGACCGGCGGCTTCTTCCCGTCGCCCTTCCGGGCCGAGCCCTTGCCGGGCTTGGGCTGCTCCTCCCCGCAGCCGGCGGCCAGCAGCACGGCCAGCGCCGCGGCCAGTACCAGCACTCTCGGATACGCTCTCATCTTCCCGCCCTCCTCAAGCTCCCCTTCGCGGTTCCGCGGGCCGGACTACTTAAGCATCCTCGGCCGCGGGATGCCGTAAGCCGGCTGGGCGCGACGCTGGTTGATGAGACGGGACGTGCCCAGCACCAGTGAGTGGAGCTTGTTCAGCTCAGCGACCTTCTTGTTGGCCGCGGCGGCCAGCTTGCGCTGCTTGCCGGCCTCGGCGGTCTTCTTCTGGCTCTCCAGGGCGATGGTCATGAGCTCGGCCTTGTAGGCCTCCTTCCTGAGGGCGGCCAGCTTCTCGCGGATGACCAGCCTCGTGGCCGAGCGGAGCTTGCGCAGCTCCAGGACCACCGCGTTGTTCCCGCCCGCGCCGATGGCCTTGATGGCTATCTCCGCGCGCTGGACCACCTCGGGGTCCTTGCTCCCGGTGGCCGCCTTGAGCTGCTTGAGGGCCTTGCCGCCGAACTTGAGCACCGCCCTGCTGGCCGCCTCGCGCGCCGCGTAATCGTCCGCGCCCATGTCGGTGATCAGCTTGGCGATCTGCTTGTTCTCCGCGGCGCTGGGCGCGGCCGTGCCCTCACCGGCCAGGTAGGCGTCGACCAGTGCGGCGGCCCGTTTCTTCTGCTTCTCGGTAGCCGCGGGCTTGACCGGCGCCGGCGGGCGGCTCTTCATCCCGTAGCGCGCGGCAATGGGCGCCCCGGCCTGGGCGGACCCGCCGAAGACCACTGCGCAGAGCAAGCCCCCCAGCCACCATATCCAGCTCTTGGTCGTTCCGATCATCCGTGCCATGATTGACGCTCCTCTTCCCGCCTCTTCACTTCGCTATCAGGCCCTGCACCTGCATCCGCCCGCCGAGCCCGCCGAACACCGGCAGGCCCCCGCGGTACCCCAGGACCTTCTTCTGCAAGTCACCGAGGGCCTTCAGACGCTTGCCGGCTTCGGCCAGCTTGATCTTGAGCCTGGCGACCTCGTCCTTCTTGCCGGCCTTCTCGGCGGCGGCCAGCTCGGTCGCGCACTTCCCGAGCGCCTGGTTGGCCGCGACGCCCCGCTTGTAGATTACCAGCTTGGTCGACCAGCCCAGGCCGCGCAGCGCGGCCACGACCCCGGTAGCCTGGACGTGCTCGATGGCCACCTTGGCCCGCTCGGCGGTTTCCAGGTCCTTGCTCTTGGTCGCCGCCTGCAGGGCGGGCAGCGCGACCTTGCCGATCTTGACCAGCTCCTGGGAGGCCGCGTCGCGGACGGTGAACTCCAAGGAGCCCAGGTTCTTGATGCACTCTTCTATTCGCTTCTTGATCTCGGGGGTGAGCTTCACCGGCTTGAGCAAGGCCAGGTACTGGTCCACCAGCTTGACGGCCTCCCCCTTGTTGTGGACCCGGAACCTGGTGGAGTAGGTCAGCTTTCCGCTGCGGGCCTGGACCCGCGCGAGCTTCGTCTCGTCCTTGGAGAAGACGTACCAATAGGAACGTTCGACGATCACGCCGCCGACGGGCATCTTGGCGTCGAGCTTCCAGATCACCTTGCCGCCCTTGACAGCCTCCACGGTCTTCTCGCCCACCGTGAACCTGGGGCGGAGCGTGACCGCGGCAGCCGCGGCGACCTTCTTCTTCGCTTTGGCGGTTTTCTCGGCCGCGGCCTTCTTGCTGGCGGCTTCCTTCGCGGCCCTCCGCTCGGCGAGTTCCTCGGCGAGGGCTCTCCTCTCCTCGGCGGCCTCTATGGCGCGCTGCTTGGCGAGGGCCTCCGCGTCCTTGCCGGGCTCCCCGGCGCGCGACGCGCCGGCGGCGGCCAGCACGCAGACCAGCGCGGCCAGCGCCGCCCGATATACGATTTTCCCCATCATCCCCTCAACCCCCTTTATCCGGCTCCGACAGCTTTTCGGCGGGCGCTTCCGGCTTTTCGACGGGCGCCTTCGGTTTCGCGGGCTTCACCGGCTCGGTTTTCGGCTTCGGCCGAGGGCGGCCGCCGTACTTGCAAACCGCCGGCTTTTCCTCCCCGCAGCCGCCCACGCCGACCAGCAGCGCGCAGAAGAGTCCCGCGACCCACCACAGACGCGCCTTGGCATTGCCCATCATCCGAGCCATGTCAGTCTCCTATCTTCCTGGGTGGCGGCGGCGGGGAGCCGTAGGGCGGCGGCAGGGAATCCCGGCGGGGCACCAGCACGCGAACCAGCCGGCTGAGCGCCACGAACCGCTCCCTGGCCGCCCGCAGGAGGGCCTCGGCCTTCTTGGCCGTCTCGGTCTTAACCACCTCGGTCTTGCCCGCCTTCTTCGCCTCCTGGACGACGCCTTGCTCCTTCTTGAGGGTTCTCTGGGCCCGCGTGTGCCGATAGAGGACAACCTGCCGGGCCGCCGGGCCCAGAGCCTTGAGCCGGGCCACCAGCGCCTTGCGAGCGGCGGCCTCGATGGCCGCGATGGCCAGGCCGGCGCGCTGGGCGACCTCCGCGGATTTCAGCGGCTTGCCATGGGCCGCCAGGCGCAGCTCGGCCAGCGCCGCGGCGCCGTGCTTCACGACGGCCCGCGAGGCGGCCTCGCGCTTCCCGTGGTTCTCCGCTCCGAAATCGGCGACCAGCCGCTTGATCTCTTTGCCGGCCTTCTCGCCGGGGGCCTTCGCCGGCACCGGGGCGAGGTATTCGTCGACCAGCTTCTCGGCCTTCTTGCGGTTCTTCTCGACATCGGGGTGGACCGCCCTCACCCCGTAGGGCGGTGGCGGCGGCTCGGGCGGGGTGCCGGCCTCGGCGCTCCGGCCCCAGACCAGCGCGCACAGGCAGCCGGCCAGGTACCACACCCAGGTCTTGGCTCTCCTCGCGGCGCGCGCCATCTCAGAGGCTCCCGGCGTCCTTGAGCATGTTGAAGTGACACAGCCGCGGCTCGGCGGCGTCCCAGTCCCAGAGGTGCAGCGAGCCGCCCTCGCAGTGCTTCCACCACTTGCACTTCTGGCAGGGCCCCTTGCGGCGGGTGGACTCCCGGTCCCGGTAACGCTCGAAGCGCTCGCCCCAGACCTTGCTGAAGCGCTCGGTGCGGGCGTCGCCCTCGACCATGTGGCGCTCCAGCGACGGGCAGGCGCTGATGGCCCCGTCGTGCAGAATGCTGCCGATGTTGATGCCCGCCGGGCAGTGGAAGTAGTAGTCGCGGACCTTGCCCTCGTACTTCAGGCCCAGGAAGCCGGACTCCTCGAAGGTGACCGGCATGCCCCCGCCCGCGCGCTTGGCGGACACGAAGTCCAGCAACTTGCCGAGCTGCGCGCCGTCGAGCAGCAGCCCGCGGTTCTCCTCGTCGAGCATCCTCCCGATGGGGTCGACCATCAGCAGGCGCCACTCGCCCACGCCCATCGAGGCGAAGGTCTCGTGCATCTTCTCGAGGATGTCAACGTTGTGGCTGCCGACCACGGTGGTGACCTGCACGCACTCCAGGAACTTGGCCTTGTCGATCAAGAGCCCCAGCCCGCGCATGGACTTCCGGAAGTTCTCGACCGAGCCGCGCAGCACCGCGTGGGCGTCCTCGTCGCCGTCGATGGAGACCGAGACGGTGTCCATCCCGGACTCCTCCATGTTGCGAATGGTCTTGTCGTTGATCAGGACGGCGTTGGTGACCATGCCCCAGAAGAAGCCCAGGTCGTGGGCCTCGGCCATGACATCGAAGACGTCCCGGCGGGTCAACGGCTCGCCGCCGGTCACCGCGATGGTGATCTCGCCGGCGTCGAAGTCCTCGGCGATCTCCCGGAATACCCGCTTGACCTCTTCGCCGGGGAGGTCGTCCTTGCCGGCCTGCTTCGGGCTGCAGCGCGAACCGCAGTGGCGACACGCAAGGTTGCAGCCCAGGGTGCACTCCCAGAAAAGATAGGTCAGCGGGTGCGCGATCTTCTCGGCGTCGAAGCGGCGCTTGGCGGCGTGAAGCTGCCCGAAGGTGCGGCAGGCGCTCAAGAGTCCCATGTAATCCCTCCCTAAAGAATTAGACCCATTATATTGATATAGGTTTCGGAGTTTCTGGAAGAAAAGAGTTGGCGCAAGCGGCCGCGTTACAGGCGTTTGCGCCAAAGGGGCGCTTTGGTCTCTTCTCGATGAGGGCGCAGACCCGTCTTGACCGCGTTTCCGGCCACGCGTAACATCACTTCCCTGGCCCCAATTCAAGGAGACGAGAGATGAAACTCCTCAAACGCTGGTTCCTGAGCGGGCTGCTGCTGGTCGCGCCGGTGGGTCTGACGGTGGCCATTCTGGCCTGGGCCTTCGTGGAAATCGACGGGCTCCTGGGGCCCCTGCAGAAGGCGGTCTTCAAGAGCATCACCGGGGAGCAGAAGACGATTCCCGGCCTGGGGTTCCTGGTCATCGTGCTGGGGATACTGCTGATCGGCTTCCTGACCTCAAACTTCCTCACCAAGCGGCTGATGGGCATTCCCGGCAAGCTCTTCGAGCGGCTGCCGCTGATCAAGATGCTCTACAATTCGATACGCGACCTCTTCGGCGCCTTCGTCGGCGAGAAGAAAAGCTTTGACAAGCCGGTGCTGGTGAGCCTGGTGCCCGGCTCGGGCGCGCGAGTGCTGGGCTTCGTGACCAACGAGGATCTCTCCGTGCTGGGGCTGGCCGACGACGTGGCCGTCTACCTGCCGCAGAGCTACAACTTCGCGGGCAACGTGATCGTCGTGCCCCGCGGAACGGTGACCCCGCTCGCGGCCGAGAGCGGCGAGGTCATGACCTTCATCGTCTCCGGGGGCATCTCGGCCAAGAAGACCGAAAAGAAGCCCGCCGCGGCGGCGGGGTGAGGGGCTGGCAGAGCATTGAAACGCGCGCGGAAATCGCTAGAATAGAGACATGAACCTGGATCGAAATGCCGTCCGGGTGATCCGCGGCAGCGCCGCGGAGGACAACGGGCGGTCAGAGTTGCCCCCTGCCGAACTGCTCTCGTTCGTCTGGGAGCTGACGGCGGAAGTGTATTCCTTCGGGAGAAGCTTCGATGCTGAATCCAGACTACAAAGAGATGTTGTCCATATTGCTGGAAGAAGAGGTTGAGTTCGTACTGGTGGGCGCATACGCGCTGGCCGCGCACGGACTTCCCAGAGCCACCGGCGATATCGACATCTTTGTCAAAGCCAGTCCCGAGAACAGCAAGAAAGTCGCGCGCAGCCTGAAGACCTTCGGCGCGCCCATGGCAGAGGTCTCCGAGGAGGACTTCCGGAAGCCGGGGATCATCTTCCAGATAGGCGTGGCGCCCAGAAGAATCGACCTCATCACCGAGATAGACGGCGTGACCTTCGACGAAGCGGCGGAGGATTCCGAAGAGGTGGAGATCGAATGCCTCAAGGTGCCGGTGATCTCCAAGGCCAAATTGATCAAGAACAAGCAGGCCTCGGGAAGGCCGCAGGACAAAGCCGACGTCGAGAGGCTGACGGACTCCTGAATCGCCCGCCGCGGCGGCGGGGTGAGGGGCTTGGCCCCACGGAGCATTGAAATGTGCGGGAAGATCGCTAGAGATGTTGTCCATATTGTGTGAGTCAGACCGATGAAGGCCCAGCTGAGTTGTACAGAGGCCTTCCTTTTCTATCTGTTCCTCTGGCCTATCTATGTACCATATTACATCTTCAAGTTCTTGTGGGAAGTTGCCAGCGGTCGCAGGATCTGGACGGGGCGGAGGACTCCGTAGAAGCGGAGAGCTCCTTCCGCCCCGCGCCCCGGGGGGGTGGGGGGGCGGTGGG
>CBDUSI010000153.1:0-8775 GCA_965370045.1 uncultured bacterium | reverse complement strand
AAATCAGCGCAGTCTGCCCAGGATAATCCAAATTGGCGCACATCCGCAAGACCTTTCCCATGATCCGCTACGCAGTCGGCGTCCGGGACATGCGCCGGAGCCTGTACGCCCCCAGCGGCAGGAAGCTCGATCTCCAGGTAATGGCCACCGAGCCGGACTACCTGCCCATCACCCGCTCGCAGGTGCTGCGCGGCCGCTTCCTGTGCGACGCGGACCAGATGACGAATACCCGGGTGTGCGTGCTGGGCGCCGAGGCCGCCCGGCGGATATTCGCCTGGCGCGACCCCATGAGGCAGGGGGTGCGCATCGGCGCCGACTGGTACAAGGTGGTGGGCATCATCGAGAACCTGGCGGCGGTCAAGGCCGCCGGCGCGGAAGACATCAACAAGTACGTCTTCATCCCCCTGGCCACCGCCAAGGCCCTCTACGGGGACGTCAGCCACAGCGTGAGCGCCGGCAAGCGCGAGAGCGTCCGCGTCGAACTGGACGCCATCGCCCTGCAGATGGCGGACCCCGAAGCGGTGATCCCCACCGCCCAGCGGGCCAAGGGGTATCTCAAGAAGACCCACAAGCAGGAGGACTACGCCATCTCCGTGCCGCTGGAGCTGATGCTCCAGAAGGCCGCTACCCAGCGCATTTTCTCGATCGTGATGTTCTCGATAGCCAGCATATCGCTGCTGGTCGGGGGCATCGGCATAATGAACATCATGCTGGCCAACGTCTACGAGCGCCGCAAGGAGATCGGCACCCGCCGGGCCCTGGGCGCCCGCCGCCGGGACATCATCCGCCAGTTCGTTCTGGAGTCGGCGGTGCTCACCTCCCTGGGCGGCCTGGTCGGCGCGCTGGTCGGCTGGGGCCTGGCGCACGGTATCAGCCGGTATTCGGGCTGGCCCACGGTGCTGACCCCCGAGAGCGTGGCCCTGGGCCTGGGGGTTTCGGTGACGGTGGGCATCGTCTTCGGGCTGTGGCCGGCCTACCAGGCGGCGCGGGTCCACCCCATCGAGGCCCTGCGCGCGGACTGATCCGCCCTTATCCTCTTGCCTCCGGGGCTCCCGGCGCATAGAATCACCGGCGTTGAAACGGTTTCTTGCGGGGGGCGCTGTATGCGGCGCGCGGTTGGGATCTTCTTCTTCCTGGGACTGATCCTCTTGGGGGGCCTGTCCCTGTGGGTCGACGACGAGATGACCGTCTTCCGCAAGGGCGGCAGCTACTACTACGTGGACCTGCCCACCGCCGGGGGGCTTCAGGAGGGCGCTTCGGTGTGGCTGGCCGGCCTTCACGCCGGACGCATCGCCAGGATCGACCTTCAAAAGAAGGACGTCCGGGTCCACTTCACGCTCCAGAAGGGCTTCCGCCTGCGGGAGGACTCGGTGGCCAGCCTGCCGGCCACCAGCCTGTTGTCCAGCGGCCGGAAGCTGTCGCTGACCCTGGGCACGCCGGACTCTCCCTTCCTGCCCCTCAAGAACGATATACTCGGCACGAAGGTCGAGACGGTCCTGCCCATCGCCAGCCTGGACGGGCTTGTCCAGAAGGCCGAGGGACTCTTCGAAAGTCTCCAGGCGGCCGGCCCGGCCATCAAGGCGGCCGCCGAGAGCGTCCGCAACATCGCCAAGAAGATCGAGGATGGCGAGGGCACCCTGGGCAAGTTCATCAACGACCCCAAGCTCTACCAGGACCTGGTCGCCGCGGTCAAGAAGATGGACGAGGGCCTGGCCAGCTTCAAGAGCATCGCCGCCAAGATGGACAAGGGCCAGGGCACCCTCGGCAAGCTGCTCAACGACCCCAAGCTCTACGACGAGCTGACCGGCGCGGTGGACAAGCTCAACAAGGGCATGGACAGCTTCAAGAGCATCGCCGCCAAGGTCGACAAGGGCCAGGGCACCCTCGGCAAGCTGGTCAACGACGAGGCGCTCTACAACGATCTGCGCGCCGCCTCCAAGGGCATCGCCGAGCTGACCCGCAAGCTCAACTCCGGAAAGGGCACCGCCGGCAAGCTGATCAACGATCCCGCGCTGTACGACGAGCTCAAGAGCGCGGCCGGTTCGATGGCCGCGGTGATGCGCAAGATCGACGAGGGCCAGGGCACCTTGGGCAAGCTGGTCAACGACGAGACGCTCTACGCCGAGGCCACCCGCTTCCTGAAGGAGGCCCGCGAGGCCGTGGAGGACGCCCGCGAGCAGGCCCCCATCACCGCCTTCAGCTCGGTAATCTTCGCGGCGTTCCAGTAGCGGGAGACGATCTCCAGGTGCCGGCCAGCCCCGAGAAGACGGCCTTCTACTGCACCCAATGCGGCAACGAGTTCTCGCGGTGGTCCGGGCGCTGCCCGGAGTGCCGCGAGTGGGACACGCTGACCGAGGCGCCCCGCGCCCCGCGCGCCAAGCTCTCCCGCCGGGGCGCGAAGAAAACGGAGCCGCTCCCCGACGCGGACCGCGCCCGGTCGCTCCCGGAGATTCCCAGCGACGAGCTCGGCGCGCGCATCGAGGTGCCCATCGCCGAGTTGGCCCGCGTGCTCGGCGGCGGCCTGACCCGCGGCTCGGCGGTGCTGGTGGCCGGCGACCCCGGGGTGGGCAAGAGCACGCTCCTCCTGGAGCTCGTCGAGAAGCTGGCCCAAGCCGGCTCGCGCTGCCTCTACGCCTCCTGCGAGGAGAGCGCCGCCCAGACCCGCCTGCGCGCCGAGCGCCTGGGCGCGGCCAGCGGGAACATCTACGTGTTCTCCCGCAGCAACGTTGAGGAGATCGTCGCCGAGGCCGAGCGTCTCTCGCCGGCGGCCATGGTCATCGACAGCATCCAGATGGCCTACAGCCCGGACTCGTCCGGCACGCCGGGCTCGGTCCACCAGGTGCGGGAGTGCGCCGCGCGGCTCATCCGCCTGGCCAAGGAGTCGGGCGCCGCGCTCTTCCTGGTGGGCCACGTGACCAAGGACGGTTCCATCGCCGGTCCGCGGGTGCTGGAGCACATGGTCGACACCGTGCTCTACTTCGAGCCGGCCGGTTCGGGCGAGAGCCGCCAGCTTCGCGCGGTCAAGAACCGCTTCGGGCCGACCGATGAAGTCGCCTTCTTCGAGATGACCGACAAGGGCCTGGCCGAGATCGCCGAGCCCTCCGCGCTGCTGCTCGGCGAGCGCGCCGGGCCGCGCCAGGGCGCGGCGGCCTTCCCGGCGCTGGGCGGCAGCCGGGTGCTGATGGTCGAGATCCAGGCGCTCTGCGCTCCCGCCGCCGAGGGCCACGCCCACCGGCGGACCACCGGGCTGGAGACCGGCCGGCTGCACATGCTCCTGGCCGTGCTGGCCCGGCGCGCGGGGCTGGCCACCGCGGACTGCGATGTCTTCGCCAACGCCGCCGGCGGGCTGGCGGTCGCCGAACCGGCCGTCGACCTGCCCCTGGCGGCGGCGATTGCCAGCTCGCTTCGCGAGCGGCCGATCAGCGAGAAGCTGGCCCTGGCCGGCGAGGTGGGCCTGGGCGGTGAACTGCGTCCCCTGGCCCGCGCGGCCGAGCGGATGCGCGAGGCCGCCCGCCACGGATTCGGAAGGATCATACTGCCGTCCAGCGGCGCGCGTGGCGCGCCCGGCGGCGAGCGCATAGAGATCATAGGCGTGGCCTCGCTGAGCGAGGCCCTGGAACTGGCCCTGGCGTGAGGCCGACAGTCATCATACCCATCCGGCGCCGGGCGGGAGGTAAGCGATGCTCCTCAAGATAGTTCGGCTGGCCTTCGTTCTGCTGGCCGGGGCGGTGGCCTGGTTCGTGGTCAAGTACCTGGGCCAGTCCGAAGCCGGCGAGACGGTGACCGGCAGCAACACCGAGGCGCTGGTCAGCGCGCTGGTGGCCGCGGCGGCGGCGGGCGCGCTGGTGGGCCTGGACATCGCCTTCCGCCGGCACATGCTGCGCGGCTTCGTGGCGGTGGTCTTCGGACTCATCGCCGGCATCCTGGTCAGCGGTTTCATAGTGGCCCTGCTGGCCATCTTCCTGTGGCCGATCCTCTGGCCGATGCTCAAGGACAGCGACAACCCCATGGACGAGCTCATGTACGTCCTCCAGGCGGTGGTGCCGCTGGTCACGCTGGCCACCTGCTACCTGACGGTCTCGGTGGTGCTGCGCACCAAGGACGAGTTCCGTTTCGTGGTGCCCTACGTGGACTTCGCCGAGCAGAGCCGGACCCACGGCGGGCTGATCCTGGACAGCAGCGTGCTGATCGACGGGCGCATCGTGGACGTCGCCGAGAAGCTGCTGCTCAACGACCCGATGATCGTCCCGCGCTTCGTCATCGACGAGATGCAGGGCCTGGCCGACAGCGCCGACAAGCTGGTGCGCGCCAAGGGCCGGCGGGGGCTGGACATGGTCAGCCGCCTGCAGGCCGCACCGCGTCTGCGCGCGCGGATCTACGAGGACCAGGTCGCCGGGACCGAGGCGGTGGACGCCAAGCTGATCCGCCTGGCCCAGATGCTCGGCGGCCGACTGGTCACCAACGACTTCAACCTGGCCAAGGTGGCCAAGATCGAGAAGGTGGAGGTGGTCAACATCAACGACCTGGCCGGCTCGCTGCGCGCGCCCTACCTGCCCGGCGAGGCGCTGACCCTCAAGATAGTCCGCCGCGGCGAGGAGAAAGGCCAGGGCGTCGGCTACCTCGACGACGGCACCATGGTGGTGGTCGAGAACGCCCGCGAGGACGTGGGCTCCCAGGCGGAGGTGCTGGTGACCAGTTCGATTCAGACCTCCGCCGGGAGGATGATCTTCGGGCGCAAGCGCGGCGAGGCGGAGCCCGGCGCGGGAAAGGGCGGCAAGTGAGGCCCGACGGCTACGCGGGCGTGATCCTGGTCGGCGCCGGCGGCGGCCGGCGGATGGGCGGCGTGCGCAAGGCCTTCGCGGAGCTCGGCGGCCGGCCCCTCGCAGCCATCGCCGCCGAACGGCTGGCCGCCGCCGAGGAGGTCGCCGGGATAGTCCTGGTGCTCCACCCCCAGGACCTCGAGCGCGGGCGGGAGTTGGTCGGCGAGTCCAAGATCGTCGCGGTCGCGCCCGGCGGGGCCCGCCGGCAGGACTCGGTGCGCGCCGGGCTGGCCGCGCTGCCGGCCTGCGAGGTGGTGCTGGTTCACGACGCGGCCCGGCCGCTGGTCGATCCCGCGGTGGTCTCCAAGGTGGCCTGCGTGGCTCGCAACCACGGCGCGGCACTGGCCGCGGCGCCGGTCACCGACACGCTCAAGAAGGCGACCGGCACCGCCGTCTCCTCGACCGTGGACCGCAAGGGCCTGTGGGCGGCGCAGACCCCCCAGGGCTTCGGCCGCGAGCTTTACGAGGAGCTGGCCGCCCACGCCGAGGCCGACGGCCTGGAGGTCAGCGACGACGCGGCGGTCTTCGAGCACTACGGCCGGTCGGTGGAGCTGGTGCCCAGCCCGGCGACCAACATCAAAGTAACCACGCCGGAAGATCTGCGCATGGCCGAGGCGCTGCTGGCCGGCGCGCGGGGGAAAGCCATGCGAGTGGGAACCGGATACGACGTTCACGAGTTGGAGGCCGGCGGCAAGCTGGTTCTCGGCGGGCTGGAAGTGTCTTCCGACAAAGCACCGCGCGCGCACTCCGACGGCGACGTGCTCTGCCACGCGGTGATGGACGCGCTGCTGGGCGCGGCCGCGCTGGGGGACATCGGCCAGCACTTCCCGGACACCGACGAGGCTTACAGGGACGCGCGCAGTCTGGAGCTCGTCGCCGAGGTCCGCGAGAAGCTGCGCGCCGCCGGCTTCCGGCCGGTCAACGTGGACGCGACGATTTTTCTGGAGGCGCCCAAGCTGGGCGATCTCAAAGTGAAGATGGCCGCGGAAGTTGCCGCGGCGCTGGGGCTCGACGCGTCGGCCGTCTCGGTCAAGGCCGGCACGGCCGAGGGGCTCGGCGAGATCGGCGGTGGCCGCGCGGTGGCCTGCCAGGCGGCCGCGGTGGTAGAAGCGGTCTAGTGGCCAAGCGGCCCGGGAAAGCCCGCCCCCGCCGCGCGGTCGAGGCCCGGCCCGACCCGGACCTGGGCGACTTCCTGGACTACCTCCGCCTGGAGTGTGGGCTCTCCCCCAACACGTTGCTTGCCTATCGAAATGACTTGCAGCACCTGCTGGCATTTCTCAAGGGCAAGAGGCTCGCGCGTGCCAGCCGGCAGGAGATCATGAGCTTCGTGCAGCGGGAAAGCCGCCGCTCGACACCGGCCACTGTCACGCGGCGAATCGCCGCGGTGCACATGTTCTACAAGTTCCTGCACATGGAGAACCCCCGACAGAAAGATCCCTCTTCGGCGCTGGAGCGGCCCTCGGCCTGGCAGCGACTGCCCAAGGTGCTTTCCCCCGCGGAAATAGAGGCGCTGCTCGCCGCCCCGGCCGCCGAGTTCAAGAAAGTCCCCAAGAAGACCGGGCGCGCGCGCGCGTTCTACCTGCGCGACGCGGCCCTGCTCGAAACGTTGTATGCCACCGGCTGCCGGGCCGGGGAGGTCGCCGGGCTGCTCCTGGCGGGCGTCAACCTCGAGATCGGCTACCTGCGCTGCACCGGCAAGGGCGGCCGCGAGCGGATCGTGCCCCTGGGCCGCCGGGCGCGCTCGGCCATCGAGCGATATCTCGAACGCGGCCGGCCGCGGCTGGCTGGGAAGAAGACCCCGGCCTTTCTCTTCCTGAGCCGCAACGGCGGGAAGCTCGACCGTACCAACGTCTGGCGGCTGGTGAAGCACTACCTGGCGGCGGCGGGGGTAACCAAGCACGCCAGCACTCACACCCTCAGGCACTCGTTCGCCACCCACATGCTCCAGGGCGGGGCGAACCTGCGCGCCATCCAGGAGATGCTGGGCCACGCCTCCCCGGTGACGACCCAGATATACACGCACCTCGACCGCCGCGACCTGGTCGACGCCCACCGCAAGTACCACCCGAGGGGTTGACCGTGTCCGGCGAGCCGCTCGTCTACGTGCTGGTCGGCGCCACCGCCTCGGGCAAGACCGGCGTCGCCCTGGAACTGGCCGACTCCCTCGGCGCGGAGCTGGCCAGCCTGGACTCCATGAAAGTCTACCGGGGCATGGACATCGGCACCGCCAAGCCCACCGCGGCGGAGCGCCGCGCGGCGCGCTGGCACCTTCTGGACCTGGTCGAGCCCGGCGAGGAGTTCAACGTGGGCCGCTGGCTGGCCGCGGCCGACGCGGCCATCGCCGACGGCCGCGCGCGGGGCGTTCCGCTGGTCTTCGAGGGCGGCTCGCCGCTTTACTACCGGGCGCTGGTCGAGGGCCTGTTCGCGGGCCCGCCGGCGGACCGCGAACTGCGCCGGGAACTGGAAGCCTTCGCGATCGAGCGCGGGGTCGAGGAACTCCACGCGGAGCTGGCCGTCGTCGACCCCGCCGCCGCCCGGCGCACAGAGACGCGCGACCTGCGGCGCATCATCCGGGCGCTGGAGGTTTACCGTGCGACCGGCCGGCCGATTTCCGGGATGCAGAGACAGTTCGGCCGCCGCCGCCCGGGCTTCAGTTTCCGGGTTGCCGGGCTCCGCCGGCCGCGCGAGGAACTCTACGCGCGCATCGACGCGCGGGTTGACGCCATGATGGCCGCCGGGCTGCTCGACGAGGTGCGCGGGCTGCTGGCGGGCCCCGGGGGGCTTTCGGGAACCGCGCTCCAGGCCCTGGGCTACCGGGAACTCGCCGCGCACCTCGGCGGAGAGCATGACTTGGCCGAGGCCGTGCGCCTGACCAAGCGGAACACCCGGCGCTTCGCCCGCCGCCAGACCGGCTGGTTCGAGAAGCTGCCGGGAATAGAGTGGTTCGAGCCAGCCCCCAACGAAACGGGCGACCGGATGGCCGCCCGCATCGCGGAAGCGCTCTAGTCTAGTTGCTCTTCTTGGTGTTCAGCCGGCGGTACCTTTCGCGGTACAGGTCGTTGAGGAACACCTGCCTCCAGCGGGTGTCGCCGGGGGTTCGGCCCATCATCTGGTAGTAGCGGGCCATCATGGCTAGCGGCTTCCAGTCGCCCCTCCAGCGGCGGTCCGCCCGGAATTCCTTGATATCCGGCGTCCGGCGTTCGAGGAGGATGATCACTCGCCAGCCCACCCTGTAGGTGTCGGTGATGCGCTCTTCCAACGGCTTCGTCTTCTTCTTGCCGCTCTCCTTTTCCGCCTTCTCCCGGGCCTCGTGCTCGCGATCCTCCTTGCCCAGGAGTTGGCCGTAAGTGTAGGCGCGGGAGACCTCGCCGACGGTCAGCTTGTAGCCCACCACCATCTTGCAGGTCTCGTCGCCCGGTCCCAGGATCGTGCTGGCGCGAACCTGCTTGGGGTCGAGCTTGCCGTCCTTGAGGTCCTTGAGGTCTTTCTTGCAGGCCTTCTCGGCCAGATCCCAGGCGGCCTCCAGCTTGACACGGTAAGTGAGGCCCGCCTTGGCCTTCTCGAAGCTGAGCAGCGCGACCGGGTGGAACTTCACCATGCGGATCGCCAGGAAGCCCCGGTCCTTCTCGACGGGGCGGCGCGCGGTGAGATCCTCCTTCAGCTTCTTGCGGTAGAACTCCTGGAAGAGGTCGTGGACGCTGGGGATCAGGTCCTTCAGATACTCGGCTTCCTCCAGATCCTCGATGGTGGCGGGCCCGGCGGTGCGCAGGTGCAGCTTGTGCTTGCGGGCCAGGTCTCGCAGCTTGGGGCGCTTCTCGGCCAGCTTGACCTCGTTGTACTCCTTGACCGCCTTGTCCACCGCGGCCGCGGCGGCGTCGGTGGCCTTCTCCGCCAGGAGCTTCTTCCGTATCTCCCGCTTTAGCTTGCGGTCGAGCTTCCGGTACTGGGGTTTGGG